>JAULVA010000129.1:0-11021 GCA_032111275.1 Bdellovibrionota bacterium
TCATCCGAGAGGCGATAGACCTCTGCGCGACCAACGCGGCGGCGAAATCTATCTCGGTGATATCCTCGGTGGGAGACGATATCCGGGTTGGTGTGAATTCAAGTTTACTGCAGCAGGCCTTCGTTAACCTGATCGACAACGCGATTAAGTACTCAGACAAAGGAACGCGGGTTTCGATATCAGCCGAGCGCAGTGGTGAATATGTGCGCTGCATGGTTACCGATACCGGGCCTGGTATCGAAGCTGTACATCTTCCTCGTCTCTTCGAGCGTTTCTATCGGGTGGATCAAGGGCGGAGTCGACAGATGGGAGGGACCGGATTGGGGCTCGCTATCGTAAAGCATATCGCGCAGGTTCACGGAGGACGTGTCGATGTTCATAGCGTGTTGGGACAGGGATCAACCTTCTCTGTTTATCTCAAACCGCGTTCGTAAGCCAAGGGGATTAACCAGTTACCGTGGTAACGATTTTCCGACACTCGTCAAATAATTCTACTCAGGAATAGTCGCTCGCTTGCCGATACTACAATCGCTGCCCTTTGACGTGTGGCAGCATGTTACCGTGAGTCGAAGGTATATGAAGACTCTGTCCGTTCGGAGAAACGGGTAAACCAGCGAGGAAGCGACATGAGGGCCATCGTTCGGATATTAACTACAGCTATCTGTTTGGCGGCGCTCCCCGGCGTCGCCCCCGCTAGTGCGCTAGCGCAGCGAGAGGACCGACTGACGGTAGGAGCTTCTCTGCGTGATGTTCTCGCCGCTTGGGGCGAGCCTAACGAGCGAATCGTTCGAGGCGTTAAGCGGGAGCTGGTGTGGAGCTATAAGGGAGGAGCTCGAGTTGTCTTTAAGGACGGCACGGTTGTCGCGCTCCGCGGCGTGGGCGATGAGCACAAGGTAGTCACGAAAAAGGTGGCAGCGGTTGCGAGTGTCAAAAAGGTGGATCTAGAGGCAGATGAGTCGCGAGATATCCTTCGAGATATCGTGCGCGAGATCCCATCAGGTCCTGACGGTGGATCGAGCCGCCCGTCCGCTTCCTTTGCATCCAGTGATCCAAGTCTCGCGGGACTTATTCCCAACGCGGTTCCCCCTTCTCGAGGTGGTCCAGCTGGTATCGCGCCGGGTGTCGTGGTTCCAAGTCTTGAGGAAGAAGAGGAGGAGCAGTAAGCTCGTCTCGCAGGTGTATTCGCCTCGCTTCTCTACTTTTTAGGCACCAAGAAAACGATGCGAGCCTTGTCTTGAAGTATTCCCGCGACCTTCTTGGCTTCATCTCCCCGTCCCCAAAAGAGATCCACATGGTCCGTCCCCGTGATCGCGCCGCCAGAGTCCTGATCGAGTACGAATCGAGAAACCCGAGTTGTGGGAGGCATGCCCGATTCAGCGCTCTCGGGTTGGTCGACCAGAGGTTTGTTAAATGTGATAATCGCGAGCGCGCCTTTCGGGGCGAATTTGGAATCAACGGCTATTGTACGACCGGGGGTCGCGGGAACACCAAGAGAGGTAATCGCCCGCCGCTTGGATTTGGTGAAAAAAACATAACTAGGATTTTTCGCGAAAAGCTGAGAGCGCTCTTGGGGGGACATCACCTTAACTATTTCCTCTATTCGCTGCATCGTTACCGGACGCGGCGCGAGACGGTCCTTTAAGTATTTGCCTATCGGCTCATACTTTCGTCCGTTTTTTTCCGCGTAGGTGATAAAGAGATCCTCACCGTTAGGGAGTTTGACCGTTCCTGAACCCTGGATGTGTAGAAAAAAAGCATCGGTCGGATCTACCCAACAGAGTTCAAGCTTACGGCCCTTAAGGGCGTTGCCATCATCGATCTCATCTCGAGAAAAGTAGGGCGTTACCTTGCCATCATGTATCCGTCCCCGGAGATTAGATTCTTCTTTAAAACGCTCGGAGAATTTCTTGAGGTCGACCACAACCAGGTCGTCAGGTTTGCCATACAAGGCCTGCGAAAATCGGGAGGTGCGCTTTGCGTCGCCATGAATGACCGGTTCAAAATAACTGGTGAGAAGTATCTCGCCCCAATCATTACCTCCATACCATTCCATAAATCGAAAGTTCTCTCGAATGTACTCGAGTTTGGCGGCTTGAGCATGAGAACTCGTCAACATCGTTGCCAGCTCATCCAAGGCCTTCACATACTCTCGTCGTGAAACGCGCTCTGGACCGAAAACCATCTCGTTCTCTTCGTTGTTTTTGAGCGCGGCTCGTTGCTGAGCGATCGCATCAGCGAGCCCGGCGAATTCAAGATCGTCGGCGATCTCAACATTTTCGGTCGTTATTGGACGGAAAGCCTTTTCAAGTGTTGTGACCGCCGGGCGCGCGCAACCGGAGGCGACCAGTAAAATCGTCGCTAATTCACTGACGCGCTTTGTAAGAGGGTGAGGAGGGTTATGTTTCATAGGGAAAGGAAGGGTAGGTGTGGCTCGAATCATCCGCCACCCTTCATGAGTCCTTTAGCTTATGTAGCCGCTCTCAGGGGATTCGCACAAGGGTTGTAAAAGTTTTGAAAAAATTTTCGAGCCCTCCTTCTCCGCGGGGCATCGTAAAAGAAAACGTTCATGCGTTTTCCGCCGTGGGAATGGATGCCTACAGAAGAGTGGAGAAGGATATGAGGAGTGGCTGTGCAACCCAGCAGTTCTCTGTGGTTTTTGCCTTGGTTTTATCGATGTTGACTCCCCTCTCGGCGAGCGCGTTGACCACGCCGTATCGAGCCGAGCTAGAGCTCAGCGGACTACACCAGATAGAGGTTCGCTCATCATCTTCAAAAACCTTTGATGCCATCCCAGCCGTAAAGGTATCAGGAAAAATAGCGAATCTTGGAAGAATCGACGCTCGCTTTAACCTGCGTCGCAACAAAACGTGGACCTCCACAGTTGAGAAAGGTGGAGCGAAGTACCTCGATCCCGTGGAGCCAGTATTGCTCAGAGGTAAGGTCGCTGTCGGCGGGGGGACTGTACGGAAAGGGCGTCGGGTATATGGAACCGCGGCGTCGATCATCAAAAACGAGTTGAGGATCACGATTCCAGGACGAGCGACCGGTTCTCGTGGTAGTCGGCAAAGGATATACACCGTCAGGGTTTTATTGAACGGATCGATTCGGGTGTCCGCTCGAGTATCGAGCATTCCCGCGCACGCCTTCTATCGTGGCGCCTGTGGATCGGCGGTCGGTTCAGTCAGCATGGCTCAGGCCGTAGGACACACGAATTCAGAGGATAACGACCATACCGTACTACCGATCCCGTCCGAAGAAGCTCCGGTGGGGGAGTCGAATTCAGGGCAAACCAAAGCAACTAAGGTGATCACCATTAGCACCGACGCGGATCCTGAGTGGTACGCGAAATATGGCGATTCGAGTAACGCTGTGATCGCCAGTATCATCAATACCGCTGAGGCTATCTACGATGCACAGCTGGGCATCCGGTTCCGCTTGGTCAAGCAGCATGTGTATACCGGGAACTCTCCTTACACGATGACAGACCCTAACTCGCTGTTGCGTACGTTTACGGGTAACCCCGACAACAAAGACAACCTCGGTGATGGCAGCTCGGACTTTCATGAGAAGGTCGATGTAAAGCACCTCTTCACCGGTAAGAATTTAGATGGGAGCGTGATCGGTATCGCCTACATAGGAACGGTGTGCGCCGCCCCCGCTCTGACCTTCGGCATAACTCAGTCGTACGTCGAGGCCGCCAATGCCGGAATCTTCGCGCATGAACTCGGACACAATTTCGGTGGCTTTCATGATGTGAGTGATAGGGGAGGGCTGATGTACCCAAGCATCTCGGTGCCCTCCTCCACCCGCTTCTCCTCCCCGAGTCTTGACGAGATCTCCGACCATCTGGGGCGATACAACCGATGTATCTCGGTGGAGGAGATGGCCCCCCGTCAGGCCCCGCGCGTCGAGCCGACCGCGACCCCTCAACCGCCCGTTGTTACGCCCCGACCCGCGCCAGCTCGGATTTCAGTTAGGCGCACCATCGTGGGCTCCCGGAGGGAGAGGCTGTATCGAGTCAGTGGTCGAGTCATTTCAGACGCCGGTCGGCCTCTTGGGGCAATAAAACTGAGGTTGGTAGTTCAGGGCAAGTCCGTCGCGCAGGTGGTAAGCGATGACCGAGGGCAGTATAATGTGCTTGTTAAGTTCTCTATCCCTCGGGGACGCCAGGTCTACACCTACGTTGAAACGGTTGATAGTATGGTATACTCCCGATTCATGTGGATTGGGGCGACCCGGGGGTAAGGGGAGAAATATCGCACCGGAAGCCCCGTATCTTGAGTCTTAATCTTTTAGATAGTTATATCGCCACACCACTGGAGAGGCGCCTATGAATAACAAACCTGGTAAATTAGAGGAGGGGCTTCTCCAAGCCATGCACGCAATCGATACGCAGGTGGCGCGAGCTATGCAACGCACCCCAGCCGAGAGGGATGTTATGGGTGTGCAAAAATGG
Source organism: Bdellovibrionota bacterium (assembly GCA_032111275.1). Taxonomy (GTDB): domain Bacteria; phylum Bdellovibrionota_C; class UBA2361; order UBA2361; family OMII01; genus OMII01. The sequence goes on from JAULVA010000129.1 coordinate 4,457, forward strand.
GAGCCGTATGACACGCGCGTAGAGCACGTGACCGCGTATATTCTTAACGAGCTCGGGGATAATTCTGTCGGACTCGATTCCGTTCTCGTGCTCGCGCAAGCCTTTACCAAGGCGCTTCGTTTAGCCACTGAGGACCTGGGAAGTGATGGGCTCGGTTCCCTTCGGACATCCTATTGTGTCGACGCTATGGAGAAGGTCACTCGAGACGCTGACAAGGCGCTGGCGGAGTTGCGAACGCACTCAGTGACGTAAAGAGAAGCATCGCCAAGTCGAAAGGCTTCGCGACCACAACGGGCATAATACCCCGGCAAAAAAACGCGAACGCGTTGTTTTGCCTGCCTCCCTCAGGGTCGCCTGAGGTCGCTCATACTCCATGATTAGCTCCGCCCCTATAGTCGCACCGCTTTCTTTTTTTGAGGCGCGGACTCTGTATGCGAGTAGTTCACTGTATCACCGGCTTGAGTGGCGATGGGGCTCAACGCATGTTGCTCCGCCTGGCCGATGGATTGCAGCGGCGAGGGGTAGAAAATTTTGTCGTGAGTCTCTCCAACCGAGAGCCCCTCGCGGATGCGTTTGAGGCGCGAGGTATTCCTGTCCACACGGTCAACGTATCACCGAATCTTAAAGGTATCGCAGCCCTCTTCAAGCTACGGAGCCTTCTGAGTGAGCTATCTCCAGATCTTTTGCAGGGATGGATGTATCACGCGAATCTGCTCCTGTCCTTACTGCGGCCATTTGTCTCGCGAAGAATTCCGGTCGCGTGGAACATGCGACGGGGCACTGAAAATCTTGATGATCTCAAGTTTGCTACTCGCATGGTAGTTCACGCGAATAGATGGCTGTCATCCCGTCCTGATAGAATTATTTACTGCACCCCGGAGTCTCGCGGACAGCACGAGGCGCTCGGATTTAATCGCGAGAGGGGGATCGTTATTGGAAACGGATTCGATCTCGACCAATTCGCTAAATCCCCGACCAGTCGACGATCTGTTCGTGAGCGTTTTGGTGTCGCCGACACAGATATTCTTATTGGGAATATCGGTCGGGATGATATCGCGAAGGGACGTACCTATTTGATTGATGCGTTCGCCGCCGTACTTACCTGGATCCCGCAGGCGCGACTCATGTTGGTGGGGCGCGGCATGAGTGACACTAACCCGGAGTTGCGTCGACTTCTCGTGTCGTCCAGCGTGGCGTCACGCGTCATCCTTGTGGGTGAGTACTCCCCGAGCTCAGAGTTGTACCCGGCCATGGACATTCTTTGCTCCTCATCAGTGGCTGAGGGCTTTCCTAATGTCATCGCAGAGGCGATGTGTTGTGAGGTCCCGTGTGTCGCCACCGATGTGGGCAACACGAGAGAGTTGCTTGATGGTGTTGGAGTTGTTGTACCACCACGATCAGCCGCGTGTCTCGCCGAAGCGCTCGCCGCTGTGTGTCGAGAGGGCAGGGAGGCGTGGGATGAGCGAGGAGCGCGGGGCCGGTCGCGCATATCTGAGAGGTATTCGTTAGACCGAGTTGTGGACGAGTATGCGCAACTCTACAGCGAGATGATGGGTGTAGATCGTTCAGCCCGGCGAGAGATTCGAGGTATCGCATCGGGTGTTTCTCCCGATCGGTCCGAGCATCTGCGGGTGTAGCGGAGGGGCTCCCTCTCCGGTGGAGTTATCCAAAGTGAAGTTCCCTCCTTTGTTTCAGCGAGTTAGCGGGCGAGGGGGTTGGGCCTAAATCAATGTTGACCCAATTGTCAAGACCTTGTTACCATAAGCTGTCAATCTGGTTTCCGCTCCGGGACATTCCCGGAAGATGTTCATCGCCGAGGGCGCTCGTTTGAGCTTACTCGAACGAGTTACTTCAGAGGCGATAGTGTACGATCTGTCACTTCGTTCCCGCGGCTTATCAGAACTGTTAATGCCGTGGAGGAATGTCAATGTCAAAGAAGTTGTATGTAGGAAATCTGCCGTTCGCTGTTGAGGACGCCGATCTTAGCCGTCTTTTCGCTCAGGCTGGAACTGTAGCGTCAGCGCGAGTAGTGCTTGATCCGGCAACAGGTCGTAAACGTGGTTTCGGATTCGTCGAAATGTCGAGCGAAGATGAGGCTCAAGCAGCCGTAAACATGTTCAACGGAAACGATGTAGAGGGCCGCACTATTGTGGTTGATATCGCTCGCGAGCGAGCCCCTCGAGAGGGTGGCTTCAATCGTGATGGTGGGGATCGTCCTCACCGCCGTGAAGGTGGTGGAGGTGGATTCGGCGGTCGTCGCTAAGTTTACCCGGGCGGCCGTGGGAATTTCCCACGGCCGTTTTTTTTTAGCCATGGGCCGCACAGGGTCTCGTGTGTGGCGCGTTGGTAGGGACCGCTGCCTGTCTCGCCGAAGCTTTAGCGAAGGCGGATCCTCGCGGGCCGTGTCGTATCGCCTATCGATGAAGCGTTGATACCTGCCGTTTTCATACGGCCCGCCAGGAGTCGAGCCCTACCGATCTATTTTAATGCAAAGGTCGTCCCGCGTCTCTCAGTAGCCGTCTCCAAGAGAGGGCCATAGAGATAGCTCGCAGAATATCCGGGTCATTGAAATCTGGAAACGCCGCTCGAAGTTCATCGAGGATCAGGTGCGGTCTGCGCAACTCTTTAATCGGGAACATCTCAAAACATACATCCGCGAGAACCAGGATCTCTCGATCGTTTTTCTCCGCGTATGTGGTGTTGTTGAGCGATTCAGAGGAGTGTGTCATGAAAGAGCGACCCTATAGTGGTACTGCTTACGAGCTTTAAATTGAGATGTCTTCTAGTCCATTACGGATGCTCTGTACAGCGCTAAATAAATTTCGATCCGGTGATATCTTCAGACGTGATTGCCCGAATCTTTTTCGCACACAGACATTCACAACCATCTGATCGCGACATTACGAGACAGGGGAGCCTTGATTCGCTCTATGTTTGTGGTGAGATCGGCTTGAGGTAGTCGGCTTCTGTATAGAATGCTCACTGCCGGACGAGGAGAAATGGGATAGAGATGTGATCAAGATAATGTGGCATACTATCCGACGAAGATGGCTCCAAAAACTCCCCCGAAACAACAATTGATTGAGCGCCTCGTTCGGGAAGGGATGTTCCCGTCACGAGAGCTGGCTGAGAAGCGGATTCGAGCCGGGCACGTGCGCGTCGCGGGCACCGTAGTTGATAAACCGGGGACGATGGTGAGTAGTGAGGCCCTGATCTCATTAGTTCCTCAAAAGGATTTTGTGGGGCGGGGGGCCCTTAAGCTTGCGGGGGCGATGGACGGGTTTGGTCTCTCCTCGCGCGGTAAGATCTGCGCTGATGTCGGCGCCTGCACAGGAGGATTCACCGAGGTTCTCCTGCTTCGAGGCGCGGAGAAGGTCTACGCTATCGACGTTGGATATGGAGATCTTGATTGGAAGATTCGAACTAATCCCCGAGTCGTTGTCATGGAGCGAACAAATGTTCGGTACGTGGAGAGCCTGCCCGACCTGATTGACCTCGTGACGATCGATGTCTCCTTCATCTCGCTCACCAAAGTTCTTCCGGTGATTTCAAAGTGGCTCGTTCCAGGCGGTACGGTGATCGCCCTTGTCAAACCACAATTCGAGGCCGCGAAGGGAGAGGTGGCCGAGGGGGGGATAGTTCAAAGCTCCGAGGTGCACGAGAGAGTGGTCACCGCCGTACGAGAGTTCCTTCCCTCTGTGAGTCTCGTACATCGAGGCACGATTCCATCTTCCATCCGAGGCGCTGAGGGAAATCAAGAGTTTCTGATGTGGGCGGAACGCGCGTATAGCGTTTTTCAAAAGTCCTGAGCGATATAACGGATTTTGGAAAACGCTATCGATTCGCGGACGCGAATCAAAACAACAACCTATAGTGATTTACGGCAAAAGCCTTGCCAGTTTTACTGGCACGGACTTTTGCAAATCACTATAGCCTCATCAGTTCATGATGAGAGTCATTCATACATCTCCTCGTTGAGACTATTACGTAGCTAAGCATCTCTGTGGGCGCGTTTCTCACGCCATTTCGGCTACCCATGAGCGATGCGATGCCTACCGTATCGAGGAGTACTCCGTGAATCACTTTTCATCCGTGTCGCAATCTTTTTCTAGGGCGTGCGCGTTGGCGTTCACCTTGGGAATGTCTGGCATCCTTGCCGCTCCCTGTGACGAAGCTCAGGCGGAATCAAGGGTAATCTATAAAGAAACGTATCAGTATTGCACCGCAAGCCTTGGCAAGCCGGCGGCTGATGAGACCGGTTGGTTAGGCTTGGTAACGGGACTTCCCAAAGAGAAGTTTAGTAATCTTAAGGTCTTTTCATATGGTAGCACCATTATTGGAGGATCGGTTAATAGCGCTCCGCAGGGTAAAGCTGAAGGTTACTCCTTCTGGTTCAAGCCCGCGTATGGAGTCTCCTTCCTGACCGCTGAATTCCCCTTTGATGTAGGCTTGATCTCGAAAAATCCATCAAGCGTTGAGTACGAGCAACGTCTCAGTGGAGTCGACGCAGCCGGTGTCATGAATCAGACCCAGCTCATCTTTCTCATCGATGACACCTGGTACATCTCTGGAACAGCTACTCGTCAAAGCAGCCCCTTTAAGTGGGAGCCTGTAAAGTTAGATCCCTCGGAGTTGCTCTATGGGACCGTTCCGTACGTCAACGGTCTTGGTGCCGCGACACCAACCGCGTATAACACCTCCCTACCGTTGACAGGAACCGTTCGAGCTTTCGGCGTTTTCCTCGCCGAGGTCAATGGCCGCGTGCGAGTTGATAACTTCACCATCTCAACCTCGGGGTCGATTCCAGAGGGACTAGCGACCGCGGTGGTGGCTACCTCCGTAACTAATTGTCCGGCGACAAGTCCTGATGTGACCGGAGTTGTTGTGCCTACACCGACTCCAGATCCAGATGATAGCGATGGTGGCACAGACAGCGGCACGCCGCCGACACCTATCGCAACTGGAACACCGACACCGACGCCACGCGTCAATACCGCGGAATTCTGTTCCACCAAGGAGCAAGGAGCTGGGTTGAGGGTGCGAATCGCGCCCCGTTTCGCGAAGGCATTTGTGTCAAAGGGGATCGGTAGGGGCACAATCGCGTTGCGAAATAGGGCTCTCGCGCATCTCTACGCGAGCCGCGTGATGCCGGTTGGCGCGCTCGTAAATGTGAGGGTCAGCGATTTCAATCCAGCAACTGGTACGTTGAAGGTGTCGCTGAAAAAGGGGCGAGCTGCTTCGAGGATCAAGCTGAGCCGACCCGCTCAGGCGTCACTGAAACGCTATCTTGCGGCCATCAGGCCTCATGTTATCGCGACAGATCCGATGTTCGGCGCTGTGAAAGCACGGTCCGTAAATGTCAAGAAAGCGGTATGTAGCTCTGAGTTGAAGCGAGTGATCGCGGCGAGGGCCAAAGTGGCAAAACTCTCCACGAAGCGAATCTATATGAAGTAGTGTTCGTGGGTAATTCTAGGAGCGTACGTGCGCGAAGAGTCGCGCGCGTACCTCCGGGTTGCTGATATGCCAGATGCACCCATCGATGAAGTAATGATGGATATTGATAAGGGAAACAAAAACTAAGAAGTACGTCTCAAAACCCCCGTTTGGGTAATTAAGAGCTTTATCCACTCCCACGAACACGAACAAACTCGCCAGGCTAAGCGATAGCGAATAGGTGAGGAGATGGCGCAAACGGTTCGCCTTGAGGCTCTCAAGCTTTCCCGGGTTAGTATGGTTAGCCTCAACTCGAAACGGAAAGGAGAGGTATTGGGTAGCGTGAAATATCTGCACCCAAAAAATTGACTGAGGGTACACGAACAGGAAGCAGTACCAGATGTAGAGACTGAAGAAGGGAACGACAACAGAAGAGGGGAGCTGGATTCCTAGTCGGCGGCGCATGGCGAGTAGGGTGAATGCTCCAACCGTGAAGGACGCGATCGCCCCGACATCAAGAAGTCGCATGCACGGGTTTACCCAGGGAAGAAAGGCAGATGGAATGTAGGAGGGGCTGGTCTTGAGTGCCCATACCATCTGCCATGCCGCCATGAACCGCAGACAGGCGCGCAAAGTAGTGCGCTCTACGGGAGAGAATCGGATGCCATGGATATAGGCGTACGAGGCCATCATGCCCCAGGCCTGGCCGGTGTAATGCAGCCCCAAATAGAGAGCGGTAATAACGAGAATACCCCGTATGATGCCGGGGTCGTTGAGAGGAGGGGCCGCCATCCAGAGGCCGAGAGCCCCGACGGCGAGAAGCCCGACCGGCATATACACCGCCGCGGCGCGGTAGCGTCGTATGAACTCCTTGGATGAGTAGAGGAGGAAATAGGAGGCCATGAAGTGAGTACCATTCACGAGTATCGTGAGAACGATAAAGTTTCCAAGAATGAGGTCCTGGGGAACCACAGAACTGAGGGCTAAGAAACCCACGAGCACGACTATAGAGAGACCGCCGACGAGCCACGGATCGAGCGCAGGGTGAATGATGGCTTTGGGGGCGGATTGACTCATGCTTGATGCTCTGTGATTGACCTCGTTTCCATCATCGCAGAGGGACGCCGTATCT
>JAULVA010000129.1:11031-15228 GCA_032111275.1 Bdellovibrionota bacterium
CCACGAGGCTCTTCCCTGAAGAGGGCCGGCAAAACCTAATTGCGTCGTCACTCTGCAACTTCCCACGTGGTGGGATAGGAGGTTTTGCCTCGCCTCCCGAAGATATCGAATGGTGTATCGGTAGTAGCTGGTGCTAAGGATCGGGAAAACGTTAGCTCTGAAAGACGTGATCGCGGATGAGGAGAATATGGAGATGAAATACGTCAACGGCAGTATCGCGGTGGCAACGCTGCTCGCTATCGCGCTCACGCTATCGCTGCGCGCTCTGAGCGATATAGACCCGCGCATCGCTGAACAGCCAGTTTTCGCGGTGCTCATCGTTGGGGGGGCAATCTTGGTGGTAAAGCTCCTCGCGGCGATGTTGAAGGGGGAGTTTGGATCAGATCTCCTTGCGGGTATATCGATTGTGACCTCCGTGCTCCTCGGAGAATATCTTGCCGGCGCGCTTGTGGTTCTCATGCTCTCTGGGGGAACAGCGCTTGAGGAGTACGCTATGCGTCGCGCTTCCTCAGTACTCGACGCGCTCGCTCGACGGATGCCCTCTATCGCGCATAAACGAAGCGGAGTGAGCATGGTAGACGTGGCCGCTGACGCGGTTCAAGCGGGAGATGAGGTCGCGGTTCTCCCTCATGAGTTGTGTCCGGTAGATGGTGTCGTTCTTGAGGGACGCAGCTCCATGGATGAGTCTTATCTTACTGGCGAGCCATACCGAATCTCAAAGACTCCAGGGTGTGAAGTTATCTCCGGCGCTATTAACGGTGAGGGCGTTCTCATTATACGGGCGAGCAAGGTCGCGCGAGATTCGCGGTACGCCAAGATCATGCAGGTCATGGACGTGTCGCGCCAAAAGCGGCCCCGCCTGCGACGACTCGCGGACCGATTGGGAGCCCTCTACACGCCTATCGCTGTGGTCATCGCGCTTGGAGCGTGGGCATTGTCCGGGGAAGCGCAGCGATTTCTTGCCGTCCTCGTGGTCGCTACGCCGTGTCCATTAATCATCGCGATACCCGTCGCGATCATCGGCGCTATCTCGTGGTCCGCGAAACGGGGAATTATCATTAAGGACCCGATCGCCTTGGAGCGCGCGCACACGTGTGAGGTTCTGATTACTGATAAGACCGGCACCCTCACGATCGGAGAGCCACGTTTGACCCAGGTTGAAGCGCTCGCGATATCTCAGGATGAGGTACTTCAGCTCGCCGCGAGCGTAGAGAAGTATTCTAAGCATCCCCTTGCGCAGCCGGTAATTCAGGCGGCGGAGGCACGACATCTCTTGCTGGCTGATGCCTCGGACGTGCAAGAGGTTCCGGGGCAAGGACTTGTTGGGATGGTGCATGGGCGAAAGGTTACGATTACAGGACGTCGCGCCGTCTCCCCTGAGCTCTCTCGAGCATTCACCGCGGCGCCGAGTGGCCTTGAGTGTTTGATTCTGGTCGATGACACCCCTGCCGCCGTTTTTCGTTTTCAAGATGAGGCACGTCCTGAAAGTCGGGATTTCGTCATGCATCTTGGGCCGCGGCACAACTTTAAGGAGATTATCCTCTTGTCAGGGGATCGAGATGAAGAGGTGCGCTATCTCGCCAAGCAACTTGAGATTACCAAGGTGTATTCGGGGAAATCCCCTGAGGAGAAGGTTGATATCGTTCGCGCTGAGACCTCCCGGGCGCAAACGCTCTACCTGGGGGATGGAATCAATGACGCTCCAGCGCTGACCGCCGCGACCGTAGGGGTGGCCTTTGGCCCACGGAGTGATATTACCTCTGAGGCCGCGGGCGCGGTGATCCTTGAGCCCTCCTTACGTAAGGTCGACCAATTCCTTCACATCAGTACCCACATGCGGCGAGTCGCCCTCCAGAGCGCGGTTGGTGGCATGGCCTTGAGTATCGGTGGGATGATAGTTGCCGCTGCTGGCTATCTTACGCCGGTCGGCGGAGCGCTTCTTCAGGAGGTGATCGACCTCTGGGCTGTGGGGAACGCGCTTCGCGCTTCGAGCCTCAGCAGCTCGGAGAGTAACGATATGTGATCGCTAGTTGGGGGAGTCATGTACGCCAATTGAGGGCACGAAGTTTGAATAGGTGCGGAGAGGGGCTTTCGGCCATATTGAGTGTAGGAGCCTCCCCGTTCGCTAATCATCAGAGAATCCTTAGGTACGTATGAAGAAAATATCAATCGCCTTGGTCAGTTGTCTTGTGTGTATGCCGTGCGCCATGGCCGCTGTGCCGAATGACTTTGATGGAGATGGCATCTCTGACCGAACGTGGGTTCAGATCGAAAGTGACAAATCTTTGACATGGACCGCCGAACTTTCGACATCGCAAGCCCAGATGGCCCTTGGCAGTCTTGGGAAGTCGGGCGATGCCATCACGATGGCGCAATGGCTACCCGGAGGATCTCAGATAGGGGTAGCCTCGTTGAATGGGACAACGAACAAGATTGAGTGGTCGATTCGAGAATCGAATGGGAACGTACGCACAAAGGTGTTTGGGAAGAAGGGCGATCTTGTAATTTCCGGTGCTGATTTCGATGGTAACGGAATCGCGGACGCCGCGGTCGCTCGCCTCGTTAAAAATAAGGCGACATGGGAGGTAATGTTAGATTTCTTCGCTTCGGATACTCCCGTCAAAAAGAACTTTACCTTTGGCGCGGCGGGGGACCGCATCTTCTATGCCCGAGCTGAAAAGGATTCGGCGGTTGATTGGATCGGAATAACTCGAGCAGGGACTAACTCAAAGACCCTCGCGCGCATGAGGGATATCAACTCAGGAGCGGTCAAACAGTTTCCGCGACTTCCAAAACTCGCGAGCCAGGGAGTGCGTCCACGACCATTCCCTGTGCGGCAAAGCACCGGAACCGACCTGATTGGATTTAGTGTAGGCAGTGGTGGCAAGACCTCTGTTAAAGTTTTTAATCTGCAGGGAGGCGCTGTTTTTTCCCATGTCTTTTCTGGAACGGGAACAAGTGTCGTCGGTGAGTTCTTGCAGGGGCCTGGTGAAGAGATCGCGTATGAGAGCGGAGAATACGCAGCGATCGCTAATCCGCGACAGATCGACGTGACGGAGACCGTTGCCCTCGGCGGGATTCCCGTGGATCAGGTAAACATAAATTCTCTCGGCGCGGAGGTTCCGACCCCCGCTCCGACCTCTACCCCCTCGGGAGATGCTGGCAATGGGAGACCAGCACAGTGCTCTCAGTTCGTCAGCATGCCCAGTACGCATATTTACAAGACATTCGGCTCAAATCACTTTTCAGACATCCGTCGTAAGACGATCGGATTAATCATGAAAAGTGGGGCTCGAGGACCGTTTCCATCGTGCATCGACGCCATCGATACCAAAGGGAATGTGGTCTCGAAGCTCGCGCTCTACGCCGTGGGCGGCGGATGGGGAGCTCGATACTATGCCGGGATCCGTTGCGCTAAGAGTACCCCATTTGGGGGTGCTGAGGTGGCGTCCCGCGCGATGCAAAGCTCTGGATCGTCAAGGATTTACATGAAATTTGGAAACGTCTGCTACGGGCCATTCGAAGCCAATAAGTGCATCAATAGCTCGTCGTGCTAGGAGCGTACAGATAAAAGGCAAAACCCCGCTAACCCGGGCTTTTGCTAGGAAGCGGTGCTGTCGCACCGCTTTCCTACGAATAACGCGTAAGATTTTTCTAGGTCGCTCAGAGGGATTTTGTTACCCTTTGAACTATGAGGATAGTGTACGGTGTTCGCGCTCTGAGCGGTCCGCACGTTGTACCTACGGAAGCTCTCGCTACGAGATGCCCGCATCTCGTTCAGTCTCATGGTCCCTCCAACGTCCCGATGTACGGGGCACTTCCTTCTTTTTGTTCATTCCGCCCCCAAATCTTTAGTTTTTTCGCAGGTGCGCCGTATGACTCCTAGAGGCAGTTGTATGAGCGGCGGATGTTATCGTTGTGGGCTAGCTGAAGGGAGCGCGGATAGGTTGTGCGAGAGCTGCTTTCGCATGAAGTTTCATCGGGGGCGAGATATCGTCGACCTCCCACCTGACACCCCTATCGAGGGGTTGGAGTTCTCCCCAAAAATGAGAACGCTTCTCTTGAGCTCCGGCGCAGCTATTTACGCTAGCCTTATCGGGTTCGTGATGGCAGCGCATGTGTTACACGCCAAGACGCATGGAGATCCTCGATTGAAATTTGTCACGAACGATGTAGGTCATTCGATCGTTACCGTGG
>JAULVA010000129.1:15262-16120 GCA_032111275.1 Bdellovibrionota bacterium
CGTCCGAAACGAGTGGATAGAAGCTCGCTTCACCAAACACCAGCGTCGCGCACGTTTGTAGGGTACGCTCAGCCGCATGACTAAGAGGCCTTCAACGACCATATTCACTGGACACGATAGCGTTCGGCAGGCGCACGGAGTTATCAAACCACACATACGCCACACCGGTGTTGAGCGCGCACGTCACCTCGAAGAAGGGAGCGGTGAGGTGTGGCTAAAACTTGAGTGTCACCAAATCACCGGGTCCTTTAAAGCGCGGGGCGCGTTGTACCGAATGAGCGATCTCACCGACAAAGATCGCGCTGACGGAGTCATCGCGTGTTCCGCGGGGAACCACGGTCTTGGAGTGGCGTTGGCATCGGAGCTGTATGGCGTGCCGGCGACCATCTTCGTCCCCCGAACTGTAGACGTGGCTCGGAAGAGGGCGCTTGAGGAGTACGCATGCTCGCTTCATCTCTTCGGGGAAGATTACGATCAGTGCGAGATACAAGCTCGTCAGCTCGCGCACGAAGAGGGCAAGACCTTTATCTCGCCCTACAACGATCCCTTAGTAATCGCCGGTCAAGGAACGATCGGCATAGAGCTCATGGAGCAGATCCCTCATATGGAGGTTGTGCTCGTTGCTGTTGGAGGAGGTCTCCACGAGGACGTGGCCCCCGTTGCCGTTCGGGTGACGCTTGCGGTACCGGATGAGGGGAAGGCCGGAGGGGGACCAGTCGAATCCCACCACGAACCGCGCCGTCTCCTCAGCGTCCTTGCTGTACCACCGCCCCGTGCGGATGGGCTCGATCTTCCCCTTCATCTTTCCTCCCAGGGTCTCCTGACCCCTTGCGCCCCTTGATTGGGGACATGAGCATC
>JAULVA010000129.1:16130-17322 GCA_032111275.1 Bdellovibrionota bacterium
CTCCCGCGAACTCCGCGGGGATGTACGACGTGGTTACCGGGATTGGCTCAGATTTTACGGCGCACCTTGAAACGCTCGCCGATAGCGCCGCAGGATCGGTCGAACAGGGAGCGATAACGATCGACATGTGCAAGGCGCTCATCGATCAGTGGGTTCTTGTGGAGGAATCCGATATCGCGGCGGCGATGCGCTATCTCTTTTACGAGCACAGATTGGTAGTGGAGGGCGCCGGAGCGCTCGCTGTCGCCGCGTATGTGAAGGAGCGGGAGCGGCTGCGGGACTACAACTGCGCGTTGCTCGTATGTGGTGGAAATATCGACCCAACACAGTTCTTGGGCATCGTCGACATGAAGGGGTAGGGGGGCTCCTTAGGGGGGCTCCTTACTCAATAATCTCTCGAGCGATAATGATTCTCTGGATTTGGTTAGTACCCTCAACTATCTGTAGCATCTTGGCGTCACGCATGTACCGTTCAACGGTGTAATCCTTGATGTACCCAGCCCCTCCGAAGAGCTGCACCGCATCTGTGGTGATCGCCATAGCGGCGTCCGTCGCGAAACATTTCGCGGTTGATGAGGAGAGCTTGGTATTAACAGTTGTATCGCCGTTCGCGAGGGCGTCGATCTCGTGCGCCGCTGTCTCGGTCAGAAGTTGAGCGGCCGCGAGTTTGGTATGCATGTCGGCGAGCATGAACTGAAGGCCTTGAAAGTCGACGAGGGATTTTCCAAATTGGTGACGCTCCCTCATGTACGCGATGCTGTCCTCAAGAGCGGCCCTCGATAGTCCATTTGCGCACGCGGCGATATTGACCCGTCCACCCGCGAGTCCAGAGAGGGCGACCTTTCGTCCCCCGTGCAGCGCGCCGATAAGAGCGTTTTTAGGAAGAATCGCGTTATCGAAGAAGAGCGACGCTATGGGGGATAGCTCCGCTCCCATCTTTTTCTCCGGTTTGCCCCAGGATAGTCCAGGAGTTGTCGCTGGCACGATAAATCCCGAGAGCCCGGAGGTGGAATCGTCCTCGGTCTTAGCGAACGTTAGATAGATGTCAGCGAATCCAGCGCTTGTGATGTAGCACTTATTGCCATTAAGGGAGAACCCATCCGGTACGAGCTTGGCTTCGGTGGCGATAGCGGCGATATCGGAGCCCGCGTGCGGTTCGGTCAGAGCGAACGCCGCGAGGAGCTCTCCGGAA
>JAULVA010000130.1:0-5124 GCA_032111275.1 Bdellovibrionota bacterium
GCTCTCGTGGGCCCTCGATGCTGTCGCGACCACATCCCTGGTATCAGTGTCAACAACGGCGACGGCGACCTTGGTGGTTCCGATATCAATTCCAAGAGCGTAGGCGGATGTCATGAGACCTCTTCTTCGATCGGTTTGGGACGGAGATGTCTATACCCTAGAAGCAGCGGGTTCGATCCGAAGTACGAATTGCACCCACACCTCGTCTTTTACTCTATATGCGCGCGCGATGGGGAGGAAATACTTCCTTATCTGAATCGATTGAGTTCAGGCGACGCATAAAAAAAGCAGGCCTCGCGGCCTGCCTTTCATCGTCCAAACCTCTACTGGGTTTTTAGTGACATCCACATCCCGTTCCACACGCCTTCTTCGGCGCTGTGGTTGAGGATGAGTCCGACGAGCTTGAGGAGTCAGACTTCGAAGACTTTGATTTCTTCGTACTTCCGCCACTTGAGGATGAGCCAGAGGTGTAATCGGTCTTGTACCACCCACTACCTTTCAGGTGGAACGCCGAAGCGGAGACAGCCTTGGTCACTGGGTTGCTCTTCCCTTTCTCTTTGCAGTTCGGGCACTGCTTGAGTGGCTTGTCGCTAAACTTTTGAATCACCTCGAAACGTCCACAATCCGGACATTCATATTCATACAATGGCATACGACTCTCACCGTGAAAGAACGATTAGTTTAAGTATAACGAGATAGGGGACACTTGTCGCCTCTCCTCCCCTTTTTATCGCTCCTGACAAGCCAAAAAGCGACGGATACCCGTTGGATAGACATCCTCCGCCATAATTTCAACTACCCGTTGAGGTTTCAAGCACTTGGAGCACTTTTTCGGTCGAAACACCCCGAAAAGAGGCCGTCACGACGTGGAGCTTACACCATCGTGAGGACGCCACGCTATCGCCGGTAGATGCTTGTTGTAAGGTGAGCGCTTACACGATTTTAGACCGAGACGACGATCTCATTTTTTACCTGCGTAACCCCCGGAGCCATCCAGGCCGCGTTCTCAGCCTCCTTACGCTCGGCCCACGAACGGACATTTCCGCGGAGCGTAACCGTGCTATCGGTCGCCTCAACTTCGATGTTACGAGACTCTAATTCCGCATACCGATGAAGGGCCGCTTTAATCTCGTGCTTCACTTCACGGGACTTAATGTGCGGAGAGACCGAGATCCGATTGGTCACACCCTTTACCCCGAGGAGCTCCTCGACAACTTTCTCCGCGGCCTCACGCTGATAATTCCACTCAACGCTTCCCTCAAGGGTTACCCACCCCTTACTGACCGATACCTTGATATGTTCATCTGGAACCGACGAGCTCCACTTGAGCGCGTTAAGAGCGCTGGTAGCGACACCAGCGTCAGTCTTTTCAACGACACTTGGGAGCTGTACGTCTATGTCATTGGCTACTGCACGCACTCCAGCGACTCGCTTCACTATGCGTTCCGCGCTTTGCTTCTGAAAGTAGCTCGGTACCGCGCCTGTGAGCGTGACAACGCCATCAGAGGCAGCCACCCCTATCTTTGAGGCATCGATACTTGGATCCCATCGGAGATCCTCCATGACGTCACGCTGTAAATCTTTATCGTTCTTTATAGCCATATCATTCTCTTCTTAAACCGAAGGCACTTACGGAGCGGAAAGAAGGAGCGGATCCATAAATCGAACCGTCTCGCGCCCACCACCTTGGGTGATAATCTCTAGCGAGGCGAGCTCACGCCCGAAGCCCTCGATCGAGACTGATTGAGGCTCCGAGATAACGTGTTCTTGCTGCTCACACGACACAATCAACGCGTCATCGTGAGGGTCGTAGGTCACACCATGAAGTTGCCATAACCTGCTCTGATGCTGCGGTCCGTCCTCTGAGGAAAGCGTTATATCAACTCCCTTCCCCTGTAACTTATCTGAAACCTCATCGAAGAATTTCCTCCAATTCTCCTTGGGCACACCACGTTTGCTTGACTCAACCATATTCACCTCTCCGTGTTACATCGCAAGTTTTTCACGCGCGATCTTAAGGATATCCTCGTAGCTTATAATTCCTCGAAGTTGTCCCAATTCGTCAGCGACAACTATCGCTCCCACCTTGTTTTCAATCATGAGATCGATGACATCGACTATATCCGCGCTTGGATCGACGGAGAGCGGCTTCGTTTGCATCACCTCGGCGATAGACATACTTTTCCGTCGCGCGGCGTCCGCCGTTTCCTCGGTGGACTCGTAGAGCTCTTCAAGAAATCCTCGGAGATCTCGTTCACTCAAAATGCCGATAACTTCGTTGTGCTCAACGACGGGGAGATGTCGAATGTTGTGCTCATGCATGACGCTCGCAGCATCCATGAGGGAGGAATTACTCCCCAACGAGAGGACCTTTCTCTCCATTATCTCTGAGGCTTCCATACAAATCCTCCTCGCGAGGCAGGCGCTCACTGCGCATACGTCATCACAATGGATACCCCGAAAAGAGGGTGGGATGGCATGACTGGGAGCAGCGGGATGGCGGGCCGGGCAGGATCCCACGTCGTAACCCGGAGGGCCCGTCTCCCGACGGGCCGGAAGCCGAGATGAAACGTTCGTGCATACCCGGCCCGTAAGGATACGGGCCCTCCGGTCCGACGAATGTCCCGATATTTTGGTATCAATGCGACCGTTGCCCCGAGGTTCCCCCTACCCCCGCTCCCCAAATATCGCCGTTCCAACACGCACGATATCCGCGCCTTCCTCGATGGCAACGGCGAAGTCATCCGACATCCCCATGCTGAGGAGTATCGTCTGGTGGTGAAAAAGAGCTCCATGCCCCTGAGCGATGAGGCTCGCTCTCACCTCAGCCATCGCTTTAAAATGTGGCCGACTGGCCTCAGGATCTTCTTCGTAGGGGAGGATAGTCATGAGCCCCTCGACCTGGAGATCCTTTGAAAACTTCCCGCACATGGTCAGCGCCTCCGCCACTTCCTCAGGGGTAAATCCGCTCTTTTTCTCATCCCGTCCAATATTGACCTGCAAGAGGATCCGTTGGCGCTTAGAGATACGCGCGGCCTCCTTGGCGATAAGCTCTAACGTCTTTAAAGAATGGACCGATTCGATAACATCACAAAATCGCACCGAGTCCCGTACCTTATTACTCTGCAGGGGACCGATCATGTGGAGCTCACTTCCGTCGGGGAGCAGAGGCTGTTTCTCCTTGATCTCTTGGAGATAGTTCTCACCGAAAACGACCGGCAACGATGCACGGGCCGCGGCTTCAGCGTATGCACGCAACGCTTCAATCGGTTTTGTTTTGCTCACAGCGACCAGCGCTATCTTTGTCCCGTCGCGGCCAACCTTAGAAGCGGCGGCCCTGCGCGTGTGAAGCACCTCGTTCAACCGGGCTTCGATAGACACTTATGCCCCCTGCTCCCTATGAGCACCCAATCCCACAAGCTCTACCATGAGCGCTGAGATATTGAGGCCGACAACATTTGAGTAGGAGCCCTCAACGGAATCAACGAACTGAAGACCCAAGCCCTGAATGGCGTACGAGCCGGCCTTATCCATCGGCTCGCCCGAGCGAACGTAGCGAGCGATAACCTCTTCGCTCATCGGTGCCATGGTCACCTTTGTGGAATGAGACCATCGCTTTTCGAGCGATTGAGAGCGATTGATAATCGCGATACCACCGAGAACCTCATGAGTGCGCCCTTGAATCTTTTTCAACATCGAGCACGCTTCCTCAAACGACTCAGGCTTTCCTAACACCTCGCCATCGATACATACCGTGGTATCCGCGCCTAGCACGTAGGCGTGCCGGTGCTGGTCAGCGACAACCGCGGCTTTAAGTATCGCCAACCGTTCGACCATCTCACGGGCCGACTCTCCGGGAACGGGAGTTTCATCACACCCAGACAGTACGATCGTAAAGGCGACACCCGCTTGGGAAAGGAGCTCCTTCCGACGAGGTGATGATGAAGCGAGGATAATCGGAGAGTGTTGCATCGACGAATTCTACCCTTTTTTGAACGCCTTTCGAAGGACACCAACTAAGGTGAGTAGGAGCGCCTGATGAAGCGAGCTATGCTGATGAGCCTCAAGTTCATCACCGAACTGAGCCTCCACTAACCAGTCCCGCTGATCGAGTCGCTTACACGAGACACACGGCACACCCCGACGCTCCATAACCTCCACGATCTCATCAACAGATGGGATCCAAAAGAAATGATTACTGTGTTCACCGGGCAACGCGCTCACCGTTCCCGCGGTCAGCGAAAGCAGCTTTGCACTGGGGAGGACCTGAAACTCCTCAAAGCCAAGATCAGCGAACCCACGAGCCACGATATCGCCTGGTTCAAACCGGGGCTCTAAGCCCCACTGCTTGGCTTCCGAACAGATCGAGAACTGCTCACGAGAGAACCACATCGTCTACTAATCCTCATTTGGCTTCATACGGTCGAGCATCTCAACCGTCGAGGTTCCACCCTCAACAACGGTCATCTCAGATACCCTCGTCAACCGTGCCTTCTCGTGGAATTCCTTCACCGAAAGCACACCGACGTTGCACATCGTTGATTTGAGCTTTACTAACGAGACCTCAACCTTGTCCGAGAGCGGCCCGCTGTATGGCACGTACGCGTCAACGCCCTCCTCGAAGATAAGGTGAGCCGCATCGCTCTGCTTATAACGCTGCCAGTTACGCGCGCGATTCGACCCCTCTCCCCAGTACGGTTTGTAGAGACGTCCGCGGTAGCTAATCTTCGCGGTCGGGCTCTCCTCGGTCATCGCGAAGTATTTACCCATCATCACGAAGTCAGCGCCCATCGCCAGCGCGACGATCACCTGCGTATCGGAGTTAAGTCCACCATCGGAGCAGATAGGAATATAGGTGCCGGTTTCTTTCAGGTACTCATCGCGAGCCTTCGCGACATCCATCACCGCGCTCGCCTGACCACGACCGATTCCTTTCTGTTCACGGGTAATGCAAATAGAACCGCCACCGATGCCGACCTTCACGAAATCAACCTCGGCGCGCTCTGCCATGTACCGGAACGCGTCCGCGGATACGATATTTCCACCGCCGATAACGAGGGACTCGCCGTACTTCTTACGAAGGTCTAGCGCCGCCTTCGCTTGCCACTCGCTATAACCATCGGA
>JAULVA010000130.1:5134-5763 GCA_032111275.1 Bdellovibrionota bacterium
GGAGGAATCGAGACAGACGCAATCAACCCCCGCCTCGATCAGAGCGGCTGTTCGCTCCATGTAGTCGTAAGTGTTGAGCGCGGCGCCAACAAAGAGTCGCTTACGGCCGTCGGTTAACTCATCGGGATAGGAGTGGTGATCGTAGTAGTCCTTACGGAACACGAGCGACTTAAGATTTCCGTTCTTATCAACGATCGGAAGGCACTCCTTTTTGTTCTTCCACAGCAGGTTGGTCGCTTCCTGAAGAGTTACGCCCTCCTCTGCGAGTACCAGTTTCTCAAGCGGGGTGTAAAACCCTTTTATGCACTGAGAGAGATCGTCCTTGTACTCCCAGAAGTCTTTGCTCGTGAGAATTCCGAGGAGCTTGGAATTACGCTCTCCATTCTCCGTGATCGCGATCGTCGAGTGCCCAGTTCTTCGACGAAGCTTCAACGCGTCCTCAAGGGTAGCGGTCGGCGCGAGATTTGAATCGGACTCAACGAAGCCTGCCTTGTGTTCCTTAACCTCTTTGACCATGCGCGCCTGCGCTTCAATCGACTGCGAGCTGAAGATGAACGCGCTGCCACCTTTGCGAGCGAGCGCGATAGCGAGCTCAGGCCCGGAAACCGCCTGCATCGCGGCGGAGACGA
>JAULVA010000130.1:5773-6533 GCA_032111275.1 Bdellovibrionota bacterium
TTTTCCAGGCCGATACCGTTGTATCGGACTCTTGAGGGACACGTTCTGAGGGACATGCTGCTGGCTAGTGAGACCTGGCAGCAGCAGGTATTCGTGAAATGTATGGGAGATATCGTCGATGATGATTGCCATAAGACCTCCAATCATTGGGTGAAAGAGCCCTGGCTTGGGTTGCCGAAGGGTACATCATGATCGGTATGGGATCAAAGGGGGCATCGGAGCGAAAAAGGGGCATTCCAGCCAAGGGTTTACGGCGCGAGGGCACCCGAATGCGCGCAACGTCGTAGATGGTAGCTACTAGCCAGTTATTTCGTAGGTCATAATCCAACAACCGGGATCAGAGTGAACGGGAGAGCGCTTCTGCCAGTCCAAACGTTCATAAAATTCCGGCTTGTCGGTGTAGAGATACAACCGCTCAAACCCGAGGGCTCGCGCACAGCGCATCAGCTCACGCGCAAGCGCCGTTCCTACCCCAGATCCTCGAAACTCGGGAAACACCAGAAGTCCCGCAAGCCATGGGGAGAGATCTTTGCGCTCCTCCAGATCGCTCTCGATGAGGCTGACCGTGCCCGCCAACTGACCATCCACGAAAGCGGCGAGGCCGAGAGGGATACCAGATCGACGCCCCATCCTCATGCGAGCGAGCATCCCGGCCTCTGTGTGGCCCTCTTTATCCGCGAACCATTGCGCTTGAATCCGCTTCGCGACCTCCGGCAGACAGTCAGGACAGTCCACAAAATTTTTAATCTCTACCATTCTG
>JAULVA010000130.1:6543-11218 GCA_032111275.1 Bdellovibrionota bacterium
ATTCTGGCTGACCCACGCGCGTACATGCCTTTCGAGAAACGTCCCGACTGCGTCGACTATCTCAGGACTCTCCAGGAGCAATCAACCACCCATCCCCTCAGGATTCAGAGAAAGGTCCAGCGTTGTCCGTTCTCAGAGGTGGAGCGATCCAACTCGTTGAGGAAAATCCCCAAGAATGCAACTCTACTCGCGTGAAACAGGACCGCTTTTTCGCCGGCGTGCTCGCCATTCTCTGCGCATCGATGTTGTCGAGTATCGGATGGATATTCGAGGGCGAGGCGATCGCTCGACTTGCGCCGGTTCCGGTCATCTGCCTTGCGTCACTCCTGGGTGGGGGTTGCCTGCTCGCCCTGGGAGCCAGCACCGGCAAACGCTCTCTTAATGAGATCCTCCCCTATCTCACCATCTCCTTTCTCCTCTTTTCGATCTTTCGCTCCGGCATTCTTTCACTCCTGTTCGGATACTGTCTCACGCTCACGAGCAGCACGAAGGCGATGTTCCTCACCAAGATAGAGCCCTACATCGTTCTCCTCATTCACATCATCTTTTATGGTCATAGAACAACACCCGCACACCTCCTCCTCCTTGCGGCACATCTGGCTGGCGCCCTCGTGCTCTCCACCGGCGGCTCCCTAGTGTGGTCGGCGGACCGATGGGGAGATCTGCTTATACTTGTAGCGGTAACAGGAAACGCGGCGCTCTACGGCCCCTCGCAGCGATATGCCCAAAAAATGGGAGCCTTTTATGCGAGCGGCACCTCACAGCTCATCGGAGGGATTGCGCTTCTCCCATTACTACTCACTACCCGCATAGACTCCTTCCTAGGAACTCCCGAACATCTCGTTGGCTGGTACTATGCGCTGGCCACAGTGGTCGTGTTTTACATCGTAAGCACCGGGCTCTGGTTCTTCTCCCTCAAGGAGGTTCCCGCCTGGTTGGCGTCAGCCCTCCGGTGCGTTGGACCGGTTATCGCCGCACCCGTTGCCTGGTTGGTATTTGGCCAAGGCCTTACCCCAATCCAGAGCTGCGGTGCGCTGGTCGTGGTGGGCACCTCGATCTGGATGATTATCTTGGAGCGTCAGAGGTAACCACGGGAAGCTCCTCACTGAGGCGTGGAATTCGGTCACCAGGTCGCCGTTCAACTCCACTCGAAGAGCGTAATCTTTAGTGATGCTAACTACCTACCCAACAGATACCTTCCTCTTCAATCCATAGCCTACGGACAGCCGGGAGGTCCTGTTGCCTTTACTCAGCTACGGTTTGGTGATAGACACTCAAGGTTCATCTAAAAAGTCGAGGAGTATGTCCATGTTTACACTCTCAAAATCCTCCCGTTTAGCTGTTGGACTTGGCGTTCTTCTAGCTGCGAGCGCTCCTCAAGATGCTCACGCATACCTCGACCCAGGAACAGGAAGCGTCATCCTTCAGGTGGTCGCCGCAGGAGTTTTGGGAGCGCTCTTCACCTTCAAGAGCTACATTCGCTCCGCTCAGAGCTCTATTCTTCGCCTGTTGGGCCGCGAAAAGAACGTTGCTGAGTAATCCATGTTAGCGGCAGAGGTCCTTGGTGGTTCGTTTCGAGACCCGAGTGGGTTCGTGTTCAGCGTTGACGGTGAGATCTTTCGTCAGGTCAACGAGTCATACAAAGAGGAGTACGATGCGCTCTACAGCACCGGCCTCTACAAAGCGTTAAGCGACAAGCGTTGGTTGATATCTCATGAAGAGGTCAGCGACCGAGCACCGGTGGCTTCAGGGGCATACCGAATCATCAAACCTAAAAAGGTCCCCTTCATCTCCTATCCGTACGAGTGGTCCTTTTCTCAATTACAGGACGCCGCCCTCTTGACCCTTAACATCCAGATCGAGGCTCTCAAGCACGGCATGAGCCTCAAGGACGCGAGCGCCTACAACGTGCAGTTCATCGGGGCCAAACCTGTCTTCATCGACACCCTTTCGTTCGAAAGGTACGTGGAAGGGACTCCGTGGGTCGCGTATCAACAATTCTGCCAGCACTTCCTCGCCCCTCTCGCACTGATGGCGAAATGCGATATCAACCTGCGGAATTTAGGGGTGCCCTTTATTAATGGCGTACCCCTCTCCCTCGCGAGTCGATTGTTGCCGAAGAGCTCGTGGCTGAAGTTGTCTCACCTGATTCACATACATCTTCACGCTCGCTCGCAACAAAAGTACGCGGATGCCGCGGGCAGTGGAAAAACTACCGCCGTTCGCCCCTTAAACAAGCGAGCCTTACTGGCCATCATTGATAGCCTTAAGTCCGCGGTCGAGTCCTTCGCATGGCGTCCCGGTGGGACCGAGTGGGCGGATTACTACCAAGCGACGAATTACTCCACACACGCGATGTCCGAGAAGGAGAAGATCGTTGAGGACCTCGTTCGTATCGCCAACCCGACAACAGCATGGGACCTCGGCGCGAATAACGGCACGTTTAGCAGGGTCGCTATGGCCAATGGCGCTTATACCGTCGCATGCGACGTCGACCCGAGCGCCGTAGAGAAGAACTACCTCATGTGCCGAAAAGAGAAGAGCGAGCGTATGTTGCCACTCATCGTGGACCTTACGAACCCATCTCCGGCATTGGGCTGGGCTCACACAGAGCGTTCCTCCCTTCTCGAGCGAGGGCCGGTGGATCTGGTGATGGGTCTCGCGTTGATACACCACCTCGCCATATCGAATAACGTTCCGCTCTCTCGGATTTGCGAGTTCTTCTCGCGCTGCGCGAGATACGCCATCATCGAGTTCGTCCCGAAAGAGGATTCTCAGGTGCAAAAGCTTCTTGCCTCGCGCAAGGATGTGTTCCCGGAGTACACGCGGGAAGGGTTCGAGGCGAGCTGCCAACCGTTCTTTACGATCGAGCGCGCTGTGCCGGTATCGGACTCACAGCGGGTCGTCTACCTTTTGAAGCGGAAATAACCTAGTCCATCACCACCCCTGATCGAGAGGCGGACGAGCGTGCGCGACCACGGGCCGTGTAGGATCTATCGAGTGGGCTCCTGCGCTCGCCAGTTCTCCATGATCCACGAATCACCGGAAACTACCCAGGTCTTACTTTTCGGCAGGATGTCAGAGGACCAGTTGTCATGCGCCCAGGCGTAGTTATGAAAAAGTCGGGCACCTTCAGGAGTTCGTGCCTGGGTCGGAGGAACTGAGAGTCCCAGCTGGGCGACATCGTTTATCATGCCGAGTATCTCCAGTTGAGAGATCGGTCGATTATCAACCTTAAGTTCCTCATGAGATGCGGCCCGATATCCGGCCGGCTTGATCATTAGCAGAGGCACTGCTCTTCGCAGGTTTCTGTGCAAGGGGGTACTAAAATCTGGCAGATCGATTCCGATCGGCGTGCCGTGATCCGCGAGAAGCACGATCGTGGTTGCGTCATACACCCCGGATTCCTTCAACCGCCCCAGAATAGTATCGACAAGTTTGAGGGCACACCGCGCGTTATAGGTAAACATCCTACTCGGAGAGATCGAGGGTCCTTTATACCGTTCGCACTCAGGCGTTAAATTGTACGGGCCGTGAGGCACCAAAAGGTGAAGCAGTTTAAACGTCGGTTGGGTAGCGTCTCCCCGGATCTTGCTCTTTAACTGCTCAACAAAGCGGATAGACCCGCGGTGCGTAGGAGCAAGGGAACTCAAGCGATCATTTTGAAGAAACCACTGTTCGTTGTTATAAATCCTACTCTTCAACGAATGAGGGGCATGGCGAAACAAAGTCAGGTCAAGGAGTTTATAGAGTTCCGTCCTCTCGGCGGACGCCGGATCAGACGCGGTGGCTTGCGTTAGGGACTGACACCGGCTGCTCGTAAACTTTTTGCAGATCGGGTGAAAGGTCACGACCTCAGAGCTCCACCCCGACCGACCGAGTTGCTCGTTAATCGCTGATGGTCCCGCGGATTCAAAATAAGCCGAAAGCGATGACGTAAGCGGCGCGGGTTGTCCGGTTAGTATCGCTGGGACCGCCGCATAGGTCGTGGGAAACGCGGCGAGCACATCTCGATAGTAGGTAAAATCCGCAAACTCCCTCTTAATCTGGGGCTGAGTGCTCAGCATCGAGTAAAATGCTTGCGACGAAAACTCATCGAGAAGGATCATCAAGACTCCCTTCTCCTTTGAAAACGATGGGAGTGCGTCCCCTCGTGTGTCCGGCGTTTTCACTTCGTAGGGAGCTTTGCTTCCCATGAACGCCAACGTGGCGGACCCGATTTGAAGAAAGCACACCGCCGCAACGATAAGAGGGAGGTCCTTAATAACACGTCGTCGACCGAGATAGAGAAGTACTAAGATTCCCACCCAGATAGAAAGATCGGCATATGAGCGATAGTCGAATTCAGACCACGGAATTTCACTTCCATCGAATCGTCCATAATCCCATACCGCGATACTACCCTGCACGTAGAGACCGATGACGAGCCATGCGAGGATGAGTTGAACGAAACCTTGGAAGGGAAGGATGGTGGTTAGTACCGCCGCACCCAGAGGAATGGAGAGATACGGGAGGATAAGAAGGGCGAGTTGCTTCGAGCCGAGATCGAAATCCCCGAAGTTGGCCGAGAACATGGAGAGAGGACCCGTCACGAGCAGTGGGAGCGCGATTCCGCTCCAAAGAAGGAGATGAAGTACGAAACGAGAGAAAAGCGGGGTTCGCATACCTTAATTCC
>JAULVA010000131.1:0-10791 GCA_032111275.1 Bdellovibrionota bacterium
CTTTTATTCCCCCCTTACACCCTCACCGTACGCCATCTCCGAGCTTCACAAGTTTACGAAAAACGCGCCTCCCTTGATCGATCGGGTAATAGAGTTCGAGCGCTCCTCTCAAGAGATGCCTGACCATAAGTATCTTACCAGCTCCGAGATCCGTTTTATGTCTCGAGCCGATGAGATCATCGTCAGCAACCTCAGACTTCTCATCGAGAACAATATGCCGGCTGACGCGTGTATCCTCGTTTCGGAATCATTTTTGCGCGTCACCTCGCAAAGGGTGCGCGACGTTATCATCGACATGTGGAAGTGGTTCGCTCATTCCTCGATGTGCTCATCAGTGATCGAGGATAATCGTCTTCCCGGTCCGTTAGGTCGACCCGCGATCATAGGCGCGATTAAGGTGGGGCACACCCCAGGCGCCCGCCTCGATTTCTGGGGTGTTCAAGGGGGACATCAGTTCCCCGTCTGGCTTCCTGACTCGCCTCACCGGTGGCGCTACTTCGCGCAGCGACTTAACGCGTTAATGGCGATTAAAGATCTTGAGACTCGCGATAAACGGGTAGAGGCGTATGTGGTCTCCTTTCGTGAGTTCGTTGCCGCGCAGCCTTTTTACCGACAGGAGGAGCGATTCTTTCGTGAGATGAATCTTCAGGGTGAGGCGTCGCACGACTCTCGAGCCTTCTACTCTGAGGTGTATGGGATCGATAGTCCGCCTGCTCCTGAGGATTCCCCCCTGGCGGAGAGGCCGCTTAAGGAAACCGCTCAGGCGTTTCGGTTGATGGCGGCCGCTCGATACGGGTTGAACGTGAGAAAGGGATACACGCGAACCGTGCCTGACACCGAGAAGTGGCTTCTCGAACACATGGCGGATGAGCTTAAGGGGTGCTTTTCGCGATATCGCTATCAAAATATCGACGCATATCCAGGCTCCGGCGCGCGTATGTGGGGGCTCGACATCCGAAACGCGCTCGATCTCTCATCATCGGAATCGCGACGGCGGTGGCTCAAGATCTCTCCGTGGATCGGTGAGTCCCTCCGTGTTGGCTCAGAGGTGGAATATCATTTTACTCGGGGATTTAAAGCTATCGCGCGTACCTTGGATGCCGCTGGAGGCGCGCTCTCTCGTGAGTGGGCTCGCAAGGGATCCTACGATGGGGAACCGTATGCGGCGATCCTCTTCAATGACCACTTCCACAACGATCTCCTGCCAGAGGTTCGTATGTGGCTGGTGCCTGAGCGGGTATTCCACCGCAAGATCGTGTGGTGCATTGAGAACGGTGTCGATATCAACAAGGTCGATCTTACCCCTGAGGGGCTCGCGGAGGACGCGGACGCACTACAACTCCCGATCTTCGATGTTGGAACCTCCTGCTGTCGGTGGGGGAGCTTCGCTAACGCGTGGCCATTCGGAATGGGACGGCCGTTCCGTTGGGAGCGGGAGAGCGACTCCTCCTACTCGCGGTGGCAATCTCCCCGACATGTCCATCGCGCGATGGCGGAGGAGCTGTATTCTCAAAAGCTAACAAGGGGGGTCGGAAGGGTCATGGTTGCGGCCCGCGTCGAACACGACAAGATCAACCGCATGGTTAACTTCTTCCTCGATCTGCACTCCTCATTCCTCACCATGGAGGAGGCGTGGGCAAAGGGATATGCGAACGCCGATGAGGACCCAGCGAAGGAAGAGACTCAAACCTCGAACCAAGCCGAGGGGCTTGAACTGGTGTATCCTGCGCAGGGAGATTCTGAAGTTTTTGAACTCACCCCGCAGCGTCTCCGCAATCGGATGTTGGATCACTTCCTGGAGCTGCGTAATCAGCTCCTGGATTCTGTGAGAAGCCGAGGTGATCGAAGCAGTAAAGCGCTCGATATTCGGCTTGAGCTGCAGTACACGCGACTCTTCGTTCGCCAAGCGGGTACCCCGTACCTGTCGGGTGCCGATATGGTGTTAGTGTTCCCCGACGGCGCGAAGATCTCGATGCTCGGCGGACACCATCAACCTGGTGTGGTCGTGAAGGAGAAACTTGAACGAGATGAGCGAATGGAGGCGCTATGGGACGAGCACATAGTGTCTCACTTCGCGCCGAACAACTGTCCACGAATTATCTATCCCTAGGAGATATCTATGATCGTTTCGCGCACCGGCGACATGTCGCGTTTACAGGACCTCACGTCACTCACGATGCCGAACTTGAGAAGCGCGCATGTTGAGATGTCGGAACCCGCGGTCGCGCCGACGAAGAAACCCGATGTCGCGCCCCGTCGCCCCGCGGTGGAGCCGGAGCGAGAGCCGAATACCGTTCCGCAGCGGGAGCCTGTGCAGGAGCCGCACGTTGATCCGTGCGAGCGGCCTGATACGACGTGCCCGGTGAGGAGATAGGGGAGCTACGCCCCAACTCCAAAAAGCCGCTGCGCCAACGGCTTCATCGCCTCAATGCAGTTCGCCGTATGTTGCTCTAGTGGAATTGCTAACTCCTCGGAGCCAAGGCGGATGTCGTCCCGGTTGCATCCGCGAGCGAACGCCTTATCTTTAAACTTCTTCATCACCGATTTGACCTCGAGGTTGAAGATCGATTTATCGGGACGTACGAGTACGCTTGCGGTGATGAGCCCTGAGAGTTCGTCGACGGCAAAGAGAGCCTTCGCCATGAGGGTGTCTCGCGGAACGTTCGTGTAGAGCGCGTGTCCAAGGATGGCTCGCTGTATGGTTTCCGGGTATCCGAGCTCGGTGAGGATGGCGCATCCCTTAAAGGGGTGTCCATCAGGACTTACCGGCTCAGGAAACATCTCGTAATCGAAGTCGTGCAGGAGTCCCGTGTTTCCCCATGCCTCAAGGTCAACGGACTCCCCCTGTTTCGCGAAGTACTCGCCGTACCACCGCATACATGCCTCGACGCTGAGAGCGTGATTAATCAGGCTTTGGGACTTCGTGTACTCGTGTACAAGCGCGAGCGCTTCATCTCTCGTTTTCATAGGTGGTTACAGTTGAGCTGGATTTACTGGTTGTGTAGGGGTCGCGGCGTACACCTCAAGGAGCTTCAAGAGGTTTTGAAGTTGAATGTTATCCTGGACCGAGCTTCCATCAATGGTGGTTGAGAACGATCCCTGGTCGTCAGTCACGGTGATCTTCATCTGCGAATCCGTCTTGCCCTTGGATTGGGGGATGCCAAAAACCTTCGCTTCCTTCAGAAGCTGCAGCACCCTCGATGTTTTCTCCCGGTCATCCGCGTCGGCGAGGGAGCGGGAGGGGAAGGTCCACGACGAGCTGCGCAACCCACCGTCGACCGTAATAGTGACCTGGATCTTAGACTTACTCGCGTTCTCCGCGTTTTCGTCAGTCAACACACTCGCCGCGTTCGGATACCACTCATTAAACGAGGCGAGCTGCTCGCTCTCGATATCGTAGGAGAGGGTATTGAACGCGATCAGGGCGGCGCTAGCCACGATCGCGACAACGGTCGACTTGGAGAGGATCACACGAGCTATCTTCATGAGGGGGTAGGATAATGACCTGAGGTGAGGAGGTCAAATACTTGTGGTGAGATAAAAAGAGAGTTGGAACGGTGTGTTACGCGCTCTTAGGAAGGGTTCCGTGTAAGCCGCTGCCTCGCCTCCGCTAGGAGGTTCTCCTTGGTGTTCACCGTTGGGTCCTCAATCACGAGCTCCTCAAGTTCCTTGAGTAGCTTGCCCATCTGAGGTCCAGGTTGTACGCCGAGTCCCTTGAGGTCGTCTCCCGTTACCGCGAGTTTTCCGTACGAGGGGCCTGAACGTTTGGCGAGCTCCGTAGCGAGGAGTTGGTCGAAGCGGTTCGCCACGGTGAGAAACTCCTCGTCCGAGAAGGTTGGGGGGGAGTCCGCGGCTTTGAATTGTCTCCACTGGGTCAGCTGCGGGCCGAGATCGCGGATGATTCGACGAACACCCGGCGCGCCGCAGTCGAGGGGGCGCATATGGTGACGCACGATGGAGGCGATCGCTCGCGTATCATCGGTTGAGAACTTGAGATCCTTCATGCGCTTTTTCGAGAGGTCCTCGCTCACGGTCTCGTGTGCGTAGAAGTGACGACTGCCGTCAGGATCGACCGAGAGGGTGTGAGGTTTGCCGATGTCATGAAAGATAGCGGACCACCGTAAGATCAGATCGGTGGGCGTTCGTTCAAGAACCCACAAGGTGTGGTCGAAGACATCGTGGATGTGAAATTTGTTCTGTTCGAATCCGACGGAGGGGATCAGCTCAGGGATAGTGTAGGGAAGTCCTCCGATCTCATGAATCCGTCGCACTCCGAGGTGAGGGAAGGGGGACATGAGGATCTTATCGAGCTCACCCTTGATACGCTCGCGGCTTACCTTCTCGACGAGAGCGACATGCTTCTTCGCCGCGGTGAGCGTTTCCTGCTCGATCACACGCCCCTGCGCGTCGCCGAACCGGATCATGCGCAGGATGCGGAGGGGATCCTCAAGAAAACGCTCCTCGGCGGAACCAACGCCCCTAACGACCTTATTCTCGAGGTCGGCGAGTCCGTTAAAGGGATCGATGAATTGATCTGTCCGTACATCGAACGCGAGGGCATTGATGGTGAAGTCTCGTCCGGAGAGATCGGTAGCGATGTCGCGCGCCGCTGTATGAACATCCCGAGAGCTGGGGACGCGGAAGGTGGTGACTTCGATATGGGTCTCATCGATCACCGCTAAGACGGTGCCGTGTTGAATTCCTGTCTCAATGATTCGTATGCCATGCCTATCACATCGCTCTTTGATCTCGAGGGCGGTCAGTGATGTCGCGAGATCGAGATCCGTGTCGGCGGTTGTGAGGAATGCGTCACGCACCGAACCGCCAACGAGATAGATCTCGGCGGGCGAGAGGGCGGTGATCAGGGTTTGGAGAGGTCTCTGCCCGATGAGATGGCGCAGATGTGCCTCAGCGTCACTTTTGCTTCGCTGATGGTTGGAGGAAGATGTGCCAGGGTTCGGGGACGTTTCCATGGAACTTCACATTCAATACGGGGAGCCAATCGGGCTTCACCGGTTTCGAGAGAAGCTTCATGTGAGCCTCTTTCGGAGTTCTCCCACCCTTCTTCCTGTTACACGTTCCGCACGCGCACACGATATTCTCCCAGGTTGTCTTTCCTCCCTGACTACGTGGTACCACGTGGTCGAGGGTCGCTTCCTTGGTGGTCATCTCAAGGCTGCAATACTGACACCGAAAGCCGTCTCTCGCCAACACGTTGGCCCGAGAAAGAGGAGGGGAGCGGCGTCCGACACGGAAAAATCGTAGAAGCCTGACAACAGCTGGGGCTTTGATCGCCATCGACACTGAGCGGATGTGGTGGTCGTACTCCTCTATGATCTCCACCTTACCGAGGAAAAAGAGGCCGACAGCGTTTTGCCAGGAGATAACCCGGAGGGGTTCGTAGGTCGAACTGAGAAGTAGTACAGAGGACATGGGGGAAACGGTTTAATCGTTATTCACGTGTCACTAGTAAATACCTATCTCTAAGTATCCGGATCTCTCGTAGGTTTCGCAAGGAAAATCCCTTGGTAATATAGTGTAATCCGCAACTTAGCTGTTGTGGAAACAGAGGGTTCTCCGCTTCGTCTCTGGTTAAGATGCGGCGAACGAGAAGAGGGTTTTTTGGGCGGGTAGGTTTTAAAGTTAGTGTGCTGTCGTAAAAATGAGAGGAAGGGTGGCCCCTTAGCTTGACACTTCAACGAGTAGCATTTACCTTCCCACTCTCGCAGCGGAGATGGGCCTGTAGCTCAGCTGGTTAGAGTACACGCCTGATAAGCGTGAGGTCGGTAGTTCGAGTCTACCCAGGCCCACCAAATCCTCCAGATTCCTCAAATTATTGAGGTTGAAGGATGGACTTTGGGAAACAGTCTCCATAGTATGCGTCGCACCAAACAATCGTGGGCCTGTAGCTCAGTTGGTAGAGCACCAGCCTTGCAAGCTGGGGGTCCAGAGTTCGAATCTCTGCAGGTCCACCACGATTTTCCCTACACAATTTCCCCTCCACCTACATCTTAATCAAAACAACACCGTAGTTGCCTGAGGCGGGGGCCGTTTGCGATGCGCGATATTCCTGCGCGCCACATGGTCGCGTAAGGCGAAGGTCGTCGTCGTGGATATTGTGTTCCATGCATTCCGGAGGGCCCGTATCCTTACGGGCCGGAATCGCGACCGCCGTTTCAAGTCGCGCTTGGGTCCACGGTGTACTTTGATTACCCGGCCTGTCAGGAGACAGGCCCTCCGGGGTGTTTGTCGTGGCGAACATTAGATCCGATGCGTCGCATTTCGGCGACCGAGGACCCACCTTCGCTACGCTACGGCGTGCAAGCTGCTCGCCCTCCCGTCCTTGCGACCCGTGACCTGGGAGGGCGCGCATTCCTGCTAGCAACATGGTTACGTAAGGCGAAGGCCGTTTGCGATGCGCGATTTGGGTCATCGGTCGATGAGTTCACCGACCCTTCGGCCGATTGTACGCCCGAGATGTGGCCTCAAAACGCTGAATGGACCGACCAAAGACGTTACATACCGCGGCCGCCCGTGAGGAGGTAGCTGGAGTGGCGATCGCTCTACCTGCGGTTGACAGCCGCACGACTCTCCAGCCATCACTCGAGGCAGATAGGGAGAGGGCCTTAAAGTAGGAGATCTTCTCTGGCATAGTCGAGGTGATGGAGGCTGTGCCGGTGTCTGGTATCCTTACCCGGTAGGTCGGGCAGGCATACGTTCGGGTCCGAGAGTGACTCGTTAGGACGACGCGAAGGCTCACGATCGATCGTTCTACGCCCGAGAGATTTAGCGTTACCGGTGTGCCACCTCGGATAGCGCTTTGTGGCGTGACGGTGAACCCTCGCGTAGCCTTTTGGGATTTAGGGGTCGCTCTTGGGAGCGGAGTGCGTGTCGAGGTCCGCATTGGCGTTGGTGTCGGTGTTGGCGTTCGTGTTGGTGTCATGGTTGGCGTCGCCGTCCATGTGTGGGTTGACGTAGGAGAAGCAGTAGGCGTCTGAGATGGTGTTGGTGTCTGCGTGTCGGTGGCTGTCGGGGTAGGCGGCTCTCCGATCGGTTCCTCCATAGGTGGCGTTGGTTCGGGGGCCGGTTCTGGTGGAGAAGGGGGCTCGCTTGTTGGGGTTGGGGTGATCTCAGGGGTATCCGCGGGTGTCTCGCTTGGTGTGGGAGTGGGTGTTGGCTCGCAGAGCTGACCGGCGAAACGCACCGCTTCTGCGCCGTTTGCGATCGATGAGGAGGCGACCTTGCCGGCAAGCCCACCATACACCGTACCAGTGTCGACTACGGCGCCACGAAGGAGTTGCATCGATAAGGCGCCGGCGCACCGAGATTGCGCAAGGAGCACTACGCCCGAGACATGAGGCGCCGCCATCGAGGTGCCACTCAGGTACACATACCTGTTGTTTGTCATCGTGCTGGCGATGTTCCCTCCCGGTGCCGCGATGTGAACGGTTTGCGTTCCGTAGTTCGAGAATGAGGACAACGAGGCGCTTGATTGCACCGACGCTACCGAGATGACGTTCGGACTGGAGTAGTTCGCGGGATAAGAAGCCGTCGAGTCGTTGTTTAATCCATCGTTGCCTGCCGCGGCGACGAAAAGAATCCCGGCGCTGCTCGCGTCAGCTATCGCGGCGGCGAGAGCCGCTGAGTGAGAGGGCCCTCCCCATGAGTTGTTAGTGACGACGATACTATGGCCAGCCCGTTTGAGATCGGTTGCGTACTTTATCGCCTTTATGGCGTTCGCGGTGCTGCCCATTCCGTTGGCGTCCAGGAATTTCGCCGCGATGATCTTTGATCCCCAAGAGACGCCGGCGATCCCTGTCGCGTTGTTTCCCCGTGCGCCAATGATGCCAGCGACGTGTGTTCCATGCCCCTGGTCATCCATCGGATTCCCTGAGTCGGTGATTGAGTTGATTCCGTGGATGTCATCTATGTATCCGTTATCGTCGTCGTCCACTCCGTTACCGACGATCTCCAGTGGATTGTGCCACATCGAATCCGTCAGATCGGGATGGTTGTAGTCAACCCCCGTGTCGATCACAACGACGATCTGTTGCGGTGAGCCGACCGTTGTGTCCCACGCGGTCGGGAGTTGCATAAGGCCTGGGGCGTACTGTTGTGGATAGAATGTGTCGTTGGGTGTTAAGGTGGCGAACACAGCCCAATTTGGGGAACAGGAGAGGTGCCCGCCCGCTTGAGCTTTCAGCCGTCGAAACGCGGCCCTGCGACAGAGATCTCTCCCGCGAGCGTAGCGAGTGGGCGTGTCCGCCGCCGCGCTCCTGGCGCTCAGGTTGGCTCCTCTCTTCTCGGTGATATGGAGCATGCCAGCGCCGAGGCGTTCTACCTTAAAAGCTGTGCGAGCGCTCGGGCCGCTGAACGTCGTGTTGAGCGCAGAGAAAGCGCTCGATCGGTTCGATGTTCGAATGAGAGCCCCAGGATACACGAGCCTTTCCGCCGCGAACGAGCTGGTAAGGCAGAGAGTCATCAGGGTAAGCGTGAAACCTACTGACGCCCTCAACGGTATTCGAAAGCGACGTTCCATATCAGAAAGGTCGGCACCCTCGCTCGTGGACATGAGGGAATCGGTTGAGAAATATCATTTTGCTTCCCCCGCCTCACCGCGTGTCGTGTGGTGCTCCGCGGAATAATTAGCTAAGTGCTTGAAAATACGAGTGTCGGACGCTGAGGTCCTAGGGTATGACCATTTCGTAGGTGCACGGGGCGGGAAGCGGTTTATTCCCCTGCTCGGTATCACTCGATGTGCTGAGGAGAGCAAATAGGGCACGCTCTTCCATGAGCCCATGTAGCCTTTTTATCCCCCGTTTGGTACTTCTGCTCCGGTCTCTTTCGATTAGGTTCGTATGCGAAATCGGTTGGTCATCGGTACCAGAAAAAGCGCTCTCGCGTTGTGGCAGAGTGAACATATCAAAGCGCGATTACAAGCGGCTTTTCCAGGTTTGAGTGTTGAGCTCAAGCACGTCATCACCGCTGGCGATAAGAATCAAAATTCCTCTACGCCGATGCCGTTGATTGGAGGGAAAGGACTCTTCACCGCCGAGCTTGAGGAGTGTCTGTCGAAGAAGGAGATCGATCTCGCGGTTCATTCCTTAAAGGATCTTCCAACGCAACTCGATCCACAGTTCGTTGTGGGCGCTGTTCCGAAGCGCAGTTACGTCGAGGACGCTTTCATTTCTCGCACGGGATGCGCCCTCGCGGAGTTACCTGAAGGGGCCTGCGTGGGAACCTCAAGTGTTCGACGATCATCCCAAATCCTTCGCATGCGCCCGGATCTCAAGATTCGGATCCTTCGCGGAAACGTCGACACCCGAATCAGGAAATTACGAGCGGAGGGAGGGGAGTATGACGCGATTATCTTAGCGCGCGCGGGGCTCTCGCGACTCGGACTTGAACACGAAATTACGCACATTCTCCCAGATGAGGAGATGCTGCCCGCCCCCGGACAGGGCGCGCTCGGTATCGAGTGCCGGTCTGACGATACGGAGCTCCTTGAGATGCTCCAAAAGCTCCACGATTCAGACACCGCGGCCGAGGTATCCGCTGAGCGCGTATTCCTTCAGCGGCTTGGCGCGGGGTGCAACACTCCGGTAGCGGCTCACGCCAAGGTTGCAGGTGAAGGGCGCGAAAAAACGCTCTCCTTCGAAGGTCGCTGCCTTTCGCCTGATGGAAAAAAAGTTATTGAGGTGAGTGGTGAGGCTCCGATCGACGAGGCGCTGAAACTTGGTGAGAGGATGGCTGCGCGGGTCTTGGAGCAGGGGTTCTCTGAGATCGCCGCGTCGTTTGCCTAGGCACACAAGGCAAAACAACGCGAACGCGTTGTTTTGCATAGGTGTGAAGCCTATTTTGGTCGCAAAGACGCGAGAAGAAAGCGGTGCGGCAGCACCGCTACCTGGCAAAAGCACGCGACAGCGGGGTTTTGCCTTTTATGCGTAGGTGATCAGATGGCAAAAACGGTTATCCTCACGCGCCCTCAAGGTCCGTACGCCGGAGATGAGGGGCTTTCACAACGGCTTGAGGCCGCGGGGTTCTCCGTTATTCGCCTCTCATCCCTCTCCGTCGAGGCGAAAGAGCTAACCGACGTGGACGCGCTGGCGATTCGCTCCGCCGTAGGTTCCGGCGGCTGGTGGATCGCGTTCCTGAGCCCAACCGCGGTGCATGTGTTTCGCGATCAGTGCGCCCGTTTCGGAATTGATCCGCAGGGCTCTCAGGCTCGCCTCGCCGCGCAGGGCCCAGGAACGAGCGAAGCTGTTCGTACTATCTTTCATCGAGAGGTTGATCTCGAATCACCGATAGCGCTCGCTGAGGTATTCGCGGAGCAGCTCGTGCACCGTCTTGGCACGAGCGGTCGAGTGTTGGTGCCTCAATCCGCGGAGGGGCGGGATGTCTTCGCCCCGATCGTTCGACGGAGTGGGGCTGAGGTGGTGAGTATCGCGACCTATGGGTTGGTCACGCAGACACCCGGTGATGAGGATATCGCCGCTGCACGGGGTGTGTCTCCGGAGGATTCCTTTCTCGTATTCATGAGTCCGTCAGCGGTGGTCTCGACGGTCGAGACCTTCCCCGATCCGGAACATCTCAAAACTCTCCGCGTCGTATCGATCGGTCCCGTGACATCGAAAGCGGTGCGTGACGCTGGGCTCAAAGTTTTCGCCGAGGCGAAGGAGCATACGGAGGCGGGGGTGGTGGAGTGTTTGAGGCCGTAGGACCACCCGGAGGGCCCGTCTCCCGACGGGCCGGAATCTGCACGGAGGCTTTTGTAAGATACCCGGCCCGTCG
>JAULVA010000132.1:0-6260 GCA_032111275.1 Bdellovibrionota bacterium
CTCAAGGATGTGAACGACGAACTCCATCGATGTGAAATCGTCGTTGAGAATAACAACTTTGTAGAGCTTGGGAGTCTTGGTGCGCACATCCGCAACAACCGCGGTATCCGAAGCATGATCTGTACGAGGCTTGGCCATTCATTCACCGAACGCAGGATAAGACTCATCTGTATCGCGCCTGCAACGCGATGATAGCCCGCCGGGGACTATCTAGTTTTCCGACCTACCTATAGTGTCGGCAGAATCGGATAAGCGCACAACGCAAAATAATCATTCCCTGGCGCACCCAGGCCCATTTAATTCAGGGCCTTAGGCGTAATGACCACTATCCAACATGCCTGATGGTAGCGCGACGTACAATCAACCTTGAGAGCTCATGAGTCAGGTCTGCGGACTCCCCGCTTCTGCCTCGTCTACTGCCGGTCCGGGCAGGACCGCATGACGACGCTACCGGAGGTAGCGCCTCTCGCTGAAATGTGTGTAGCCGGGCTTCCGCTAGGCTAACAAATGTTAGCGACATGGGGAGGCCTGCCATAGCATACACAGGGCGAGAGCCACGGATGATTCTATCGCACAGACGTCAACGCGTCTCGAACGAGCGCTGTTAACATGGAAAGTTAGCATGAACAAAGTGATAACCGAGTTCATTGGAACCTTTTTTCTCGTTATGACGATCGGATGCACCGTGATCGGAACGGCTGGCACAGGGGTCATTCCTCCCTTGGCTATCGGAGCCGCGTTGATGGCTATGGTATTCGCCGGTGGACATATCTCTGGGGCGCATTACAACCCAGCGGTTACCCTTGGAGTGTTGGTCCGTGGGCGATGCTCCGTGCCTGACGCGTTCGGCTACATCATCGCTCAGTGCGCGGGGGCCTTCGTGGCGGCTCTTGTCGTCGGATTCCTTAAGGCCGGAGCGCCCGTAACGCCCGCAGAGATCGACACAACTAAGGCTCTCCTAGCGGAGTTCCTGTTTACCTTCGCGCTTGTGTACGTTGTCCTCAACGTCGCTACCGCTAAGGGAACCGCTAACAATTCGTTCTATGGGCTCGCTATCGGCAGCACAGTTATGGCTGGCGCCTTCGCTGTGGGAGGGATCTCCGGAGGAGCCTTCAATCCGGCGGTTGCCCTTGGCATCACGCTCATGGGTCTTTCTTCGTTAGCGAACATATGGGTGTTTTTGGTAGGAAACTTCGCCGCTGGAATCGTGGCGGGAATCGTTTTCCGAACACTCAACCCGCAAGACGCCTAGGGCAGTGGCGCAAACCTACCCATAGTCTGATCGTGGAGCGCGACACGTGAACGTGCTCATAAACGCGAATGAACCCGAGAACGTTGGTTTTTTATCGTGGGTACGTTAAAGTTTGCGAGCCCGTTTACGTCGGGTTTTGCCTAGCTACCGCCCGCGTTTGCTTAGCAGCGGTACTGATGCACCGCTGTCCACCCATTCGGAGCGTCTTTGACTATGGTCATCAAACGGTTCCCCCCAGTCGAGGACGCGGACGAGCACGGTCTCCTCGCAATCGGAGGGGATCTTGATCCCCAATCTGTTGTCCTCGCCTATCAAAGCGGAATCTTTCCATGGCCGCTGGATGAGGAGACGCTGGCCTGGTTCGCCCCGCCGGAACGGGCGGTCATCTTCCTTGACGATTTTCATATCTCCCGAAGATTAAAGCGCGTTTTCTCGCGAAAGATCTTCACGACTCGACGTGATCACGATTTTGAAGGGGTTATTCTGCGTTGCGCCGAGATGAAAAACCGTGGCGAGCAGGATGGCACATGGATAACGCCTGAGATCATTAAGGCCTATACACAGCTGCACGCCCTTGGTTTCACCCACTCTTTTGAGAGCTACGTCGAGGGACAGCTTGTCGGTGGATTATACGGAATTCAGATCGGAAAGTTTTTTGCGGCGGAATCCAGCTTTTTCAGGATCTCCGACGCCTCGAAGGTCGCTATGTGCGCACTCGTTGAATACCTCAGGTCGGAAGAGATCTCGTGGTTCGATTGTCAGGTATTGACCCCATTTTCACAAAGTTTTGGTGCGCGCGAGATTCCACGAACAGAGTACATGCGGTTACTCGCGAACGGTGTGTAGAACCACCGCGAAGATTATTGCACCCCACCCCAGTCCTTCGTCGCCAGGTACGACCGCACGAGGTCGAGCACCTCTCCCGTAGCATAGGGCTTGGTAAAGGCGGGTATAGGTTTGAGAGAGCTTCGGACCCTCGCGAGATCCGCATCTTCGAGCGCGGTCAGCGCGACCACTGGGGTGTCAGGATATACCCAGGCAAGCTCGTGAGCTGTCTTTACCCCCACCTCGAATGAGGTCTTAAAATCATCCGCGTCCGGACCGCTCGCAAACGGCATGTGAAGATCGCACATGATCAAGTCAGGGGGGTCTATCGTTCGCAAAAGGCGAAAAGCCGCGTCCGGGCAATCAGATTCGAGAACTTCGAGTCCCTCGCGCTCAAGGATACAGCGAAGCGATTCGAGGTAATCCTGGTTATCATCAATGAGTAATACTGTTTTCATGGCGTCCCTGCCTTTTCGGGATTCTCACGAAGTCCCACGTTACAGTCGGTCTCCGATTCCCACCTCGTTCACAACCGGAAACCGCGATAGCTCTTACTTCCAGCAGTATGATTTTCGGCAGCGGATCGAGTTTGCTTAAGAGAAAAGAAGCTCTCAAACTTTCAGTTAGTTACAAGGAACGATTACGCAGCCTATCGAGGACGCCGAGGGGCGAGCTTGCAGGGAAACTATTCACACTACAGGATACCGAGAGAGAGAGAGAGAGAGTGTGTGTGTGTTAGAATTGCTGCTCAAGTCTCTTAAAATCGTCATACTTGGGATCTCTTGTTTCCCAGTAGGTCGCAACGCCGGTCTTGTACGAGAGATCTATTGTTTTGATACGCAGAACTTTAAGCACGATGGCCATCGGCACGAATCCTACGGTCCAGACGAGGGACATAATGACAAATGTCATGACGATTGAGAGATAGTGCGCGAGCTTCATCCATCCTTTCCAGAAGGGATGCAGAACTCGGGGAGCTCGGTACCCAAGGATGCCGATAACGATGCCGGCGAGCGCCCAGACGAGTGATGATGTCGTTACGCCATAGTAGAAGGTTTTATAGCTCGCGATCGTAGTGAATATTATCGCGAAGAGAACCGCGAACTCTCGAACGTGCACGCGAACAGATTTACCCATCCAATCAGAATCGAGTACGTCCTTGACCTCTGTCGTTGTCTCAGGGGGGCGTGTCACTACCGCTTCCTCTAATCCAGTTCGAACTTCGTTAGCCAATCCTCTCGCTCCTGCCATTTTGGCTGTTCCTCTTTCAACATCATGACGTTACCAACGACCAAGGCATCCATGTCCGTTCGCATGAAGCAAGCGTAGGCGTCCGCTGGCGTGCACACTATAGGCTCTCCTCGAACGTTAAAGCTAGTGTTGACCAGGACCGAACATCCCGTCTTTTGCTTAAACGCCGACAATAACTTGTGGAATCGAGGATGAGAGCTTGCCTCAACGGTCTGAATTCGCGCTGAATAGTCGACGTGCGTAATGGCAGGAAGGTCCGATTTACTCACGTTAAGCTTGGCGATGCCGAAGAGCTTTTCTTGATCGGCGGTCATCGGGAGCCGACGCTCCTCTCTCACCGGGGCGACCAGTAACATGTAGGGGGAGTCATAATCGAGCTCGAAATACTTCGCGACATCCTCACGAAGCACCGCTGGAGCGAACGGCCGGAATGACTCTCGGAACTTAATCTTGAGATTCATGGTGGCCTGCATGTTCTTTGAACGTGGGTCTCCAATAATGCTGCGATTGCCTAACGCTCGTGGACCAAACTCCATCCGTCCCTGGAACCAGCCAATCACCTTTTCTCGCGAGAGAAGATCTGCGGTAACATCAAACAACTCGTCACCAGCGACACGGCGATAAACCGCGCCAAATTGCGAGAGCTGAGCAATCGCTTGATCATCGGAGAATTCAGGCCCAAGAAGTGACTGACTCTGAGCATCGCTCCGTTGGTTAGTAACGCGGGGCTTATCTATATATCCGTACCACGTACAGAGCGCGGCTCCGAGCGCTCCACCGGCGTCTCCGGCGGCGGGCTGAATCCAGATATTTTTAAAGGGTCCGTTGCGAAGGAGCTTTCCATTTCCGACGCAGTTAAGCGCGACTCCGCCGGCCATGCACAGATTGTCGAGTCCCGTCTCCTTATGGAGGTAGGCAGCCTGTCGAATCATGCACTCCTCAACGACGACCTGAATGGAAGCGGCGAGATCCATCTCACGTTGCGTCAGAGGACTCTCGGGCTTGCGCCGCGGCCCATCGAAGAGCGCGTTGAAGCGGTCGTTCGTCATGCTCAAGCCCTGCATGTAGTTAAAGTACGTGAGGTTCAAATGATACGATCCATCATCCTTGAGATCGATCAGGTTGTCGTAGATCGTCTGGGCGTATTTTGGCTCTCCATACGGAGCCAAGCCCATCACCTTGTATTCCCCTGAATTAACCTTGAATCCTGTGAAGTAGGTGAACGCTGAATAGAGCAATCCGATGGAGTGCGGGAATTTGATCTCTCGGACTATCTTGAACTTGTTCCCCTCCCCTACACCGAGGCTGTTGGTAGTCCACTCACCGACCCCGTCGATGGTAAGAATGGCAGCGTTCTGGTACGGAGATGGATAGAAGGCGGATCCAGCGTGGCTCTGGTGATGCTCGGTGAAAAGCACCTCGCCCTTGTATCCGAGCTCACTCTTAATCGTGTCAGGGATCCACAGCTTGTGTTTGAGCCACATCGGAAGCGCTCGCGCATACGAGGTGAAACCTTGGGGAGCGGTCGTGAGGTAGGTCTCCAAGAGACGCTCAAATTTGAGGATGGGCTTATCGTAGAAGGCGACGTAATCAACGTCGTCGATCGTGAGCCCCTGAGACTTCAAACAATACTCGGCCGCGTGTTTGGGAAATTCCGGGTCATGCTTCTTTCGGGTAAACCGCTCCTCTTGGGCGGCGGCGACGATCTTTCCATCTCTCACGAGACATGCCGCGCTATCGTGGTAGAACCCTGAGATTCCAAGAATGTTCATAGAGCCCCGCCCTGAAAATAGAGGAAAAATTCCGTATACTACGTCTACTTAGGTGGTGTCGAGACACCTCAGCCAAGCGCTGTCCCCCTCGCAAATATATCTCCCTCCCTTGCCTTTTTAGGGGGGATGA
Source organism: Bdellovibrionota bacterium (assembly GCA_032111275.1). GTDB lineage: Bacteria > Bdellovibrionota_C > UBA2361 > UBA2361 > OMII01 > OMII01. Next base: position 5,231 of record JAULVA010000132.1, read on the forward strand.
TTCTGAATAGCCGCCATGAACCAGAACCCGCGCTCTACGATCTCCGCTTTCATCGTCTGCTGCAACGAGGAGCGCCAAATTCGTCGGTGCCTTGAGAGCGTAGCGTGGTGCGACGAGATCATCATAGTCGATTCAGGCTCAACCGATAAAACGCTCGATATCTGTCGCGAATTCACCAGCAAGATCACGCACAAAGAGTGGCAAGGCTACGTAAAACAGAAGCGCTTCGCCCTCGAACAGTGTTCATGCGATTGGGTGCTCAACGTCGATGCTGACGAAGAGGTTTCAGGTGAGCTCAAGGATGAGATTCTGACTATCCTTGAGAGGGATCAGAGGGGAGAACGGCCCGCTGTAAACGGGTACCTCCTCAACCGCGTCGTATTCTTTCTTGAACGGTGGTGGCGGAAAGGTGGCTGGCATCCGGAATATCGGCTGCGTCTCTGTCGCCGCTCGGCGACGACCTGGGGAGGAGAGGATCCTCATGAGAAAGCATCGGTGACGGGGACAACGGTCAGATGCAAGTCGGAGCTTCTCCACTATTCCTTCACCGACCTCACCGATTACATGCGACGCATGAATGCCCTCTCATCGAACGCCACTCATACCCTGCTCAGCAGAGGGGTGCGCCCTTCACTTATCGGTATCACGCTACGTCCGTTGGCTCGATTTTTTAAATTCTATGTGACCCGAAGGGGCTATCGGGAAGGCACCGCCGGATTCATCGTCGCGGTGATTGAGGCGATCTCCGTGTTTCTCAAATACGCCAAGGTCTGGGAGGCCGTGAAGGTTCGCTCGGATGATGCGCGGGATATGAGGTGACCCGTCACCTAAAGGTGACGAGGCTTTGCCCGGGCTGACGGGGGTCTAACCACTACAGTGTTCGTTTATTGTAACCACTGGGGGTGAAGCCGCGTTCAGCGGCGGGAGGGGGCTTAGCCCCCCTGGGCTCAAATGCCGAATGGGAAAGAGGGGGCAGCGCCCCCTGGGCTCAAATGCCGAATGGGAAAGAGGGGGCAGCGCCCCCTGGGCT
>JAULVA010000133.1:0-1246 GCA_032111275.1 Bdellovibrionota bacterium
TGGTGTGTGAAGAGGGTACGCTTCCCTCGATCGATGGTCACCCCTTATATTGGCTCGTTGATCCTTTGGATGGAACGAAGGAGTTCCTTGCGCGAAACGGCGAGTTCTCCGTTAACATAGCGCTCGTTGCTGGTCATGAACCGGTGGTTGGAGTGATCGCTATTCCTGTGACCGGTGAGTTCTACGTTGGGGTGCAGGGTGAGGGAGCGGAGCGGTGGTGGAATGGTGAACGTACCCCGATCTCGAATCGTCGTACCGCCACCTCCTACATCGCCGCATCAAGTAGATCCTACGGTTCTCCCGAGATCGACGCATGGCTTGAAACGTTCGGGGTCGGAGAGCGGCTTCGGTGTGGCTCAGCTATTAAGTTCTGTCGTCTGGCGGAGGGGAAGGCCGATATCTACCTTCGCCTCGGTCGCACGATGGAGTGGGATACAGCCGCCGGACAGGTGATTATTGAGGAGTCTGGATGTCGCCTCGTGACACTGCCTGATCACGCTCGACTGCGGTACGGAAAACCTTCCTTCGCGAACACAGATTTCGTCGCATTGCGCTCTGATATTGAGCTCCCGGCCGCGGTCATCACCTCATCGAAGGTGGTCAATCAGTCGTAGACACCTTTACGGCCGGTAAAGATCCGACGGTGCCATCTGATTGCATCGATCGAGCTGAGATGAGAGTGACCTCCTTCGCTCCGATGTTAATGGCCCCATCTCTAGGGTAGAACCAAGCGCGATATCAAAGTTCTCAAGGCACCCGCGGTCAACTACCTCAGGACCAAGAAACGCGGGACCTTCGTCCTCTCCCGGATTCATAGGCGCGAAGTGAGACCTCTTCGCGGCGATCTCTCCTACCTGAGATCCGACGCATGCCGGCGCTACCGACGCGCTCTCGAAACACACATCGCGTGTCTCAGTCGGGCGAGAGAGGCACGCTCTGACCATTTCAGAGCACTGATCTTCATCGACGGCGTGCGCCACCGTAGAAACGAGCGCGCCACAAAGGAGTGACGAATAAAGGGATATGATATGAATGTTTCGCATGCCCCGATCGTAGAGAGAAGGGGCAAGAATGCGCATGATGGACCGCAGGGGCTCAGAGTGCTCGAAGGGCGCAGCGTATGAGGGGCTATTCCCCTCTCGCGGGCACAACGAGAGAGGGGCTACTCCTCTCTCGCGGGCACAACGAGAGAGGGGCTACTCCTCTCTCGCGGGCACGACGAGTACCGGTTTGGGTGAGGCTCGTA
>JAULVA010000133.1:1256-7188 GCA_032111275.1 Bdellovibrionota bacterium
CGTAAAACCTGTTCCGCCACACTTCCCATAAAGGTTCGCCGGATACCCGAACGACCATGCGAAGCCATAACGACCAGGTCTACTCCGCTCTCCTTGATGAAGTCGGTGATGATGTGGTGAACAGGCATCGCGCCTTCTCGAACGATGAACGCGGGAGACTCATCAGGGAAGTGTGTTCGAAGATGTTCCTTGAGTTCGGCGATCGTCTTTTCCTTGATCGCGGCGATCGTCTCCGGCACGTACATCACCGGCATCTCCATCGAGCCGCCGATGCCGAGCTGAATCGAGGTGTCGATGCAGGTCAGTACGAATACCTTGGCGTTGTATGCCTTGGCGAGGGAGCGAACTAGTGGATACGCCTTTAAGGCTTCGTCTGAGAGGTCGGTGGTTACGAGGATCTGTTTGATGTCTGCTGTGGTCATGCTCGGTAGCATCCTGCCAACGCACTATGATGTCCAGGGGGATGATCATATCCGTTGTTGAAATCTCTTATTGTGATCCCGGCGGGGGTACACGATGATGGCGTGGTAGGGGTTTACCCTCTAACCCGAGGATATGTATGGCGCTTTGTGATCTCTCCACCTTTGGCTTGAGCGAGAGTCGAGGATTTCTCCCTCACTCGGATCCCCTTTTACGTCTCCCGGCCGCCTTTTCGGCGTGGGAGGACGTGGCACAGCGACTACCGAAGTATTTAGCAGGTCTTAGTCTCAGAAAATCAGTCGATGCTCTCCCGCATTTCGATGTGAACGCCCTCAAGAATGACGCCGAGATTCACCGAGCTATGATGATCCTCTCCTTCATCGGACACGCGTACGTATTCGGCGAGAAGCCGACGGTGGATCGAATTCCCGAGGTTCTCGCGAAGCCGTGGCATGAGGTAGCTAAGGTCCTCGGTCGCCCGCCAGTTCTCTCCTACGAATCATACGCCCTCGATAACTGGCAGCGGATCGATCCGAGTGGTCCGATCGCGATGGGTAACGTTGCGCTCGCGCAAAACTTCCTCGCTGGGATCGATGAGGAGTGGTTTGTGATTATTCATGTTGATATCGAAGCGAGAGCCGCGCAGGCGCTCAAGGCGATCGCGAACGGTCGAACGGCTGTGATCGCCGGTAGCGCGGACGATCTCCTGAAGGAGTTAAAGGAGATGGCGTGTGCCCTTGATGGGATGTACGCCTCGCTCTGTGCCATGGTGCTCCACTGTGACCCTTACATTTATTTCCATCGAGTTCGGCCCTATATTCACGGGTGGAAGAACAATCCATCTCTTCCAAATGGGCTGATCTATGAGGGGGTTCTTGAGTACGGCGGTCAGGGGCAGATTCTTCGGGGCGAAACGGGAGCTCAGAGCACTATCATTCCATCGCTGGACGCGTTTCTTGGTGTCGGACATCAAGAGGACATTCTCAAGACCTACCTGATGGAGATGCGGACCTACATGCCGCCCAAACACAGAGCGTTCCTTGAAGCGGTTGAGGCGGGGCCCTCGACTCGGGACTTTGTGCTGGCGAACGCCACCAACCCCGAACTCAAAAAGGTGTACGATGAATGCGTTGATTGGGTGGAAAAGTTTAGAACGAAGCACCTTGAATACGCGGTGAGTTACATCGCCAAGCAGGCGCAGACCGATCCGAGCAATCCTTCGCAGGTTGGCACGGGGGGGACCCCGTTCGTGAAGTACCTCACGAAACATCGGGACGAGACGGGGCAGCACAAGCTCGGGTGTCCCGTTACCGGACATCCGTAGCTGGATGGAGCGCGTCCTCAAGCGTGGAGGGCAGGTGCCTCCACAGGGAGCGGTAAGGGAGTTTCGGGAATCCTCATCTAGTAGTACGGTCAAGCCGATCGCTCATACACTCGGACCTCGACATGTCATTCGTAGCGCACCATACAACGGGCTCAGATGGTTCCCTTTCTATCTCCGTAACCTCCTCCTCCTCCAAGGAGGATGGGAGCGTCTCCGTTGTTTGCTCCGTGGAGATGTTGGCGGGTGGTTCCCGTGTTACCGTAATCGGCGCTGAGCCCCTGACAGTTGATTCCCTTCTCTTGTCATGGCTCTTTCGACTTTCAAAGGTATGCGAGGATCGAGGTCTAAAGCTCTCTTTCGAGGGGTTCCCAGAGGGGGCTATGAGACCGCTGAACCTCGCCCTTTCGGTGCCTGAGAGAAAAGGGGCCCGTAGGATCTCGGCGGATGAAACGTTGGTGGTTACGGTCGGACGCGCAAGTGTCGCGGTGGTGGAGAACCTCCGAGGATGGCTCTCCTTCGTCGGTGAGCTTGTGGTCGCCCTCTCGCTCTTCGTTCGTCGTCGCGCCAGGGTTCCGGTGCGAGATATCTGGGTTACACTCGATGAGTGCGGTCCGGGAGCTCTTCCGATCGTTACCCTTATCAGCGTCCTTGTGGGTGTTATCTTGGCGTTCATCGGTGCTCAACAGCTCAGGCAGTTCGGCGCGCAGATCTACGTGGCTAACCTCGTTGGGGTCGCGATGCTTCGAGAGATGGGAGCTGTGATGGCCGGCGTTATCATGGCCGGGCGCACAGGTGCCGCGTTCGCCGCTCAGCTGGGAACGATGCAGGTCAATGAGGAGATCGACGCGCTCAAAACGCTCGGGATATCCCCTATGCAGTATTTGGTGGTGCCCCGTGTTATCGCGCTCATTATCATGATGCCGCTGTTATGTTTGTACGCGGACGCCCTCGGTATTTTGGGAGGAGCTCTTGTCTCGTCGTTAACGATGGATATCTCGTTGGTGCGATACTTTAATCAGACGCAAACCGCTGTGCATTTGAGCGACCTTTGGTTGGGCGTGTTGAAGAGCTGCGTATTCGGCGTTCTTATCGCCATCGCGGGGTGCTTGAGTGGAATTCGATGTGGACGGAGCGCTTCTGCGGTGGGTATCGCGGTAACCTCCGCGGTAGTGTCTGGGATTGTCGCCATCGTTCTCTCCGACGCGGTATTCGCCGTCATCACCGAGGTTCTTGGGCTGTAGCATATGAACTCCCCACAACCACACATCGTCGTCGATAACCTCACCATGAAGTACGGGAATTTCCTTATTCAGAAGGATCTCTCCTTCTCCATCAATAAAGGAGACATCTTCATCGTCATGGGGGGAAGTGGATGCGGAAAGAGCACGCTCCTCAAGCACCTCGTGGGGCTTGTCGCGCCCTCGAGCGGGCGGGTACTCTATGGTGAGAAAAGTTTCTGGGATTGCTCGCTTGCTGAGCGCGATACCTTACTTCGTCGCGTGGGAATCCTCTATCAGAAGGGCGCGCTGTGGACATCGATGACACTCGCCGAGAACGTGGCGATGCCGTTGCGACAGTACACGAGCTATGGGGAGTCTGAAATTAGAGACATCGCCAGCTATAAATTAGCGCTGGTGGGGCTCTCCGGCTTTGAGGACTACTATCCGTCGGAGATAAGTGGTGGTATGCAGAAACGGGCAGGTCTCGCGCGGGCGATGGCGCTCGATCCGGAGGTGCTCTTCTTCGATGAACCATCGGCTGGGCTCGACCCGATAAGCTCTAAGCTCCTTGATGACCTTATCTTGGAGTTGAATCATGGACTCGCCGCAACTATCGTCGTCGTCACCCACGAGCTTCCGAGTATCTTCGCCATCGGGTCGAATTCCGTCTTTCTCGATGCCGACACGAAGACGATGATAGCGTTGGGTGATCCGAAGGAATTACTGCGGACCTCAAAGGACCCTCGAATCGTTCGTTTCCTAACGAGAGGAGAGCGGGAAGCATAGAGAATTATGAGTAAAGAACCGCGATACGCCTGGATCGGAACATTCGTCGTTGGTGCGGTGTGCATTATAGCGGCCTCTGTGCTCTTTTTCGGGCGTGGACGACTCTTTGAGCACACCACAACCTACATCGCCTTTTTTAGTGGGTCCGTAAAAGGACTACAGGTTGGAGCCCCGGTAAGCTTTCGTGGCGCTCGGGTTGGAACCGTGAAGGACGTCTCGATCGTGTACAAGCCGAATCGAGATGAGCTGATCATCCCCGTGCTGCTTGATCTTGACGCCGATTCTGTGAAGGGTCTCAATAGCGTCGATGACAAGAAGGGGGATGATTCTGAGCCAGGATTGGTGTCCCGTCTTATCGCGCGTGGTCTCCGCGCGCAGCTCGGGTTAGATAGTATCGTGACTGGACAGCTCTTTGTGCAGCTCGACTTTATGCCGGAGGTTCCGATACGGCTGATGTCGGCGGACGACGAGGATTATCAGGAGATCCCTACCGCGCCATCTCCACTTGAAAAGTTGCAAGAGACCCTGCAGCAGATCCCATTGGCTGAGCTTGCGCAGAAGACGGTAGTGGCGATCGAGAAGATCGAGGAGCTTCTCTCTTCGAACGACATTAAAGACGCCTTCACGAACCTCAACACGCTCATGAAGGAGCTGGAGGTGGTGTCGAAAAATTTGGATACCAAGACCGATGGGCTCTCTAAGGAGTTCAAGGTCGCGTCTGGCCAGCTTACAACCACGTTGAAGACCTTGCAGTCGACCCTTGAGCAGAGCGATCCCTTGTTGGGTAAGACCTCTGCGGCGATGGATGAGGTATCCAATTCAGCTCGCGCGCTTCGACGACTCGCGGATTATCTGGAGCAGCATCCGGAATCGCTGCTGAGAGGAAAACGGTAGGGAGATATGAAAACGGTACAAGGAACCCTTGTCGCGGTGCTTCTTCTTTCGTCGGTTGGGTGTTTTCGTTCACCCCCCTCACGATTCTATTCGCTTATCTCCCAACAGGAGGCTGAGTCTAAACCCGTGCTCTCCTCCGAGGGTATTCAGCTTGAGGTCGCCTCGGTGGTTTTTCCGCAGTATCTGAACGATCCCCGCATCGCGGTGAGGACCGGTGTGAATGAGATCTCTCGAGATGAGTACGAACGGTGGATCGAGGATCCGGACGTCAATTTTAGAGAGGCGCTCCTTGGCGACCTCTCTCGCGAGTTACAGAGTAGCAATGTTTTCTCCTCAGATGTGTATCCCCAACGTCGCGGGGCTCAGGTGCTTCAAGTTGAGGTACTCCAGTTCGATGTTACGGAGCAGGGCAGCGCGTTCCTCAAGGCTCGATGGGTAACAGGAGCCGATCGTACCGCTATTACCACCGTTCCCCTTACGATATCTGAGTTCACAGCAACCGCGGCGGATAGTTCGAGCGAGGCCCGGGTAGAGACCTTAAGCGCACTCGTGCGTGATTTTGCGCGAGAGGTTGCGGGCCGGGTTCGCGGTGGAAAATAGAGAAGGCACCATACGTCGGGCCTCGTACGTTAAGACGGATATCCCCAGGGAAGGCGAGGTCAAACCGACTCAATAGTCTCATTTTGGAGCTGGACACGTGAACGTCCCCGAAAAGGTTGGTTTTTTGCTCCGGGTACGTTCACGTTAACGTTTACGAGTACGGTTACGTCGGGTTTAGCCTCTTCTCTTTAGCGGTAAACGCAACGCTCGAGACCGGGAACTCTTCAACTTTTTCGATTACACAAACAATTTCGGAATGCCGAGCGAAACGAAGGGACTCCCCGCAGCCGGGCCGGACACAGTATGAGTAATCCGCTCAAAACAAGAATCAAGCTCTGCTTTTGTCGTCACATCGTGCTGTGGTGGCCCCGGACGACTCAACTCTGGCTTCACGTATGTATGTACATGCCATTTGTCCGTTGCCGGGTTATACACGAAGCCACCTTCATACCCCGTCCCATCTAGGTCGCCCTTTTGATTGATGAAGGCGAGAGTCTCAATCCCTTTAGAACGCAAGAACCCTTCAAGCGGCAAGCCGTTGCCGTCATCACCACTATAAACCACAGCCTTGATCCGCGCGGGGGACGTGGCTTGCAGACGCTCTATCGCGGATTGAAGCTTCCCTAACACCTCAGCTCTCTGCGCCTCATCGTGCAAAACCATCGGATTAAAGTGGCAGATCAGAGCT
>JAULVA010000134.1:0-3895 GCA_032111275.1 Bdellovibrionota bacterium
CGAAGCGGACGACAGCGTCCTGGGGGGCGAGGGCGACGACACCCTGGATGGGGGTTCAGAGGAAGACACCCTGCTGGGCGGGGCGGGCGCGGATTCCCTGCTGGGCGGGTCGGAAACCGATAGCCTCATGGGTGGAGATGGCGCGGATACGCTCGTCGGAGGCAGTGGACAAGGCACCCTGCTGGGCGGGATGGGCGCGGACTCCCTGCTGGGCGGGTCGGCAACCGATAGCCTCATAGGTGAAGATGGCGGCATCACCTCCGTGACGGCGCACCTGAGAGAGGTACGCCTGAGCGAGGGGATCTGATGAGTTAACCACGAAATTTAAGGTCGGCTTCCACGAGGTGAGAAACCGCTCACTACTTACAGCCGTATGAACGTAGGCGACGTAGAGGAATCGAAGGTCACGCTCCTCGGCTGGTGATAGTTTCTCAAGGGACTCGATATTCCAACGAGCCGGAAACTCCTTCTCGCAGACATCCCACAACCGCACACCACGGAATTCGATCCGAAGGAGGTCGGATTTGCTGATGGAGGAGATCCACTGCGCGCTCTTGAGCGCGTCATCTGGCACGATATACGAGGAGAGGTCGCGGCTCTTGATGTTCGCCCACTGCGCGAGCGCCTTCTGCTCTCCCATACACTGTAAACAGGCGAAGGGTGTGCGGCCGCTCTGGTGCTTCTTGTCCCGACCACACGCGGGCACAGCGCCATCGCACCGGATCTGCGCGACATCGCCACCCTGCTTGTCGAGGTAATTCGCCACAAGGTACATGAGGCCACTTTCACGTTGAAACGAACCGTAGGGAGAGAAGATCGCTAACTTCATAACGCACACACCGAAACAGGACGCTTACTCACGGGGTCACGATACATGACATAGAAAGCGGTATGAGGGGTAAGGGAGTCGGGGCCAACCAAGATCTTCTCCGCTCGTGAGAGCCCCCACAAGCACTCATGAGGGGTCGTCTTCTTGAATAGCGACTCCTCAAGATGGATCTCCATCGCTGACTCAGGAGCGATATTTCCTACAGGCAACGACTGAGCCTCCTCCCCTACTCCGTGGAAGATAGCCGGCCTCACCGTCTCCTTCGTCGCATTAACCATAACCAACGAGGTTGTAACAAAGGAGTCTTGCATGCCAATACCGACGAAGGTCCGGCGGCGAGCGTCCGTGAGGCGCTGCATGATATCCGCGGACGGCTCAACAGCCACAACCTCGGGTACATCCGGAACGAACGGCGAGCTGTAGTAGAGAATCGAAGCCTGCGGAGAGACGAGCTCGATGGCCGCTTGAGATTGAAGGAGGTTTACCCTTCCTTGCTGGGATGAGAGTTGAACCTCTAATCCGAATATTCCCGAGGCCTCGTTCCGAAGGGTGGGAAACGCGTCCTCAAGTCGAACACCATCCGGTTGATTGAGCCTTCCACCATCGAGCATGACCGCTCGCTTCTCGATCCCTTTTCCGAAGAGGGAGAGTACACAGGTGATCGGTTGGTGACTCGTGGTGGAACCCGCTGTAGGAAAGAAGTGTACGCGGGTTTTTATTGAGGATGTCGAGAGACAAAACATCACCGTCTTAACGGCTGCCGGAGCTGCGCGATCCATACTGCCTCTATCCCCACGAAAGTAAACAACGATACTGATCGTGCTCAGGCGAGTCCCCGAGCGCGCGTTCGATAAGGTGTCCCGCTATCGGCGATTGCTGCTTACCGGAGAATCGCACATAGGCTTGAACGGCGCCTTTCTCCCACACCTTTTGATCGGCTGAGGCCAAAAGCTCGTTCTCAAGCGAGAGCACCCGACTTCCATTAGCGGGAACGGTGAGGGTCCACTCTGGAGAACGGTTAGCGTAAAACAGTCGGCACGCGATCTGCCCCTCCTCTTCGCCCGCGTTCACAAGCACCACCATGTGCTCACGACGGCCACCGATCACAACCGGAATAAAGCTGCTCTCGCGAGACGCTACGGGAACCGGATCTTGATAAAGCACAACGCTTGAGCCGATGGTCTGACGGAAGAGGTGACGGGTTCCGGGGGGAGAGGTCACCTTCAGATGTCCGTGCGCCACACCACCCTGCATCTTGAGAGCGGCGGTGAAGGGCTCCAGCTCAACGAATCCCACCTCCGAAGCGGGAAACTCAACCTCAACGGAGTTAATCTGAGTCCCATCTAGATCAAAGATCTCTAGTCGCGTGTGCGCACGCCCCTGTCCGCTCGTATCGATCCCGGGAGCGACTAAGAGAGTGCTTGAGTAGAGTGGAGGAGCGGCCACCCAAAAATGGCTGGTTGTCTCAACAACGCTCATGAATACGTAACCCCTTAAAGAGCTTATAGATGCACAGTCCTTCTCCCCTCACAGTCGAGGGCGCCACAAGAAGCGGCAGGATGTCCCGACCCTAGCAGAAAAAACTGTGGTTTACAGCTACAAAATGAATGAGCGTAACAAGATACATAGAAAAGCTAAAGATGCCCGTGACCAAAGCCGATAGGTAAACACGCCGAGGGATTTCAAGGGTGAGCTATGTTCAAAGGAATGGTTGGCAAAAATGTAGATAATCTTGCCCCCACCCGATTATATATAGTTTTGGGTTCAACTATCCTCGTAGTAGGCACGGCGCTCGCGCTCGCTTTCAACTACCTACTTCCGCCCCAGTACAGGGCGTGCGCCCTGATGCCCGGCTTCTGCGCGCACAAGAGTGAGGAGCAAAAATCAAAACATTTTCAAGAGATCGACAGCATGAAACGTGGCGGGCTCAAGTTTGACTTGACGCCGCGAATCTCTAATCTTCACTGAACCTTCACCACCGGCCCGACCGACTCCTCCTTGTGCGCAAGCTCGGGCTGACTCAACGCTACAGGGCCTGAGGAGGAGATCTTAGGAACAGTCGGCAAGGATGGCAGAGCGGCCGAGGGGCTGCTCGGCATCGGCGAAACTTGAGAGATATCCCATCCCCCCTCCTCCTCACTCCATCGTCGACGAGAGGTCTCGTTCGGATCGATCGGTTTCGTAACATTCCCGAGGTGACGAACCGGTATGCGCTCAAGGGATCCTGGCATGCTACCACCACGGAGAAGTTTGGCGAGCTCCGGAGTTCTGCTCATCTCTACAGAGCCCGCGGAGAGAACCACGGAGGTAGACGGATCGATGAGACGAGCGTTCACGTACACCCGCTCTGGAGAGGAAACGTAGGTTCCAACAACAACGCCAGCAAGATTCCGCTCTGGACGCACGATACCCGCGTCGCGAGAGAGCGCGAACTCTCCCCCGCGTTCGAGGAACTGAAGCACATCGGTATGCCGGAGCTCAACAACGTCAAAACCTTTCATCGAGAGCTCACTCATGAGCTGCTCACCTACCATGCGACCGAAGGTGCTCGACGCGTAGAGATCATCGACGTTCACGAACGTCGTAACGCCGATCGGACCGGGTGCGGAACCTCTATAGTGCCGATCGATCTGAGCCGCGAGGAGAGAGGTTTTAAATCGACCCGGACCGTAGTTGTCATAGTCCTTGTTTGGGATCGGCCAATAAGCCGGCATGTCGTCATAGCGAGGGCTACATCCAGTGGCGCCGAAGATTAAAATACCGGTGCAAACGCCCAAAACCTGGCATACTCTTTGAACCTTGAAGAGAACTGTACGTCCGGTTTTCAGACCTACTGGAGTAAACATAGTAACCTCATGCAATTAGCTTCATCCCTAACAACTTCAAACTGGATTCGGGGCGCACTGCGTGTCAGTCTTTTGACACTCCCGGTACTTTTATCCAGCTGCGCGATGCTCTTTCGCCACACGGGCGAGACTTGCAATACTCGTGCTTACGTGAGGACGGACATTCCCGCCTTTATAGATCAACGGTTTAAGGGTGGGGTCACCGCCCGCATGGCGGTTA
>JAULVA010000135.1:0-8285 GCA_032111275.1 Bdellovibrionota bacterium
GAAGGTGCGTTACAGAGGGATTTTAAAGAATTCACTACACCTGAAGACCCTCTGCATGTTGGCGAGTATCTATCTCAGAAAAAGGGTTCTTGCCGCTACACGGGGGTAGTGTATCTACCCAGCCCCTTTCCGGGGGCTCCCGAAGAAATTCGGCGCTAAAAAACCACAATCTCGCGTCTCCGCAACCAAAATAGCCTTCAAACCTATGCAAAACAACGCGAACGCGTTGTTTTGCCTCGCTTCCCTAGGATGCCCACCGCGTCGAGAGTCGTTGCGAGGTCTCCAGCGAGGGGACGAAGGGCGAGAGCGGCATCTTTAGAGGACTGGATATCAGTGATTCCAGCGCGATGAAGGGTCATAGCCGTCGTCAGGATGATGAAGTACATGACGATATTAGAAAAGAACGTGCCCAAGAGCGCGACAAGCGCGGCCCATCCTTCCCGTCCTGCTGGCACTGAGGGAACGAAGGTAGCGAACAACACCTCCGACCAATCAATCTGTATTAGGAACGCTGTAACAACGTAGACCACCAGTATGCCAGCGAGCCACTTGAGCACGTTCTCAATTTGGGAGAACCGCAACACAATCGTGGCCTACATGATACCCAAACCCATCGGAGCAACGAATATCTCCGCTGGAATCCCGGTGAGAACCTCAAGCGCGTCACCCATCCCCGCGAGGTCAGCGCCGATGTTTATCGTGTTCGCGATGAGAAGCGTTACACTGACGGCGAGAACGAACCGGCTTGGAAACTTCTGTCGCAGCGCGTCCGCAAGCCCCATTCCCGTAATCATGCCGATTCGCGCGCACATCATTTGCACACAAGCCATGAGAGGCCAGGTGATAAGAGCCGTCCATAGGAGATGAATACCGAGCTTCGCGCCAACTATCGAATAGGTTGCGATGCCAGATGGATCATCATCCGCCGCCCCGGTTACGACACCAGGCCCAACCGCGCTGACAAGCCGTTTACCTATCGTTTGGGGGGTAGAGCCGTTGGGAGTCATATCCTCGAGCACGCCGTAACAAGCGCCCTCTTTGCACCACGTTCCCGGAGAGACTCGTATAATCTTTGTGGTATTGAGTGGAACGTTCGTCAGCGCGAAGGGCCTCATCCTCAATCGAGGCCTTCTCCCAGCAATTCACAAAGGTCCACAGCTCATCGAAGCATAAGGGCACTCCGCTGAGGAGGGAGTGCCCCGCTTGCTCATCACTCCAACGTAGGCGTCCCCTCAGACTCGTTCACGTCGATCGTGCAACATACGAGTTGAACCGAGAGCACGTTGCTTGAATTTGAGTCGTAAAAGTCGATCTTCAAACCGCTCGGAACCGCAGGGGATCCTTGCGCTGCGACTGTAAAGTCACTTGTGTTCGCGGTCGGTCGCCTTACGATGTCCCGCATCACAAGCTGAGACGATACGTGCGCATCTGGAGAGGCGGTTTGTAAAGCCGCTGAACTATGGAGCAACATTTGATTCGCTCCACACCGCGCGGTCGCGGCTCCAACGGCTCGTCCAAAGCGGTCGGTGGTGACTCCTTTCGTTCGGAAGTTGCTCGTGAACGAGAACGCTTTGCACGTCATGAGGACATCTTTCGAGAAGTTCGTGGCATTTCCATCCACGCCTCTCGCTCCTGGGGGACCGGACTCTCCACCATCTCCCTTGTCTCCTTTAATCCCCTGAGAACCAACCTCTCCACGGTCTCCCTTGTCTCCCCGTGGTCCGACCATACCAGTTTCGCCCTGCGGCCCCTGCTCGCCAGGAGCCCCTTGCTCGCCCTGTGGTCCCTGCGCTCCCTGATCTCCTTGCGCTCCTTGAATTCCTTGAGCCCCCTGAGCTCCTTGAAGTCCTTGCTCACCTTGCAATCCGTGCTTCCAACGTGGACCGACCGGTCCCCGCTTACCTTTCACACGCGAAGCCGACGCTATGCCAATTTTGGTGAAGCTGATTTTTTTTTGAGCCTTCGAGACATTTTTTACCGGGGTAGACCTTCACAACGCTGCCGTTCACACACAGCACATCAGCACGTGCCGACTCAGCGACTACCACTTCACCCACGACGATGGCGCACATCATCACTATTACTTTAACAACGGTTTTCATGCTTAGAACCTCCTCGTAGCTCTCCGCGAGCGTTTTCAGAGCCGCGCTCATCCGCGGTCTCGTAAGGGAGGTTATGCGGCGATTGATAGTCACAAAGCGTGACCAGGGCGCGGTGTGAGAAAGGTTTTATCGGGTTGTTCGACTTTTGTTACAGAGGTAGCAGGCGGCCCCCCTTGTAGCCGTACCTGCCCCCCGTCTCTTGAGTTACATGGCAGACTTACGTCAGGCGTTGATCGGATTTACAAGAACGGAGCACTCAGCCCTTACTCGCATCGCTCAGTGAGTAGTCTCTCGCTCTGTTCTGTTCGAATCAGTTCGTCTCTATTTTTAGCTGAGTAAAAACAAAACACTACTCTACTTTTACCGGCCCGTTGCTAAGTTTCCAGATTGACACTACGGATGAGCTCACTGTACGTTAGTTAAAGATGCTTGTAGTAACTTCCCGCTAGTACTCGTTGTACACGGCTGTTCAGAGGTCTTCGGATGGGTGTTCATATTTTAGATCGTGAATTCACCGCTAAGCAGGTTCAAGAGATCCTTCGAACCGTAACAGGCGGAGATGAAAAGATCGGTCTCGCTCTCCTCAATTATTACGCTCGCACCAATCTCGTTCCCACAACGGGAAAGACAAAAAGCCGTGGTCGTCCAAAATATTCGTACGCCGATCTGATTCTTTTGTGCTGGCTCTTCCGTATGAAGAGAGAGGGACTCCCTGTTAACCGGTTTCGCCGAGGTATTGACTACCTCCGTAAAAAGCTCCCCAAGCTTCACAAGAATCCGAGCGACATGGTGCTGTTAACGGACAGTAAACAGCTCTTCATCAAACATCGCATTCAAGATAAAGGTGAGATAGCTGAGGTACTCACAGGAAAGAAAGCTGGTCAATACGTGTGGGCATACGCGATCGGATCTCTTATCGAAGAGGTCGATCGCATCATTCAGGAACTCAAGGAGCCCGACGAAGAGAGCCAAAGCGCGGATCAGGCTGCGGCCTAATGCCGCTCGTAACGAGGGTAAAGGAGAGGGCCTTTCGAGGCCCTCTTTTTATGTGGTATGTGTGCGGTGGTCAGTCAGTAGTATGGGGAGCGCACATGAGCAAAGCAGGGACCGTAAAGCAGATATTCCAACTCATTTGGGAACGTAAAGCGTGGTGGCTCGTGCCCATGGTCGTGGTGTTTCTTCTGGTAGGCCTCCTTATCGTCACAACGGCTGGGAATCCTCTATCTCCATTCATCTACGCTCTTTTTTAGAGTCCACCGAAAAAACAAAAATAGCGGGGCGATACCATCCTTGGGAGACAAGGCAAAACAACGCATTTGTGTTGTTTTGCTACGGTGTCAGGCCTATTTTGGCGCAACGATGCGAGAAAAAAGCGGTGCGGCAGCACCGCTACCATGCAAAAGCGCGCGATAGCGGGTTTTTGCCTCTTATCCTTAGGTAGCCGATTCCATAGCGTGCGTTGAAACGAGAGACTTTTTCGCTGGGCGCCCTCGCGTTTTTCTCACGATCCCCATCGCCAACTCGTCTTTGAGCCGCTGAATCTCTTTAGGCAATCTCCATCCACCCGGTTTCGGCGCGTCGTCATCGCTAAAAAGGAGTTGATTGGAACGCTCGTAATCAACCAGAGCATCAACAAAATCCTTTGTGGCTCGAATCGAGTACTCACTGACGAAGAACTTAATCGAGCGGTACGAGTGAGCAACTGCCCGGCGTAAATCGCGATCCACCGGAAACATATTGTCACCATTTTCCTCGAACGCGCTTCGAAACCGATTGGCAAGCTCTTCGACGGTCGTCAGATCGTCCCACTCCATCATTTCGATCACGCGATGGGCCTTGGTACGCTTCCCTTCTCGCAAGACAATAAATCGCGCGACAAACGCGGTTCGCCGCGCACGAATAATAGCCTTATCCAACTCCGCGGGAGAGGAAAGGTTAGTCTCAAGAACTTCCGTTTTCATTTTGACACCACTTCAGAACCGCTAGAACCACATGAAGAACGCCTGAGCCAGACTGGACACCTGCGTTCAAATATAGTTTCGGAATAGCCGAGGTATTTCTTAAGAACTATTCAAAGGAGGGGTCAATCCGACCTCATATCAATACCTTACAGCGCCAAATCGAAACGGTCGCGCTCGTCCGGCCCCTCCACCGCGAGGCCTACCCCTTCGTGACACCCCGTGAGAAGTCTGGTGTAATCCCCCTATGAGTCGCCTCTCTCAATTCCTCACCGTGTTTAAGCAGAGTAAGCTCTCGATCGTAGTAGACGACCTTAGCTCATCTCGAGCGGCTCTTGTCGCTCCAGCACAGGACATCACCCCCGAGCAAGTAAATCGCATTCTTACCATCTCAGGTGGCCTCACCTTCGTGGCGCTCTCACCCGAGCGGGCTGCGGCGTTTCTTCTTTCCACGATGACGCGCCCGTCCAGTTTCAACCCCCAAACGCTTCCCGTCTCTCAGATGGCTCAATATGTCTCCGTGGAGGCTCGAGAAGGGATCACCACCGGTATCAGTGCGGCGGACAGGTCAAAGACCCTCCAGATTCTAGGAGCGGAGAGCGCTCAGCCTCGCGCTCTCGTGAAACCGGGTCATATCTTCCCCGTGGAGACTCGTTCGGGAGGGGTGTTAGTCAAAACAGCGATTCCGGAAGGGGCCCTGGATGTAGTGACCATGATCAACGCGACAGACGCCGCCCTTTTTGTTGACCTTCTTACGAAAGACGGTGACCTCATGACCGAGCGCCAGGCAGAGGATTACGCGCGACAAGAGCAGCTTCCTCTTATCACCTTATCGGAGCTAATCCGCTACCGACTGCAGCAGGAGTCCCTTGTTCAGCGGGTCGCGGAGGCAACGCTCCCAACAACATCAGCGGGAGAGGTTCGCGCCATCGTGTACCGCTCACACATTGGAGATATCGAACATGTCGCCCTTGTGAAGGGAGATGTCAGCGGCGATACTCCGGTGTTAGTTCGAGTCCAAGCGGAGCATACAGTTCCGGATGTATTTGGTGGATCCTCTCCAGCGACCCGCTTACACCTTCAGAACTCACTCCAAGAGATCGGACAGCGAGAGCGAGGAATCCTACTCTACCTACGACGACCGTTTATGGATCCCAAGGGAAGCGCCGTGCAACATTTGAAAGAGCCTCCCCAATCCCCCTCCGCGAGAAGAATGCGTGAGTATGGCGTTGGAGCCCAGATTTTGAGAGACCTGGGAGTCACGCGTGTGGAGCTTCTAACCTCCTCAACCAACCTGCTTGAGGGGTTGCCAAGCTTCGGAATAACGGTCGTCGCCCAGCACCCGATCCCCCAACACGTTTCAACCTCAGGACATACCGTATGAGTGACATCACCTTTGCTGACGTTGTTCACCAATCCGTTTCCCTTTCCAAGAGCGATCCGGCCGAAAACCTTATTCTTACGCTCATCGATACTCGGTGGTTTCAACGATTGCGCGATATCAGTCAAACAGCGAACACGCGGCTCGTATACATGTTCTCCGAACACTCCCGCTTCGGTCACTGCCTCGGAGTAGCGTACCTCGCGAAGCTTGCCCTCGGAAAACTCAGCAAACATTTTCCAGATGATGTCGCCACGTATCGTCCCGCCATCCTCGTAGCCGCTCTCTTACACGACATTGGCCATCTGGCTCCTGGTTCACATACTGCGTTTAAAACATGGTTCCCCGGACAACCCGATTCACATGAGGAGCTCGCGGAGATCGTAATCACGCAGGATTCAGAGATCTCAACCGTACTCCGAGAGTTCGACCCCTCACTCGCTCAAACCGTTTTGCGCATATTGGAGGAGTCCGACGAGGTTCCACCGTGGACATGGCAGATCATCTCTGGCGGCGGGTGGAACGTCGATCGTGGCAACTGGTCCACGGTAGACAGCGTTCTCGCGGGAGTAAGCTATGGCAAGTACAACATTCCCGCGCTTGTTGACTCAATTCTGATCACCAAGGACAAGCAGCTCGCCCTGATGGAGAATAGGCTGGACGCGATGCTCCACTTCATGGTCTCGCGCCACGCGATGTACCGGCAGATATACCAACACCGTGTCCTTCTCGCCGCGGACATGCTGAACAAAGCGGTGGTGCAACGAGCCCGAGATCTCGGATCTCAGCTCGAGTTCGCCGACGATGTTATGCGACAAGCCCTCGCCGCGAAAACCGCTCAGGATCTCACGCTCGACATGATGTTCGAGATGCGAGAGGCGTGGTGGCGCTATCACATGGCTCGATGGAGTCGCTCGCACGATCCCATCCTGCGCGACCTGAGCGATAGAATACTTCATCGAAGACTCTTCAAAACCGTTCGCGTCATCGATCCAAACACGCGGGGGCATATGATCGAGGATGCCACCAAGGCTCTGGAGTCTCTGAAGATGGATCCAAGGTACTACCTGCACGAGATTACGACCGCAGATGTACATTCAGGAGACTCGAAGCAATCGATGCTTGTGCAGCTCGACAATGGTCAGGTTGTCACCTTGAGCGAGGCTGATTCGCTTATTCGCTCGATGGCCGCGAACTCAGTTCAGTCACGGCGCTCATGGCTCGCGATGCCCGCGGAGGCGAAGCATCTCATGATTAAACGCTAGAACCAATCGCCATGAAGACACCTCGCACTCTTCGCGCCCTCTACATTGGATCCTGGTCGTTGGTGGCGTACACCGTCCTCATCATTCTGTGGGGCGCGTGGGTGCGACTATCTGGATCCGGCGATGGCTGTGGAGATCATTGGCCTCTGTGCAACGGCGAAATGATCCCAGTGGAGCGGGCGACCAAGACCTGGGTGGAGTACTCGCATCGGATATCAACCGCGCTCTACGGTGTCCTTGTCCTCGTTCAGATTTGGCTCTCGCGAAGATACTTCACGAGGCGCCATCCAGCTCGATTCTGGGCAATCATAACCCTCATCTTTACGATAACGGAGGCGCTCATCGGCCGCCAACTGGTGAAATCTGGCCTCGTGAACGAGAGCACTGATATCTCCCGGTTACTTGTGATGCCCCTCCACCTCGTGAACACCTCGCTCCTCCTTTTTTCTGGAGTCATGACGGCGGAGAGTATTCGATACGGCGACGCGCCGCGGCAACAACTCTCACCCGAGCTCAAACGGGGCGGAGTCCTGTATCTCACCGGGCTGATGATCGTGCTCATCACAGGTGCGATAGCCGCTCTCGGCTCGCATCTTCTCCCGTCAGAATCCCTGCTTCATGGACTAACCCACGATCTCGCTCCGGACTCGCATCCAGCGGTACGGTTGCGAATTCTTCATCCCGCACTCGCTCTTGCGCTTCCCGTCCTGATGCTCCTGTTCGCCCAGCTCTCAGGGATAGCGGTCCGGAGCTCATCTCAAGCGCGGTGGTATAGGCGTTTTTCCATAACCCTCTTCGTCGCGTTGGGTGTCGGACTCGCCACCCTCTTCCTGCTCGCCCCGGTATGGCTCAAATTGACCCATCTTCTCATGACTAACCTACTCATCATTGTGGCGTCCCTCTGCGTGTTTCATTCCCTCAGACCCATCCCCAGTCCCTCAAAAACAGAAACGTCGGTTTAATTTGAGTCGTTTCGTCTCTTTTCCGTCGCGCCACTCCCTATACTACGGACTTCTCCAACCCCGTTCGCATCAAATTATCGTAGGGAGCGCGAGTTGGCCTCGTCGGGCGGTACGTTTCTCCGGCATATCAAGACACATGAGGTCGCTTTTGCTATCATTTGCCCAAACTTTTTAGAGAGTTGGCCCCATCGCTTATGAACGACCCAAAGCAAAACGGTACGCTTACCTCAGTCCTTACGCTCGCCCGCGCGACATGGGAGTCCACACATGGGGACCGTGTGCGATTCTTCGGGTTCATTATTCTCTCAGTTTTCGCGTACAGTATCGACCTCGTAGTGCCATGGGCGATCGGATGGATCTTGAACGTCTTCGTCGCGCAAGGGTTTACTCAAGCGGCGTTCGATGAATCATTGAAATACATGGCGGCATACGTCGTGCTACGTATGTCGATGACCACGTTCCATCACCTCGCTCGGTATCTTCAAGGCACCTGCGCGTACTCAGCTCGCTTCAATAAACTTGAGGAGGTATTCGGAGCCCTCGTCGCCTTTCCGCTTAAGTGGCATGTGCATCACCACTCCGGGGAAAACCTCAGCCGACTCAATCGTTCTGTTGGA
>JAULVA010000136.1:0-8439 GCA_032111275.1 Bdellovibrionota bacterium
GGTTCGAGCGAAGCGTCTCGTTACGCTGCTTCCGCGAGATTCCGACAACGTGTACGTAACTCTGACCGCCCGCGAATTAAACGCGTCCCTCTATATCGTCAGTCGAGCGGAGGACGAGGTCGGAGAGAAGCGTCTCAAGCAAGCGGGGGTTAATCGTATCGTTTCAGCGTACCGCCTCGCCGCTCGTAAGCTCGCTGATGGATTGATGCGCCCCTACATTACCGACTTTTTTGAGATCGCTGGCACCGGTGTGGCGGGTTGGAAGATTGAAGAGATAAAGATCCCGGTTGTTTCCGGTATCTGTGGAAAAACACTTCGTGACCTCGCGTTGCGGCAGACCGCGAACGTGAGTATCGCCGCTATTATCTCGCCCGATGGGCAGTTTCAACTCAATCCGCAAGGAGATACCGTGATCGCGCCAGAGTCAACGCTTATCGCGATCGGATGGCAGGCGGATATCGAGACCCTTGAGGGGCTTGTTTTTGGCGAGTAGCTTCTCTTTACGTTAAGCCCCACGTGACCGTACTCGAAACAAAAAAGCCAACGGTTTCGTGGAGCTTCACGTTTGCGAGCGTGATCACGTTCACGTGTCGATGTCTACAATAGGACCACTAGTAGGCTTTGCCTCGCTTTCCCATGAAGTGCGGACCTAGAACGTACCCCTTAGGAAATCCCCACCCCCTTCAGAGATCGTTACGTTATCACCGTCCCTAACCCTCGGAACTCCGGTGGCACCGTTGGCGAGCGTGCAACTTCCCTTCCGCGCGCGGACCTTGGTGACACGGCGGCGAGAAGTGCTCTCGATATCGGTTGTAAAGTCATACCTTGAGAGCTCGCGACGCCTCGACTCGAAACGTAGGCCACATGTCGCAACATCCTCTCCCCTGCGTGTGATGGTAGCGGTAAGAGATAGAGCCTTGGCTTCGGCGTTTGTTGTCGCGAGGGGGGTCGTGTTTCGTGGAATCCTCACGTTGATGACCAATCGCTTCTTGCGTCCGGTGTACGTCGCTCTCACTTCACCTCGAGCACGTGTTGGGACGATGCTAAACGGGGAGAGACGGGTGCTGATCGGGGTTGCCTCGGGGGTCGGAATAGGGGCTGGAGTTGCATCGGGCTGGTCATCATCTGAGCTCTTACCTACAAGCTCAAGCACTGAGCGGTCCGTGATGAACGTTACCTTGACGTGATCTCCGACAACGAAGGATTCCCGACTCGCCGGCTGATTGTTCCTTTCGTACGCCGTGGATGAGGTGAGTTCGTACTGAAAGTTGTCCACAACGATCGAATCGTTTCCGATGGATTGGAGCGATCCCTGCGCCTTCCAGACAAGCCTGTCCTCACATTCTCCCATGTGGATTGTGGAGAGCGCCATCAATGCTGCCGTTGCTCGTAGTATCCAGCTCGCTAGTTCACATTTCATAGAGAGTCTCCAGTCGGATTTGATTCTACAGGAAAGAGTATAGGCAGTAAGTCTCAAAGCTCCTAGTAGCTATCTGGAGAGGACGCTCTCTGGATGATGGTGATGTTCGGAGACGGTAGTCCAATTCCCACGTGAACGTGCTCGTGCTCGTAAACGTGAACGTACACGAAATATTACCTTTTTTCTTTTGGTTTCGTTCACGTTCACGTTTACGAGCACGTTCAGTTGGGAAGTTGCAAAATTAGCCTATTCCGAGGGGGAAACGGTTTTCCAGCTAACGTTGTTTGGCTTGCTTCGAGCGTGTGGCGTATCGGTAGGAGGGAACGGTGGTTTTTTAGAACATACAACGGTCTGGCGGCGGTGGTTCGTTGATTTTTTTTCGCCCTTCAGGTAGCGATAACGATATCGGCGCCTGAGGCGCTGGTAACTACTAACCCAGGGGAGGTCGTAAGGACCTGAGACGCTCGTAGTGAGCGACACCCTTTGAACCTGAGACGGATAATACCGGCGTAGGGAGAGGAATCATGGACTGTACCGTAACCGCCACGGCACGACTATGTTGTCGCCGTTACCTTCTTCATATCTTCACGTTTTTCTGCTTGTGGCTCTCGGTGGCGCAGGTAGGTGCCCAAGATCAATCCGCGGGAGATCCCGTCGTAACCCCAACCGATCTCTTTATCTATGGCACGAACTTTCGCGATCCCCTCGGAGAGGTTCCTCAAAGTACCACGGTCGTTCAAGAGGAGCGCTTTATCGAGAAGGGAGAGACGAACTTTCAATACGAGATAGAATCAATACCGAATCTTACCTGGTCGGGTGGTTCCTCAAGACCGCGCTTTTTTATCATTCGTGGCGTCGGTGAGCTGGAGCAGTACGACGGGGCGCCGAATCCCTCGGTGGCTACGATCATCGATGATATCGATTTTGGCGGTCTCGGCATGGTTGTTCCGATGTTCGACGTGGAGCAGCTTGAGGTGTTGCGAGGACCGCAAGGGATTCGCTTTGGCTCCAGCGCACTCGCGGGAGCGATTAACGTTCATTCGCGCGACCCCTCGGAGTTTAACACCGGTACACTTATGGTGATGGCTGGTAACGACGAGATGGGTGCCGGGGGATTCGCGGTCGGAGGTGCTCTTCCCGGTTCTGATGGAAAGCTACAGCTCCGTTTTTCGGCCTTCAATCAACAGAGCGATGGGTTCCGCGACAACGTGTACCTCTCTCGAGATGACACCAATTCTCGAAACGAATCGGTGGTTCGATTGAAACTCCGCTACGAGCAGAGCTCTAAGGTGACCTACGATCTCGCGGTATGGGGTTCAGAGTTCAACAACGGCTACGACGCGTTCGCGATCGATAATAGTTTTACGACACAATCAGACGACCCGGGGCAGGATGATACTCGGGTGGGTGCCTCCTCTTTCAAGGTCGGCTACCAGCTTTCAGACGCGCTCAAGCTTGAAAGTATCTCGACGTATATGTGGACGAAGATCGCGAACAGCTTCGACGGTGACTGGGGCAACAATCCCTTCTGGGAGCCCTACGCGCCGTACGAGTACTTCTCCGATTCAAATCGTACCCGGCACAGCGCGACACAGGAGCTCCGCCTCACGAGCCAGGATCCGTTGTACGAGCATGGCGAGGACTGGCGGTGGGTATCGGGGTTGTACGGCCAGCGCCTCAGTGAGGACACCACAACCGATCAGTTCTCAAACAGCGAGATCTACGACTCGGTAACAAGTGACTATAGCGCGAACACCGGGGCCGTTTTTGGTGAGGTCGAAGCGCCGTTGGGGGCGGGCACCTCTCTTGGGAGCGGTCTTCGCTTCGAGCAGCGAAACGCCCAGTATGAAGATACTCGGGAGAGCGATTTCTCCCCCACCTACTCAATGCTTGGAGGAAACGTCTCCCTGCAACACGACCTCACCACGAATCTTCGCGGGTACGTCTCGGTGTCGCGCGGATTTAAGGGGGGAGGGTTCAACACCGGTGTTAATGTACCCGCCGATAGGCGTCAGTACGACCCAGAGTACCTGTGGAACTACGAGACCGGACTTAAAGGGGCGTTTCTTAAGAAACGTTTGACGACGAATGTGGCGGTGTTTCACGATCAACGGTACGACCAGCAGTTAAAATTCGCTGTTCAGAACGATCCGAGCGATCCGCTCTCCTATACCTACATCACCGAGAGCACCGCGGGGGGCCGAAGCACCGGTCTTGAGCTTGAGAATACCTACCAAGCGCTCCCGTGGTTGGATCTCTTCGCGTCAGGTGCCTTGATGCACTCGGATTTTACGAGTGTGCCACCAGAGGCGGAGTATCTTGAGGGGCGGGCGTTTTCGGTCGCCCCAGCGTGGCAGTACTCGGTGGGAACCAGGATCGACTTCGGGCGGGGCCTCTTCTCCCGCATCGAGGAGACGGGACGAGACGCTTTCTACTTCGACGACAGTAACAATCAGAGGAGTAATCCCTACAACCTCTTCAATGCGACCGTCGGGTACGAGAAAGGGGGATGGAAGGTACTCATCTGGAGCCGAAACCTCTTTAATCAGAGCTATGCCGTTCGTGGTTTCTTTTTCGGTAATGAGCCTCCTAACTACGAGAATAAACTCTACGTTCAGCAGGGGGATCCTCGCACCTTTGGCGCCACGGTGTCCTACTCCTTTTAGACCAACAGCAGGTCGCTCCCGCGCGGTAAGGTCGCTGGATCTGTGAGCTTAGTGTTAGTTCAAGTGGATCCAGACTGAGGGGCTGAATAGGGACCTCAAGGGAGACGTCTGGCCTGAGGATCCTCGTTGCCAGGTGGTAGGGAGGGTTTCTATACTTTAGGGAGACAAGGCGAAACAACGCGTTCGCGTTGTTTCGCACAAGTGTGAACCCCATTTTGGTCGCAAAGACGCGAGAAGAAAGCGGTGCGACAGCACCGCTACCTAGCAAAAGCCCGCGATAGCGGGGTTTTGCCTTTTATCCTTAGGCATGGCCATGAGAAAATCCTTTGTTCGGTCCTTACTTCTTTCAATCCCAGTGGTCGTGGCGATCCAGGGGTGCACGAACGTCGATGCCCCATATGATCCGTATTACGGCAACCAACCCCCAAGTGGGCCCTACGGTAACGGTGGATACTATGGAGGAGGTCCCTACTACGGCTCTGGTCCGTACTATGGAGGCTCCTCGTCCTATGATCGCCGTGAGCGGGAACGGCTCGAGGAGGAGCGTCGTCGCCTTGAGCGCGAACGGGAGCGTCTTGAGCGTGAGCGAGATCGCCAGAACTCCTACCGCCCACCACCTCCGCCCCCAGCGGCTCGACCTCCAGCAAGTTATGACCGATGCCCCGCTGGCTTCTCTCCGAGTGAGAACAAATGCTCCAAAGAGGAGCGTAAGCGAGGTTGCAAGGATATCCGTATGCCAAGTGGCTTGGGTTGTGTGCATAGATAGGCGATACTAGTTCGCGCTAACCATTCTCACGCCCACGGACGAGCATGAAGACCCCGACCTCCACCATCAAAGAGAAGATGGATGCGCTTGTGGATGAACTCCACGAGCATTCGCATCGCTATTATGTCCTTTCTCAGCCAATCATTAGCGACGCTGAGTATGATGAGAAGTTTCGGGAGTTGGAGAAGCTCGAGAAGGAGTACCCCGACCTCATTCGCTCCGACTCGCCAACGACGCGAGTTGGTGCGCAGCCGCTTCAGGGGTTCCCCACCGTTCAACACAAAATTCCGATGCTCTCGCTCAACAACGCCATGAACGAGCAGGAGTTGATCGACTTCGATGAGCAGGTCAGGAGATTCCTCTCGAAGGATGGGCACGATGGGAAGGAGATCGAGTACACGATTGAATTTAAGTTTGATGGTGTGGCGGTCTCGCTCTCATACGAAAACGGGACGTTGACCCAAGGCGCCACCCGCGGGGATGGCACCACGGGGGAGGATGTAACGAGCAACGTAAAAACGATCAAATCCATACCGCTTCGGTTGCGTGGAACCAAAGCGCATAAGGGTAGTGTCGAGATCCGGGGTGAGGTGCTCTTTCGAAAGAAGGAGTTTGAGGCGCTCAACGCGGAGCGACAGGAGCGAGGGGAGGAGACCTTCGCCAATCCTCGTAACGCGGCATCGGGAAGCTTACGTCAGCTCGATCCTCAAGAGACCGCGCGGCGCCCCCTCTATTTCTTCGCGTATGGGGTGGCCCGAGTCGAGGGAAATGGAGGCTTCGCGCACCCTACGTTGCGGGAGGCGATGGAGGAGGTTGAGTCTCTCGGCTTTTCAATCTCACCTGGATACAAGACCGTCAAAGGGATTCAAGGGCTCCTTGAGGAATATCGAAAAGCGGAGGAGGGGCGAGAGTCCCTTCCCTTTGAGGTTGACGGTATCGTCATCAAGGTTAACGACATCTATCTCCAAGAGAGGCTCGGATTTCGACAACGCTCGCCCCGATGGGCGATAGCGGCGAAGTTCAAACCGGTTGAGGCGGTCACTACCCTCGAAGATATTATCATTCAGGTTGGGCGCACCGGCGCGTTGACTCCGGTAGCTGTACTCAAGCCCGTTCCTGTCGGTGGTGTCGTTGTCGCTCGCGCGACCTTACACAATCAGGACGAGATCGAACGAAAGGGGCTCTTGATCGGTGACAGGGTCGTTGTGCGCAGGCAGGGAGATGTTATCCCCGCTGTTGTGGCCGCCATCACCGCCTCCCGTACCGGCCGGGAGAGAAAATTCAAATTTCCTACCACGTGTCCAGAGTGCGCCACACCGGTCGAGCGCGTCGCTGATGAGGCGGTAACCCGATGTCCGAATCCGAGCTGCCCAGCGAAGATTCACAATCGGATCCTCCATTACGCGACCCGTGACGCGATGGACATCGAAGGCCTCGGAGACAAGATGGTGGCGCTCTTGCTTGAGCACGATGTCGTGCGAGAGCTTCCCGATATCTACAAGCTCACCGTTGAGCAGCTCCAAGAGCTGCCCCGAATGGGCGAGTTATCGAGCACAAACCTTGTCGAAGCGATAGCTGGCAGTAAGAAGAGACCGCTCAGTCGTTTCATCTTCGCCTTAGGTATTCGTCATGTAGGAACAAAGACCGGCGCCGTCATCGCGCGGCAGTGTCGAACCGTTGAGAACTTCCTCAAGCTCACCGAAGATTCTCTCCTTGAGATGGAGGAGATAGGTCCGGAGACCGCTCGCTCGGTCGCGCAGTTCCTCGCAGACCACCGCGATCGTGAGATAGTTGAGAAGCTCCTCGCGCACGGCGTTCATCCCAAACCCGAGGCCGCGCCGGTGAAGGGTGGCGCACTTGAGGGGAAGACCTTGGTTCTTACAGGAACGCTCGCGACCCTCTCTCGGAAGGAGGCGGAGGATCTCGTGGTAAAGAACGGTGGTAAGGTCTCCTCCTCGGTGAGCAAGAAGACGAGTTTTGTTGTCGCTGGAGAGGCGGCCGGTTCGAAACTAGACGCGGCGAAGAAATTATCGATCCCGGTTATCTCCGAGGATGAGTTTCGAGAGATGGTGGGGGCGTAGGGAAACGGGACCCGTATGGGTATTGTTCCGGAGGGCCCGTATCCCTACGGGCCGGTGATGCACGGATGTGTGATGGCGAGTC
Organism: Bdellovibrionota bacterium; assembly: GCA_032111275.1. Taxonomy (GTDB): domain Bacteria; phylum Bdellovibrionota_C; class UBA2361; order UBA2361; family OMII01; genus OMII01. Next base: position 7,016 of record JAULVA010000136.1, read on the forward strand.
CCGGCCCCTGAGGACAGGGGCCCTCCGGAATACCGGCACTCTTCGCGTAACAACGATACCGTGACGCCCCTACGAAAATCCCCTGCGTTGCGCCACGATCGGCTAACAACCAATTAAAATCTAAACTGAACACAGACCGTTAGCGTTGGTCTGAAAATCGCCAAAAAAATCTGAAGCAACCTCCACGAAAACGGGGATACGAGGGTGTGATCGTGTTACATCGCTCCCGCCTCTCTCCATAACCTCTCTATAGGCCGCTGTGTAGGGTCTAGGTTTTTGAGAGGTTGTTCCATGTTTGATTCCTTCAATTCTTCATCCACTAGAATTCCAGCCCTGCAGATCGACGTTGAGCTCTCCGCTAATTGGGAGGGCGAATCGGTGAGCGAGCTCATGCGCGCCATGATCCTGCGGACGATTGAGGATTTTAATGGCGGTGAGCGATTCAAGGTTAAGGCGTTGGACTACATGTTCAACGAAGATGACGATTACGTGCTGTCCTTTCAATCGATATGTAAACACTTCGGGATGGACCCGGCAAAAACCCGGCGGGCAATCATGACAGCGGGGAATAGGATTAGTACCCGCCGGCGCACGATATAGAGAGATTAAAGCGATTACAGATGCGCCCCAATATTCCACGCCGCGACCCCGATAAGAAGCGCCCCCTCGATGAGATTAACCACAAACGCTCGGCTCGCTCGCGGTTGCTCCTCACCACTAAAGTCTTTATCGATAATATCCTCTATGCGGGTGAGGACATCGCGCCGAGAGCTAGGGTAAATGGTGAGCTGCGCCTCCCCGAGCCGTTTCCAATATTTTACCCGCACTCGAGCCCATGGGTCTTTGAGCTTGTAGCGTGGAAAGTGTCCGGCGTACCGAAGGCCGAGTGTCTGAAAAGCGTGACGGAGATCCGCGTCGACCGTTTGTGGACTCGCGCCTGAGATCTTTACTGATGAGGTAATGATCGGGCGGATTATTTCATAGGTCACCGCGACCGCCACAACGACGAAAAGGAGTTGAACGACCCTCACGCCTAGGGCAGCTTCGAGAGGGTGCAGGAAGATAAGATAGGCGATGAGGAGGTATATCGTTGGTCGCTGTGGACCAAACGGAGGCAGGTGTACGAACGCTGTCCCTGTGAGTACGCCAACCCATCCAACGATGACCAGGAATAAACCGAGGACAAGCGTGAGTTGGGTAACGATGAATTCAAAGGCCGCCATGTCCGATGCTCCGTGAAGGTGATTCCCTCTCTTGTAGGGCGTAATGAATGCCACCTTACATGACAGGGCGCACCGGTATGTGTGCATCGGCTCGTTTGCAACATGTTGCCTGGCCCGTTGCTGCTGCTGCTGTAACAGCTGCTGCTGCTGCTGCTGCTGTTGTGGGCGGTAGGACGGGGCAGCAGTGTAGCGTAGGGCCAG
>JAULVA010000136.1:8449-12667 GCA_032111275.1 Bdellovibrionota bacterium
AACATGTTGCCCAAACACGAAGATAGTAGTGACGCCCCTTAGGCAAGGCGTTCGGCCGAAGTGCTACGCTGCTCTCCAGTGAAACTCCCGCATCGCCGCGGATCCCGAAACTAGGGAGGAGGCAGTATGAATTTCGGTAGTTCTGATTACGGAACCGAGCCTGATGTGCACGGTATTCGGGATGATGATGAGGTCGTCTTCGAGAGCTCTCTTGAGTCGTTTCCAGCAAGTGATCCTCCATCATGGGTGTTTGGTCGGGATGAGCCCGCGACGAAAAAGATGCCTGTTCTTCCCCGACCACGGAGTGATGTAAAGCGCATTCCCTGTCACATCATTGAACGAGCACTCGCTAAGTTGCGGGATATTAGAAAGGGCTCCTATGGTGAGCATGCCTGACATCGCGAATCTATCCTCCCAGCCTCATGTCGTCATCGTTGGCGGGGGGTTCGGTGGGTTGGCGGTAGCGCGACAATTGTATCGCACAGGCGCGCGGATCACGATCGTTGATCGCCGAAATTTTCATCTCTTTCAGCCGCTCCTCTATCAGGTCGCTACGGGAGGTTTATCACCAGCCAACATATCGGTCCCTCTGCGGGCGCTGTTCAGAGGGAAAAAAAATGTGGAGGTTTTGCTCGGCGCAGTCACCGATATCAACGTCATGGAGCGAGCGATAACGCTCGAGAGTGGGAAGCGAATTGACTACGATTTCCTCGTTGTAGCGACGGGAGCCAGCCACAACTATTTTGGGCACCCTGAGTGGGAGGCGTTCGCGCCCGGCTTGAAGTCGCTCGAGGACGCTTTGGAGATTCGAAGTAAGGTTTTGGCTATATTCGAGCATGCGGAGTTGGAGAGTGATCCGCGGAAGCAGCGAGACCTGATGCGTTTTGTGGTTATCGGAGGTGGTCCGACCGGTGTTGAACTCGCCGGAGCTTTCGGCGAGATCGCGCATCAAACCCTCAAGGATAACTTTCGGCATATTAACCCAGCGGACGCCGAGATCCTTCTTCTTGAGGCGGGCCCCAGTATCATTAGTACCTATGAGCCAGACCTGGTTCAAAAAGCTCGCGATGCCTTACACCGGCTCGGAGTCACGGTACGGGAACGCACCATGGTTAAGGAGGTCAATGAAGGGGAGGTCATCGTTGAAAGCGATGGCGCGCGAGAGGTTATCAAGAGTTCGTGTGTGGTGTGGGCCGCCGGAGTACAAGCATCGCCGTTAGGCAAGGTGCTGGCGCAACAGACCGGCGCTCCCCTCGATAGAGCGGGTCGAATTCAAGTCGCCCCGGACCTTACGGTTCCGAATCATCCTGAGGTATTCGTGATTGGAGATCTCGCGCACCGTGAGCAGAACGGGGGATTAGTCCCTGGTGTGGCTCCCGCGGCGATGCAGATGGGGGAGTACGTTGCTTCGGTTATTACAGCTCGCCTCCAACCTCAATCATCGCCGATTGAACCCTTCGTATTTCATGACAAGGGGGCGATGGCGACCGTTGGCCGCGCGTTCGCGGTGGTTCAAACGCGTCGCTGGAAGTTCTCTGGGTTTGTCGCGTGGGTTACCTGGCTGTGGGTTCATATCTTTTATCTGACACAGTTTACGAACCGAGTATTGGTGGTCATTCAGTGGGGATGGAATTATCTCACCCGAAATCGATCGGCTCGAATAATTACCGGGTATTCGGTCGCGGAGGGAAAGCCCCTTTAGGTCGCCGACCTGTTTAGGTCATACTAACGGGGTGAACTTCACGTATAAGCGAGCGTCTATTTGGCTCGGATATCTCTCTGTCTTCTTAGGAGTGGTGGTGTGTATCAACACCGCCGATGTCGTATTCCATTCCTGCGAACCGGTTCCGCGTGCCGACTCCGCTTTAGTTTTAGGCTCGAGGGTCATTCGTGGAGAGCCATCCGCTCTCTTCAAGGGGCGGCTGACTACAGCAGCCGAACTTTTTCACGAAGGGGTTGTGTCTACCGTGGTGGTGAGTGGCGCGGCTCGTTCGGTTGGTGAGATCTCAGAGGCTGAAGCGGGAGCTCGATTCCTTGAGTCGCTTGGAGTGCCACCTACTCAGGTAATCCAAGAGTTCGAGGCACGAAACACGCATGACAATCTTGTTCTAGGAGCTCAGGCGTTAGAGCGCGACGGCGCTCGCACCTGGATAGTTGTCAGCGACCACTATCATCTTCGCAGAGCCGAGCTCCTCTCACGGGAGGCTGGGCTTCCCTTCGCCTGCGTCGCGTCGCGTCATCAACGTTCGTTGAATCCTCTATTCCTTTTTCGTGAGGTGACCAAGGTGTTCGTCCTGCGGAGTAGGTGGGCGCTTCGAAAGGTCGCTGGGGAGTAGAAGAGAGTTCACAGAATTGCGGTATGACGCAGGTGTCTGAGTTGGACCTCTGCGTCCTTTGCGTCCTTTGTGGTAAAACCTCATGTTTCGCCCCGCTCCCAGGTAGCTGGGGTGGGAAGGGCCAAACACCATAGGGTATAGGAAAACCTTACGGTGAGTCCCCAGAATCCGACATGTTACCGTACCTTCCCGGATGCTGACGTTCGTTTTGCCAACGAGGGGCCTCGTAGTCTATAGTTCCTGCGGGGTTACCCCACCGAGAGCGGGCTCGAAGCGAGCCCCGCCCACTACCTAAAGAAGTAGAGAGATACACATGACAGAGGTTCGAACCCGTTTTGCGCCATCGCCCACCGGCTTCCAGCATGTTGGAGGATTCCGTACGGCGTTCTTCGCGTACCTTTTGGCTAAGCACTATGGTGGAAAGTTTTTGCTCCGTGTGGAGGACACTGACCGTGAGCGTTTCGTCCCGGGCTCTATACGGTTCCTGATTGAGGAGCTCGCGTGGTTCGGAATTCAGATCGACGAGGGGCCAACGAAGGAGGAACTTCGCACGTACGGCGAGGATTGGGAGGGCGCTCCTGAGTTGGGTGGCCCGCACGGCCCCTACATGCAGAGCCTCCGTCTTCCAAAATACAAAGAGGTCGCGGAGCTTCTCATTGAGAAGGGGTGCGCCTATCGTTGTGACTGCACGCCTGAGATGCTTGAACGTGAGCGCAACGAGCAGATGGCTCGTAAAGAGCTCCCTGGGTATTCGGGGTACTGCAGGACTCGAAATGTACCGGCGGATAAACCGCACGTCGTTCGATTTAAGGTTCCACAGAAGCGAGCGGTTAGTTTTAACGACGCAATTCGTGGAAAGGTTCAGTGGGATTCTATTCCACACCGTGACACCGTGCTCTTAAAGAGCGATGGGTTTCCTACCTACCACTTGGCCGTGGTCGTCGATGATCATGACATGAAGATCACGCACGCTTTGAGAGGCATTGAGTGGATCTCGTCTACTCCAATCCATTTGTTATTGTATGAGGCTCTCGGTTGGGAGCCTCCTGTGTTCGCGCACCTCCCGGTCGTGAACGGTCCCGATGGTAAGAAGTTGTCGAAGCGCAACAACGCCGCGAAGTCGAGCGATCTGCGACAGGAGGGATATCTCGCTGAGGCCGTGCTTAACTTCGTGACCCTTATCGGATGGGCTCCGGGAGAGGGGAGCGATCAGGAGATCTTCACGCGAGATGAGCTGATAGAGAAGTTCACCCTCAACGGGATTAACGAATCGAGCGGCGTCTTTGATCCGGTCAAGTTGGCGTGGATGAACGGACTCTACATCCGAAAGCTTCCCGTACAGGAATTTATTGAGCGCTCTAAGCCCTTCCTTGAAAAGGAGGGGGTGAGTATCCCTGAGCATGAGTTTGCGGTACTCGCTCCGCACGTTCAGGAGCGTGTGAAGTTGTTGACGGAGGTTGGCGCGATGGTGGACTTCCTGATGGACCGTCCACTCCAGCGGCAGATGGACGCGATGTTCGGAAAGGGGGTCGACGCGGCCAAAGCGCGCGAGATATTGAACCTCTCCTTGGAGCGTCTCAGCGCGCTTCCTCAGTTCAAAACTGAGGCTATTGATCAGGCGTTACGGGCAGTTGCGACCGAGGTGGGCTTGAAGCCAGGCCCCGCATTTGTGGCCTTGCGTATCGCGGTGACCGGAAAGACCATTACCCCACCACTTTTTGAGTCGTTTGCAGGTCTTGGGAAGGATAGGGTACTATCTCGCATTCGAGAAACGCTCGAGTTGTTACCGAAGTAGTAAGAGAGAGAATGCTATGAAAGCTAAAGACATGCGCAAGGGAACCGTCCTTGTATTGAAGGGTCAGTTGTTCAGTGTGATGGATTT
>JAULVA010000136.1:12677-19313 GCA_032111275.1 Bdellovibrionota bacterium
ACTATCCCGCATCCAGGAAACCCTCGAGTTGTTACCTAAGTAGTAAGAAGAGAGAGAGTCGTATGAAAGCTAAAGATATGCGCAAGGGAACCGTTCTTGTATTGAAGGGGCAGCTCTTCAGTGTGATGGATTTCAACCACCACACACCTGGAAATCTTCGCGCGATGGTTCAGTGCAAGTTGCGAAACCTACAGAACGGTACGCAGACTGAGCAACGCTTTAGCTCTACGGAAGATCTTGAGACCGCCGACGTGTTCCAACAGAAGGGAACATTCCTCTACTCGGATAACAACGGGTATCACTTTATGAACGGAGAGACCTACGAAGAGGTAACTATCTCTGAGCAGATGATCGGTGACGGACGCTTCTACGTGAAAGAGGGTATGGAAGTTCAGCTCTCGATGTACGACGAGAATCCAATCGGCATTTCCCTTCCTATGACGGTCACGTTGACCATCGTTGATACAGAGCCAGGTATTAAGGGTGCGACAGCGACCAACTCTCCAAAGCCAGCGCGAACCGAGACGGGGCTTCAGCTCACCGTCCCGCAGTTCGTCGGCGTGGGTGACGAGATTATCGTTAAGACAGATACCGGCGAGTATCTCGGCCGAGCATAACATCGGAGTACACCATCATGAAAAGACCGATGACTCCGCGTGGCTACGCCACGCTCCGGGCAGAATTAATGAGGCTCAAGGCGATGCGTCCCGAGATCGCTCGCATGATCGAGGTGGCTCGTGGTCACGGCGATCTCTCCGAGAATGGTGACTACGACGCTGCGAAAGAGAAGTCGGGAATGACGGAGGCGAAGATCCGAGATATCGAAGCTCGGCTCGCTACCGCCGAGGTCATCGACCCCTCGAAGCTCGGAAAGCCCTCCCGTGTCGTCTTCGGCTCAAGTGTTAAGATCGAAGACCTTGAGAGCGGTGAACAGAGGGTGTTGAGTATCTATGGCGCGGAGGAATCCGATGTCGCCAAGGGCTGGATCTCGTACGAGACCCCGCTCGGCAAATCGCTCATCGGTAAGGAAGAGGGGGATGTCACCCGTGTTGCCCTTCCTGGTGGCGCACGAGAGTACGAGGTTCTTGAGATCTTCGTGAGCTACGAGTACGCCCCTGAGGCTTCGGCGGCGGAAGAGGCGTAGTTGTAGTTATCTTTAATGTGCGACGTTCCGGAGGGCCCGTCTCCCGACGGGCCGGAACCCGCGATGAAACGTTCGTGCATACCCGGCCCGTCGGGAGACGGGCCCTCCCGGTTGAACCCCATTCCCCCGCTTTTAGGTGCGTTTTCCATCAGGTATGCTAGTTTACTGCCGTGATTTCCCAAGAGAGTATCGAACGCGTCAAAGCGTCAGCCAACATCGTTGAGGTCGTCTCTGAGACGGTGAAGCTCCGTCGGGCGGGGATGCATTACTCCGGTCTCTGTCCCTTTCACGCGGAGCGTTCCCCCTCATTCCACGTGCGCGAATCAACGAACAGTTACCACTGCTTCGGCTGCGGGACATCCGGCAACGTCATCTCCTACGTGATGGCGATGAGAGCCATGACCTTTCCGGACGCCGTTGAGTACCTCGCGGGTCGGTACGGCATCGAGATAAAATACGAGAATAGTAAGCGACAAGGGCCCTCCGTGGATCGAGAGAAGCTGTTCGATGTGTGTCGAATCGCGCATCTCTATTTTCGAAAGTCTCTTCTACAGGTCAAGGGAGGAGAGGGTGAGTTTAAGAAGGTAGGGGAGTACCTCAAAAAACGGCAGCTCACCGCTGACGCGATAAATCACTTCGGTATCTGCTACAGTCCCAATCAGCGCGGCGCGCTCATTGATGTACTAAAGCAGAACGGCATCAATGAAGAGACGATGTTGCAGTCGGGACTCATTCGCCGCAGCGCGGCGGGCGATCTCTATGAGCTCTTTCGCGGTCGTCTCATCTTTCCAATCTTTGTCGACTCCAAGCGGATCGCTGGTTTCGGGGGCAGGATCATTCCAGGGATTCAGGAGTCGGCGTATGAGGCGCAGTCGCCCAAGTACGTAAATTCCCCGGAAACTCCGATCTATCAAAAGAGTCGTACCATCTTCGGTTTGCCGCAGTCGATGGACGCGATTCGCGAGTCCAAAGAGGTCTACATCGTTGAAGGATACATGGATGTGATCGGTCTCGCGATGCGCGGTGTCCACAACGTTGTGGCGTGTTGCGGCACGGCGATGACCGAGGCGCATGTGAAACGTTTCGCCGGTGTGTGCAACCGAATCCATCTTCTTTTCGACGGTGATAACGCGGGACGTAACGCCGCGGCGAAATCGTTTACGGTGGCGAGGAACGCGGAGGTCGATATCACCGCGTGTTTCCTTCCTGAGGAGGTTGACCCTGATGATTTCGCCTCACAACACGGCGCTGACACGGCGGAGGCGCTCAAGGCTCTTCCTAAATCTGAGTTGATCGATGTGTATATCGATGGACTACTGCAAAAGCACGGGTGCTCTGAGAGCGAGCGACCTGGCCCGAATCTCCTTGGAAAGTTGTGTGACGAGGTAGCCAAGGCGTTGAGCGGTGTTGACCGAGAGGTTGTTCGTTCAACATTGGTGACACGCGCGGCGCGCCGGCTTGGCGTCGAGACCAAGCATCTTGAGAAGATGATAACAGGCACTCCCGCTCCGAAGCCGATATCCACCCCAACTCCAACGCCCCGAAGTGAGCCATCGGTTTCGACTTCACCGGCTCCTAGCTCGGTTGCTCGGAAGCTCAAAAGCCTACCGCGTATCGATCTCGATGTGCTGAGAGCGATTATGGTTCTTAAGGGGGAGGTGGTTGACGAACTTCTGAAGACCCCCGAGATGTGCGAGGATCTTCAGCCCGAGACCCTCCGCTTCTCCGCCGTTTTCAGTGAGCTCCTTCGCGAGGACCCGGAGGATGAGGAGCGTCAGCGTCGAGCTACGAAGGAGCTTCTACAGTCCCTCGGTCCGGACTGGATGGGCCTGTGGAAGGAGGCCTACAAGATGGTCAAAGCGGGTGTAAGTATGCGAGACCTGTACCAAGGCTGTCGAATAGCGCTCCGTCGCGGGAAGTTGAAACGGCTCTTAGACGAGACCACCCGAGAGCTCGTCGAGGGGGGGTTAAGCCCGGATGAGCAGCTTGAGGTGTCCGAGCGGATACGGACTCTCAAGAGCCAGATGGATAGCTTCGCTCGGGGGGTGGACCTCTAACCCTTAAATAGTTAGTATCCCACGATCTCTTTGCAGGTAGGGGGCATAGCGCGCAGGCGCCGCATGTCCGACGCCGGATTGTGATCTTCGGAGCTCGCGTCTCTTGCGCACACAGAGAGAGTCGCGTGTCTATCGCGCGCGTGTTGGGATCGAAGCGGCGCGCGCTCAGTGATCTCTCAGATGAGAAAATCTCTCGGATGAGATCGACTGAGCGATCCGAAACGGAGAGATTTCAGTGTTAATCGTTCGTGGCTAGTCCAATTTGGAGTTGCGGTGGTGGTTCGAAAGAAAAGTGGAGCAGGTCGAGGCAAGATTCTTCGTAAAAGCGGGGTCAAGCAAAAGCCCAAAAGCGCACTCAAGAAGGGCTCAAAAAAGCCGATCTCGAAGAGAGAAAAAGTTCGAAAAGTTGGAGTGACGTTGAAAAAGAACTCAACCTTAAAAGCCGCCGCTCGTGAGCGATTGAAGAAAGCTCGAGGAGAGCAGGGGACAGCGGCCACTCCGATTAAGAAAGCCGCGAAAGAGAAAACTATCGCTCCCGTAATAGCGACCGGTTCCGCCGCGAAGAAGCTTCAACCAGAGGCCGTCGCCACACCGCAAAAGCCTCTCATTAAACCTCTTACGAAAGAGCCACGCAAAGGACGCGACTCCGCGAAGGACGCTTCCGGTGGTCAGATCGATCGCGACCTTGTTGTCGCGGATCTCGATGACGGTTTACAGGAGCTTACGGGCTTCGAGGTCGCCGTTGAGGCTGACATCGGTGACATCGATAGCTCTCTCGATCTGAAGGAGCGAGGGGACATTGAGAGTCGGATTAACCGTCTCCTTGAGGTCGGAAAAGAGAAGGGCTACCTCACGATGGATGAGGTAAACGAGGCTCTCGCTGGCGAAGTTATGTCAGAGGACCAGGTCGATGAGGTGATCGCCAATTTTGGTGAGCACGATATCGATATCATCGAGGCTCCAGCCGACTCTCGAGAGGAGGACGCTGAGGCACCGGCCGGAATTGAGCCTCCCGCTGAGGTTATCGATGCCGGCTCGCTAGGTCGTAGCACCGACCCTGTTAGACAGTACCTTCGAGAGATGGGTAACGTAAGTCTTCTCACCCGAGAGGGCGAAGTTGAGATCGCGAAGCGTATTGAGTCAGGACTCGTCGCGGTGCGTGAGCAGCTTCTCAAACAACCGCTCTCTCTTGATTACGTTGTGACCCTCTTCGACATGGTTCGCGACGACCAGATCCGTTTACGCGACCTCTTTGCCGAGGACGACGCCGAGGCTGAAGCCGCCAAGGAAGAGGAGGAGGAAGAGGAGGAGGAGCCGAAATTCGACGAGGATGGCCAAGAGATCGGTCCGAAGCCGGTTGCGCAGAGCGAAGAGGACGAGGCTCAGAAGAAGAAATTCCTTGCCAAGGCGCTTGCATACAAACGAGCGCTTAAAGAAACCCGCGCTATGTATGAGCAGCTCATGGAGCTTCCAGTTGAGAAGCGCGCTGATTCGGATCGGGAAAAGAAGTTCAGCCGCATGCTCGTCAAGAATGTGGCTCGGATTGAGGAACTCAATCTCAACCAGAAGCAGTTCCACAAGATGATCCAGCTGGTCAAGGACGGCGATGAGGAGAGCCGACAGCTTTTGCGAGGGATCGATACCGCCGCGCGGAAGCTTGGCACGACAGCCGATCAGTTGATCGACTCGCTCGCCGACCTCCTCTCAGAGGATCAGGTAGCAGTGAAGCGGGCTGGAAAGCGCCTCAAACTAAAGAGTACGGAATTGAAGCACTGGGAGGAGCCTCTTCGTCGGGCGCTCGCGACCGCGAGGAACCTTGAGGAGCGTGTGATGATGAGCGTGTCGGGCTTTACCGACAGCGTTCGTATCCTTAAGGACGGTGAGGTGCGAGCCCGCTTGGCGAAGGATCAGCTCATCGAGGCGAACCTTCGACTCGTCGTTTCTATCGCTAAGAAGTACACCAACCGTGGTCTCCAGTTCTTGGATCTCATTCAAGAGGGGAATATCGGTTTGATGAAGGCGGTGGACAAGTTCGAGTATCAACGTGGATACAAGTTCTCGACCTACGCTACATGGTGGATTCGTCAGGCGATTACCCGCGCGATAGCTGACCAAGCGAGAATCATCCGTATTCCGGTTCACATGATCGAGACGATTAATAAGCTCGTTCGAACCTCGCGGCAGTTGGTTCAGGAGCTCGGCCGAGAGCCGACCCCTGAGGAGATCGCTGAAAAGATGGAGATTCCGATCGATAAGGTTCGCAAGGTGTTAAAGATCGCCAAGGAGCCGATCTCCCTTGAGACCCCAATCGGAGAGGAAGAGGATTCGCATCTCGGTGACTTCATCGAGGATAAGCGAGTGGTCTCACCCGCTAACGCTGTGGTGAACATGAACCTTCAAGAGCAGACGCGAAAGGTGCTCGCGACCCTTACTCCTCGTGAGGAGAAGGTATTACGCATGCGTTTCGGTATCGGCGAGAAGAGTGACCACACGCTTGAGGAGGTCGGACAGAATTTCGACGTAACTCGTGAGCGTATTCGTCAGATCGAGGCGAAGGCGTTGCGTAAATTGCGCCATCCTCGTCGCAGCAAGAGACTTCGTGGTTTCATGGATAAGTAAAAAGGTTCAGAGCATGAGGCGCGTCCCGGTAGTTCTGTGGCTCTTCGCGGTGGTGTGTGTGTCCAGTGTCTTGACGGGGTGTGGTCGTTACAAAGCGGCACTCCCCCCTGAGATGTTCGCGCCTAAGCCGGTGGACGCGTTAACGGTTACAACCTCTGAGGGTGGGGTGTTCTTCGCGTGGACCGCTCCAGACGAGGATCGTCGAGGTAAGGAGCTCACCTCTATCGATGGATACTCCATTCAACGGAAGGTAATCGCCCGCAAAGGGGATGAAACCAATCTTGACGTTCGTTTCGAGACGATCGGGTTCGTGAGGGACCAGCACGTCACCGTCCGGGAGGACCTGAGAAAGGAGGCGCGCGCGGAGGGGAAGATCGGACGAACGATCGAGAGTCCGGAGCAGTACACCAAGTTCACCTTTCGTGATTCGACCACTCAGTCATCCACAACCTATATGTATCAGGTCGTTCCCCAAAATCAGGGTGGAGTTGAAGGCGCGATCCGAGAGGTCGCTCGGGTGACCTTTAAAGGTAGCGCGAGCGATATCGCCATGGTGCCTGTGACCGATGTGGTGCAAAGCGATACCCCGCTGAATGACCCTGGCGCACTTCGGTAGCGCTGCGTCTTCGCGCCTAAATACCGCCGAGGAATCAGAGCGAGAGCGTTAAACGGCGATCAGTCTCGTTACCCTCCGGCGGTTAGTGCTTCCCTAGGGAAGCGAGGCAAAACAACGCTTTCGCGTTGTTTTGCATAGGTTTGAAGGCTATTTTGGTTGCGGAGACGCGAGATTGTGGTTTTTTAGCGCCGAATTTCTTC
>JAULVA010000137.1:0-7732 GCA_032111275.1 Bdellovibrionota bacterium
CGGCCAGACAAGCCAACCGCCGCCGTGGTAACGCGACTCGTGAACTTGAAATACGTTAACTCTCAGGACATTCAACAGATCCTCTCACAGCTCGTATCCGCGGACGGTCTCGTTAACGCCTATACAGGAACAAACTCCCTTATCATCATCGACTCCGAAGATAACATCGAACGTCTCGTGAAACTCGTAGACGAGCTCGACGTTCCTTTCTCGAATCGCGAGATGACGATCATCCCAATTCAGTTCGCTGACGCGCAGGATATCGCGCAGAAGCTCCAGGATATCCTCGGAGAGAACAACAGGAGAGACGGAGCCTCAGACCTGACTCGCGCGAGCATCGGAGATCCCGCTGCGGCGGCTCCTCCCGTGGGCGGCGCAGCACCCCGAGCGAGCACCGGCGGCAAAACGGTCGCGGCACGTGGGCTTGAACCCAAGATAATCGCCGATCAGCGAACGAACTCGATCATCGTCGTTGCTGATGGAGATACCACGGCTCGAGTTCGAGCGCTGATCGCGCAGCTTGATAGCAAGCTCGATCTTTCTGGCAACAAGTTCTACGTCTATCGCTGTCAACACGCTAACGCTGAGGAGCTTGCCCAAGTACTTTCAGGGCTCGCGGGAGGGGGCGGTGGCGCCGGAACGACCGGCACGCAACCAGGAAGGCTCAGCGGCTCATCTTCCCGCTCAGGGGGGCTCTCTGGCTCGCAACAGCGGTCATCTATGCAGAACCAAGGGGGCGCGTTCGGCTCAGCCGGAAACGGCATGGGAGCGGGAGGTGCCGGCGGCACAGGTGGATCGGCCCAACAGGGCCCTATGTCGACCCAGCTCGGTGAGAACATCAATATCACCGCGGATCCAGCGACAAACTCCCTTATTATAGCGGCGAGCAAGCTCGATTACGAACGCATTCGTGGACTCCTCGCGCAGATCGACGTTAAGCGACGTCAAGCGCTCGTTGAAGCGACCCTGCTTGAGGTTTCAATCGACCACAGTATCCGTACGAGCACATCGTTCTTAGGATCAACCGGTGGAGCTGATGGTGGAGGTCTTATCAAGAGCGACTTCGCTAACACCAACAGCCTCAACACCCTCTTCAGCGATCCAGCGAAACTTCAAGGCCTCACGCTCGCCGCGGCGAGCGCTGGTTCGCTGCAACTACCGGGAGGATTGACAATCCCAACACAGAGCATCCTCGTCTCAGCGGCGCAACGGAACAACAATGTGAATTTACTGAGCGCACCGACGATTCTGGCGACGGATAACGAGGAGGCGCAGATCGTGGTCGGTAAAAACGTACCGTTCCTCGCGAGCACCTCGACGAACGCCACGAACCTCAACAACACCTTCAATCAGGTAGACCGTCAAGACGTCGGTATCACCCTGCGTATCACGCCGCAGATCAGCTCCCGTGATTACGTGACCTTAAAGGTGTTTACTGAGGTATCAGCGCTCGACGAGTCGACTATCAATTCAACCCTCGGACCAACGACGAGAAAACGTCAGAGCGAGACCACTATTATCGCGAAAGATGGACAGATGATCGTGACCGGTGGGCTCATCTCCGATGACACCGGAGAGACCGACGAGGGCGTTCCCTACTTGAAGGACATTCCAGTGCTTGGACACGCTTTCAAGGCGAACACCCAGGCTCGGTTGCAACAAAACCTTCTTATCTTCCTCACTCCTCGTATCGTGAAGGACCAGTTCGACGCTCGAGACGCGACGATCGAGGGTCGAGATCGTCTTGAGGATGTCATCGCCGCGTACGATGTCAATCCATCTCGCAAAGCGGTGCTGGAGAACGATCGTATCGATAAGGTCGCTGAGTCGGTTCCGTACGAGGGACCGAAGCCAGGAACGATCATGCCGCCTCAGAAGTATACGAACGAGGTAGCGGGCAAAACGGCGAAGGCTCCGAAGGAGAAGTTCGTTATCGTCGACGACCCAAGCCGTGGGACGCTCGACCTCGACGCACCGGATGGACAAGGGAAGAGCGACGTCTTGGACCTTGATTCTCTCCCCTCGTCGTCATCACCGCGCTCATCTCTTAAGACGGATGTCGTAGAGAAGAGGTCGGCGCCTCAGGCGGCCGGTACCTATCTGGTCGTGGAGCTTGCGCGAAAGGAGGATGCCAAGAAGGATCTTCCCTTCCTCGTGAAGGGCTCACATGGGATCGGAGGTTTGGTCATTCCAGCTGAAAGCTCTGAGCAGGCGCAAGCCTTCTTCAAAGCGCGTGGTGATTACCTCTACTCTTGGAATAACCAAAACATCCCGGTACGCATCCGGTCGGCCTATACCTCTGAGCAAGCCGCGCGGTTAGACTACCCGCGACTCGCCTCCTGGTACTCTCTCTCCCCATACGAGATAATGAACCTCGGAAAGGGCCCGTGGGCTAAGAAAGGATCTCGATGAACACGCCATCAGTCGGCCAGACCGGAACAGAACAAACGATCCCAGAGGAAGCGCAAGGCAAGGTACTCGCGCAGTTCCTCGGCATGCAGTACGTCGATCGACTTCCTGAACCATCCCCTCCTCGCAACCCGGTGCGCGGGGATTTCGATCGTATCGCTGGCTCGTGGGGACGGCAGTTTTTAACCGTGCCGGTTGGAGGAGATGATGCCCACGTTGTGGTCGCTACGGCAGACCCTTTAAACGTAGAGGCGATCGACCAGCTTCGCGTCTGCTATGAGCGCCCGATTAAGGTACTCGTGACATCTCCCGACGAGGTCACGAAGGCGATCAACTCCATACGCACGAGCCTCATGTCCGATCGTTCGAACAACCTCGGGGACTCCGAGAGTAAGGATGAAGATGATCTCGCTACCCAGCTTAAGATCGATGTTACCGATTCAGATGACGATGACGCGCCGATCATTCGATATGTTAACGCCATCATCTTCAAGGCGAGCTCAGAGCGAGCCTCCGACGTGCATATCGAGCCGTTCGAGGACCGACTCAAGGTTCGCTTCCGCGTGGATGGCGTTCTCTACGACGTGGCGAGCGAGGATAAGTCGTTCCAAGCCGCGATCATCTCTCGCGTCAAGGTAATGTCAGGACTCAACATCGCCGAGAAGCGACTTCCACAGGACGGCCGCATCGGTTTGAAGATCGCTGGCAAGGATGTCGATATCCGTGTATCGACCGTCCCTACCCAATTCGGCGAACGGATCGTGATGCGTCTTCTCGACAAATCAGGAGCGGTTCTTGATCTCGATCAACTCGGTATCGACGCGGGAAATCTCTCCCTGATGAAGAAGCTCCTTCAAAAACCAAACGGCATCGTTCTGGTAACGGGACCAACCGGTTCCGGTAAGACCACTACGCTCTACGCCTGCCTTACCTACATCAATAAGCCGGACCTCAACATCCTGACCGTCGAGGATCCGATCGAGTACCAACTCGATGGCGTTGGGCAGATGCAGATTAACTCGAAGATCGACTTTACCTTTGCGAGCGGTTTGCGCGCCATCCTCCGTCAAGACCCTGATGTGGTGATGGTGGGAGAAATTCGAGACGGCGAGACGGCGGAGATCGCGATCCAAGCGTCGCTCACCGGACATCTCGTACTCTCAACACTCCACACCAACGACTCAGCCGGAGCGGTGACCCGCCTCGTCGACATGGGTGTGGAACCCTTCCTTGTATCCTCCAGTCTTCTCGCCGTTGTGGCACAGCGACTTGTGCGCCGCCTCTGCAAGCACTGCAAGGTTCCAGGTGAGATAACGGACGAGGAGCTGAAAGAGATCGGACTCGATCCCGCGAAGATCGCAAGTCGCCAGATCTTCCGACCAGGCACCTCACAGTGTCCGCACTGCCAGGGCAGCGGATACGCCGGTCGACTCGGCATCCATGAGATCCTCGTCATTGACGATGAGGTGCGAGGACAGATTATTAATCGACTCGATTCCAACACGATCAAAACATCCGCTATGAAGCGTGGATTCACCACCCTTCGTATAGATGGTGGACGGAAGGTGCTCCAAGGGGTGACCTCGGTCGAAGAGGTTATTTTGGCGACCCATGACGATTTTGTGTAATCGAACTAGGTAACGAGGCGACTACGGGCATATGCCGATTTACGAGTACACAGCGCTGAACGCGACCGGAAAGAAGGTAAAAGGCCTCGTGGACGCCGACACGCTTCGCGCTGCCCGTACCAGGCTTCGTACCCAGAATATCTTTCCCACGGACATCAAAGAGTCCATTAAGGCCGCTAAGGACAACAAGCAAAACGTCAAGAATTTCTTCGGGGACCGAGTATCACTTAAGGAGCTCACCGTCGCCACGCGGCTCCTCGCGACCCTCTCAAACGCGGGCCTTCCACTGGTGTCGGCGCTCCTCTCCCTCTCGGAGCAGGTAGAGTCTCCAACGCTCAAACGGAACATCGTTGACATTAAGGAGCGGGTCGAGCAGGGCAGCTCTCTCGCGAAAGCGCTCGCCGCATATCCTAAGGTATTTCCCCGTCTCTACATCAACATGGTGCAATCGGGCGAAGCCTCGGGAACACTCGACACGATTCTCGATAATCTCTCGGATTACTATGAGGCTCAGATGGAGCTTCGCAGAAAGATCTCATCAGCGCTCTTCTACCCGATCCTCATGTTCGGCTTCTGTACCCTCGTGGTCATCGGACTCGTAACCTTCGTGGTTCCGAATATCGTGGAGATCTTCATTAAGCAAAAGATCGACCTCCCCCTTCCCACTCGGGCGGTTATCGGACTCTCCAACGCCCTCACCGGCTACTGGTGGGCGATTATCGGGTTCGTGGCGCTCGCGATCACCCTCACTCGGTACTACTACCGCCAACCGAAAGGGCGTGAGTGGTTCGACGCGAAGTTGCTTAAGGCCCCCCTCTTCGGACCGATCTATAAAAAGATCGCGACAGCCCGAGTGGCCTCGACCCTCGGAACCCTTCTAAACGGTGGCGTTGAGCTCCTGCAAGCCCTCGATATCGTCAAAAATATCGTAGGGAACGTTCACATGCGAAAGGCGCTTGAGGAGGCTCGAGATGGAGTGCGCGAGGGACGAAGCCTCGCCAAAGAGTTGGCCAAGAGTGGGTACTTCCCGAACCTTCTCTCCCAGATGGTCGCGATCGGCGAGAAGAGCGGCAAGATGGAGAACATGCTTTCCAAGGCCGGCAAATCGTTTACCTCTGAGGTCAACGCGGCGATCGCCGGACTCACGTCCCTGATCGAACCCCTCATGATGATCGTCCTCGGGGGACTCGTTTTTTCAATCGTTATCTCGGTCCTCATGCCTATGACCAAGCTGATGCAGGCCGTTCGGCCAGGGGGATAAACTGGGGAAACGAGTGAAGAAAATACCGTTGCCTACGTCCTCATAACGTGAGAATCAAGTGAGGAGACTGATACCATAGAGGTATGTAAGCGCCGATTTTTACACGTAAAATCTTTGTCAATTAAAACGAGACCGCTATGACAACACTCCATAAGAACATCCAACGCCTCCGGGCTCTTTCGACCGCTCAGAATCAACGCGGCTTAACCCTTATCGAGATCATCATCGTACTCGTGATTATCGGTATCGCGATGGGATTCCTCTTTAAGAACGTATTCTCCATGGGAGACGAGGCACGAGTGGAATTGACCAAGACGAAGATGAACAACGCCAAGGGCCCGCTGTATCTCTACCAGATGCGCAACAACGCGCTTCCGAACGATATCAAAGCGCTTGAAAACGCGGATACCACCGACGCCTGGGGTCGGCAGATAACCTATCGAGTCCTTGATGGTGGGCGTGGCTACGAGATGCGGTCGCTCGGAGCTGATGGGAAGGAAGGTGGCTCAGGCGCGGGCGCTGATATCATCGTGACCGGTCCATAAGCTCATACACGGTACCCGGAGAAAACACGGTCGAGCGATATGTATGCCGAGAGCTCTCAAAGTTCACGCTGAACGAGCATTCACACTGATTGAGTTAGTTCTCGTGATAACGATCATGGGTCTCATGATCGGTATCTTCTCGGTACGCCTCAGCGATATACATTTCTGGAAAGAGGAAGCGGCGCTGCGCAAGCTGAGCGAGTTGGTTGTCTACCTCAACAACGCCGCGGTGATGGACCAAAGCTTCTATCGGATAGAGTTCGACCTCGAGAATCGCCAGTACAGGGTTGGCGTCATCAAGAACGAGAGCAACGTGATGCAGAACCAATCGGGAGCGAACCTCCCTCCTCTTCAGCTTGAGCTCTCCGCGATGCTCAGCCCTGACATGGGAGATGAGTCAACGGTCATACCTCCCCCCTCTATGCCATCCCTGGCGGAACCAACAACCCTTCCCGGCGCAATGGCGTTTATCGATGTCATGACCCCTCGAGGGAAGGTTGCGGCCGGGGATAACCGAGAGAATCCCTACCTCATCTTTTCACCCCGTGGCACATCTGAGTTCGGGGTTATTCACGTAGCGATCGGACCGGGACAGCCCGTAACGATCCTCGTCAATCCCTGGACGGGCATGGCTGAGGTTTACCGGGAGTACAAGGACTTCAAATGGAACCTGGGGAGGCAGGGTAATTCATGAGAAGGCCCGCTCGCGCTCAAACTGGATTCACCTTCGTCGAGGTCATGGTCGCGCTGATCATCCTAGCGTCAGCCTCCGCGATCTTAATGGGGATGCAGTCCTCCGCGATCGCGCGGACCATACGTGATAAGAACGCTCAACAAGGCATGCTTCTCGCCAGGCGGATAATGGCGTCTATTGAGGCACAAGGGGCTCAAGAGCTGGTCGGCAATTTCGATGGAGAACCGGCGGTAAGCGCTCTGCAAAAATGGGGCATCCCTGAACCTACGGAGGAGAGCGAGAAGAAAGCCCTTGCTCCCTTCTTCGTAAGCATGATGGCCGAAGACTTCGTTATCCCGCTCCCGAATGTCGATCAAGATCCGATGAAGAAGCTGGTCCTTCGTATTACTTGGGGTCGAGAGATCGATGAATCCTTCATCATCTCGTATCTCATGGCGGTACCAAAGCAATAACGATATGAGAGCTGATTCATCACATAAACGCTCGCAAGCCTCTGGATTCACCCTCATCGAGGTCGTACTCGCCCTTGGCATCCTCTCTGTCATGGTGGTCCTCAACTACAATATGATTACAACCCTCGTTGAATCGAAGATGGAGATCGACGATCAGCGGGACAGCGTCTTTGTCGCGAACTCGGTACTGACACGACTGACACGAGAGCTCCAGCTCGTGACGAAGGATCCGAAGCTCCCCCCTGAATGCGATGCGGCGGGAAGCAATCCGACCCAACGGCAGTCGGCCGCGCTCCTCAGTGAGGAAGGTGGTCAGAGCGGGGGCAAAGGACCCACCCTCACCTTCTCAGCAAAAGAGGCGGGGCAGCACATTCACGATGGAAACTCTCACTCAGGGGTGGTGCGGATCTCCTATCGAGTAGAAGCGGACCCCGATCAGAAAGGCGGCGAAACCCCTGGATTGCTCTTCCTCCGGGATGAGATTCCAAACCGACCTCCCTTCGACCTCGCGTGCAAAGACGCGATACGATTTCCGATCACCAATCGACTCGTCAACGTGAGCTACAAATTTTTCGACAAACGAACCGGGGAGTGGAGCAACACCTGGAGCGGCACCACCGCCGCCACCCTTCCGGATATCATCCAATTCACCTTGTGGCTTAAGAGCGACAAGGGGCGAGTGACGAGCTACACATCGGCGGTGAGATTAAATCCGTAGTGGGTTACATCAACGGATATCCACC
>JAULVA010000138.1:0-482 GCA_032111275.1 Bdellovibrionota bacterium
CGCCGAGTTGAGCGCTTGATTAACGAACTGAGGGCCGAGCGCTGAACCTCCGATACCAACTACCAACACATGAGAGAACCTTCCCCCCGAGCAAGGGGCGATGGCGCCACTGTGCACATCCGCGGCGAATTTCTTTATCGCGGCGATCGTGTCTCCTATCTCCGTGGCGATCTCTTTTGTTGGCGCGAGCTCTGGAGTGCGCAGCCAGTAGTGGCCGACCATGCGATTTTCATCCGGGTTGGCGATCGCTCCGGCCTCAAGAGCCTTCATAGCATCGAACGCTCGTCGCATCTGGGGCTCCATCCGACCCAGATACTCGTCGTCGTATCCGAGGCGGCTGGTATCGAGGGAGAAACCTGATGCGGCATCGTGTAAGAGCCTAGCCTTGAAACGTCCCCACATCGCTACTTTATCCATGTGCTCCTCCGCGCCCTCCCTCGGGCGAGCTATCATACTGACAACACAGGTATGCTTGTACCCTA
>JAULVA010000138.1:492-8657 GCA_032111275.1 Bdellovibrionota bacterium
GCCGGGGTGAACTATTTAGCTTCAGATACTTAAGCCCTCTACGGGCTCCTCCGATCCTACTAGTGAGCTGGTTGTATCTCCTTTCGGCTCTGAGCGACCACATACACATCAGGCAGAGGCCTGATAGTACTACCCCTAACGCATAGCGGGTTAGAGGTTCGCCCAGAGCGGGAAAGATATTTTTAGTTGGCACTGGACCAGATGCACAGAGAACACTACAGTAAGCAGCCTCAGCCTGAAAGAAACTCAGGAACCTACGCCTGCGGATTAGCGATCTTGAACGGGAGGCCCGTTAAGCGACTCGCTAAACAAAGGTACCATAACCACCCAGGTGAGTTTGTCGCGGACGGTGCGCTTAGCAAACCGCTCAGTCATCGGAGCCGCAACTGTGTAGAGGACGCTAGGAAAGGGTATGTTTAAGGAAAACCTCGTCTTTCTTCGAGAGTTTTTGCTGGAGTTCAAAACCACAGGAGCGTGCTTTCCTACCTCCCGGTGGGCAGCTCAAGCGTTAATTACCCCGTTACGCGCCCCAGAGCGTGCCCCCAAGAACATATTGGAGCTTGGTCCCGGAACAGGCTCAGTCACGATGCCACTTCTTCGAGAGATGCGCCCAGGTGACCACCTGACCATCTGCGAGATCAATCCTCGCTTCATGAAGAGCTTGAAGGATACCCTCGAAAAAGATGAGCACTATCAGCGGGTACGAAACCAGGTTTCCTTCTTCCTCGGCGCGGCACAGGACCTTCCCGGTGACAGGGTATATGACATCATCGTGTGCGCCCTTCCATTTGTTAATTTCGACCTTGAGACTGTCCGTTCTATCTTTGGAAAGCTGCGCGAGATCAGCTCACCCAACACCCTGATGACCTACTATGAATACATCGGTGTTCGGAAGTTCAACGAGACGGTCGGCGCGCCAGAGAGACGGGATAGGATCGCTCAGGTTCATGGGTACCTCAAAGATTCTGGGTACATCAGCTACCTGAAGCGGGAGCGAGTATGGCTCAATCTCTTCCCTATTAATATCTACACGGTAAGGCCGGCCGCCTAGATTGACCCCCGCACACATCGCGCGAGCGCGTTCCGATGCTTATTTGAGCCGGTCGCATGGACGTCGAATGCAGGGGGTATATGGCTCTGTTCAGAGATCTGAGCAAAGAGGCGCTTCCGGCCCAAAAAATAGCTGACCATCTTTCACGCCTTCTTCCTGACTTTACAACCACCCCAGCGCCGCTTGAAGAGTACCCTTTCGTTGAAAGGCAGGAGAATCATCTCCGTAGAGCGGTCGAGGCGGCGGATATCATCTCAATCGCGATGGCATGCAGCGCAGGAAGGGTCGCGACGAGAGACCTCCCCTTGCTTCTCTCAAATCCGATCATCGCCAAAGCCACGACGATTTTTCTCACAACAAAACCTTCCATGACGGCCACTCCGATCGGCTTACACGGAGACCTTGATAGCCATTTCATCGAGACTGTCTTTGAACTCACAGAACTGTACGGACAGGGAAATCTAGACCTCGCGACCATTCTCAAACAGGAGTTTGTCGAATGGAGGGAGGTCGCGGCGCTAGCCGCGGAGGGCGTACACCGTGGAATTCTCTCGAAAGACGATGTGCCATACGTCCTAAGCGATGGCACGATCGTCACGTATCTTATACGCGCTCTTCAGCTTATGAACATTATGGGCGGGCTCTCTACTTCAACGCGATAACTTTGCTATTCGCGTCGGTAGCCCTCTGCCCACCCCGACCTGATATCCACGAGGGCAGGGAGTCTCGGACACGTCCAAACGGACCACTTGCCGCGTAGAGAAACGCGAGCGCCAGCAGTCCGATCGGTGGGGAGTACCAGATCAGCGCTATTAACGAGCCGATGAGCAAACGCCCCTTCAATTTCACACCGGCGAGCTTGAACTGTTTGATACTAAAGAACTCGATTGTGGAGACCATGAGGTATCCCATGGTCAACATCACCACGGTGCCCACGACAGATATCAAAAGAGAGTGTTGCTGATAAGGCGCTGTGTTGATGACAGAGACAACAAAGACAGCCGCGCCGGGGGTAGGCAAGCCGGTAAAGCCTTTTAGGTTCTCGGCTGAGATGTTGAATCGCGCCAAACGACTTGCGGCGCACAGCGCGTAAAAGAAGGTCACCGCGACTCCAAACTCATCCGCTCGGGCGTGAAATGCCCAATGGTACATCATCACCGCCGGAGCGAGCCCGAAAGAGACAACGTCAGAAAATGAGTCGAACTCAATGCCGAATTTCGAGGTGGCGTTAAGGCGTCGAGCGACTCGGCCATCAAGACCATCGAGGAGGATTGCGATGAGAACGGCTATCACCGCTTTCTCAAGGCGACCAGACGACGCATACATGATCGCGAGAAACCCGCAAAACATGTTGCCGATGGTTACCGCGTTCGGAACCGCGTATCGACGTCGATAGAGAATCTCTCGCAACTCTTGTCGTGTAATTCTTCGCTCGCTCACATCTCCCCCTGCCTGTCGATGATACATTCACTCTTCTGAGTCATACGAATGTCTAAAAAACGACGCGTTCGCTCCTCACCCTTGGGTCGCGGAATGAGTCGCAACCGTACCACAGAGGAGAAGAGATTTTCGAGAGCTTCGGGCACGCCAGCGCAGACTATTGTTCCCCCTCGAGCGCGCAACTCCTTGATACGCTGTATTATAACATCCTGGTACGGTGCCGTGGTGCCAAACGGGAGATCGATCAGGACAAGCTCACCCTTGAGCGAGGTCGGTCCGGCTAAAATCCGAGCGAATGGCCCCGCTATCGACAGAAAGCGCCGAATGGCCGGACTGAGCGCCCGTGCCGGGGTCGACAGCGACAAAGAGATCTTGAGGTCCTCGGGGAGATGACCAAAAACCACGCTGAGTTCATCATCTGCCCACAATGCCGCGCTTGCCCGGGCGAGGGAGCCTCGCAACAGGTCGGCGAACGCGAGGTCATTTACAACAACCTCCCCAACGACGCGATCAAACAACGCCCCATCGCACACCCCACATCTCTCCTCCTCCAGGGCCGGAACCCCTTCGCACGAGGTGCACCGATGTTTTGACCGCGAACGTATGAAGTCATCCTGGAGGAAGCCGAGCTCTCGAGCGCGTCGCGAGCGGGCGGCCTGCTCCGCGACGAGTGGGGCGATGCCTAAGAGGTCCATCACCGTTCCCTCTCCATCTCGATCCGCTTCAAGATGCGAGCATCGCTTCAGCGTGCCGAAGGAGGCCAGGTGCGCCAGTTTCTTCCGCTTAGAGAATCGGCGAGCGATCTCCGCAAGCAGAAGACTTTTCCCAGTTCCTGGGTCTCCCTGAACCGCGGTTAGCTCCCCGGCAGCGAATGAAATGGAGGGAATGCCGAGTGGCCCAACCTCCACATCGCGAAGTGTAAGTACATCTCCCTCGTTTGAAGTTGGAGACAATCGCTCTCCCTCGGGGCTCATAGGCCACACGAGCTGAAGGGACGGAAGATGGTTTCGCTCACTCAATGAGGAGCTCCATGCCCCGGACGCTCCGATAGCACCACCGTCCACCACAAGATCAACTTCAGAGATAGCTGAGATGCGCGCTGACGCGATCGTCGCCACCACACGCTCGCCCTTTGAGAGATAATCAACCGGTGACGCGATCGGATACAACGCGAACCCCTCATCGCAGAGGCACTCAACCCGATCGACGAGTTCACTCACGCCGGCGACCGAGGTCTGCCTGAGGTACTCACGCACACCTTGAAAAGAGAGCTGGGATACATCTTTGAGCAACGTCCCCGCCACCTCGTATCGAGCCAGATCACTTACTCGACCAAACGCGTCACAATCCTCGCACGCGAGGAATCGATCATTCTCAACCAATAACCATCCCTCTCCCCGACATCGCGTACAGGGCGGCGCGTCCTCAATCCGTTGACGAGAGGCGATGGGATACGCTTCGCCACACCGCGCACAGCGCCAGTCCTTAAAAAGCTTTTGAATCTCACTACCGGCCTCATGACGTGAGGGGTAGTGCATGAGGCGAATCGGAGAGCCTCCGCGAGAGAGCCAGAGTTCAACATCACGAGCAATCTGTGAGAATTGGGAAGCGGCTTGGAGATTTAAAACCGGCTCTCCTTCTCGACCGGCGATATCCTCTCTTCTAACCAAGCGACCATCAATGACGGCCCGTTCCGCGCCAAGAAGCTCACACTGCTCCTCAAGGGGAAACTCAGCCTCGACGCCATCAACGACGATGGCGACATACCCATCGCTCGGCCAACGATCTGAATCAAGAGAATCAGAGCGTTGCGCCACTTCATGACACCGTGAGCAGCGAGGCTGCGCCGCCTGCAAGAACAGATCTATCAAGGCGTCGTCCACGCCAAAGGTCGCCATGAGCGGCGGGGCCATCCTTCCGAGCGGGGTGGATACTATTCGCAGTCGGCCGGTTACAGGGGGACGAGGATGCACACGCACCTGCTCACGGCCCGAAAGGGTGCCCTCCCCCTCCTGGAAAGGGGAACCGAGCTGAGCGTATCCGTCATCGGACATAAGGGTGGATCTTCGCAGCCGAATATCGCCTGAGGAGGCTTCGGTGTCTTGCTTCTTTCCCTTCGTCATAGTCGTTGGTAACCTAACAGGTGTGTGCGTACTTTCGACAAGATAGTCCGTAACTCGGCGAGGCTACTACAGATGCTTCCGAAGTACACTCATTGAGGTTTTCAACACGTATCAACAATCCGAAAAAATCTGTGGAAAACCCTCGCAAACAGCCTACATCAAAAGAGAAAAGCAGCCTACTCAAAGGTACCCTTAAGGATTTGCGGCAAGTTTTCCACACCTACCGGCACCAACCAGGCCTCGGGCCTCTCAGTGGTCGAAGTGTCGCGGCTCTCCTCCTACTCCTTATCCTCCTTCTTGGTCCGGTGAGGGAGAGCACCGACATCGTTTCAGCCTCGCTCACCTATGCCCTCCTCGTAGTGATCCTTCTGGCCACGCTTATGGTTCTGCTCCACGGCGTAGCACTCAAACACTATCTCTCCGCCTCAATCGCGACGCCGGAACACCCTGGGGTCTCTGACGAAACGGTACGGGTCTTCATGGTCCTTGACGGAGCGAAGATCGCTCCACTCTTTACGCTCGACATGCGGCTGGTATTCGAGCAACCGGGCGCCTCCCCGGCGTTGGTGCGGGTGTCTGGATTTTGGGAGAGCGCTCGCCGGGTACACCTTGATCTTGTGTTTCCGCACAGAGGAGAGTGGGATATCCGAGGAATAGAGTGCACACTTCGTGATGTCACCGGACTCACTCGCTTCTCCTGGACCATTCCCCAACAAACAGCGGTCACGATCGCTCCGGTGCCCACCCACGATTCTAACCTCCCGGTTCTGAGCTCCACGCAACGCCCTGGAGAGATGATGGTAGATCTCTATAACAGGCAAGGGGAGCCATTCGACATTAAGAGCTATCACCCCTCTGACGGCGTTAAGAAGATCGTCTGGAAGGCGTTCGCGAAGCGTGGCGAGCTCCTTTCGCGACACCCCGAGGCGTCGATGACACCGGAGGGATTCGTCGTGATGTTTATCATCGCCGGTAAGGAGGGAGACAAAGCGTGCTCCCAAGCGGTCGCGTACACTGAGTCTCTCACACGTCTCAATCTTGAGATCATAGCGAGCTGCGAGGGAGCGCATGGACGCCCGACCGCGCACTCTCCTGAGGAGTTAAAGGAGATCCTTATCGACTCGATTTGGGATACCACGCCGGATGAGGTTGGACATCTGCAACGAGACACCGCGGCCCTCCTTGATTACTGCGGACAACTCACGCCGAGCCTGAAGGTCAACAAGCTCCTTCTCTTCATCGCCGCCGAACGCCTTTCCATCCCTGGTCAGACGAAACAGATTGAGGATCTCGCCGCATGGTTGAGCGTGCAAGGGATAGCCCCTGTTTTCTGCCTCTCCAAACCATCGACCGTTGTATCCGCGAATTCCCCAACCAAGCTTAGAAAGCTTTCCCACCTCATCGTCACACCGGAGAGCTCATCTGAACCAGTCTCCTCCGCGAAAACCTATCACTCCTTCCTCTCAGGATGCCTCCTTCGACAATGGGAGGTACATGTATGATACGAAGTTGGCTCTCCTCACCCGATATTCCGTGGTACCGATCTGTTCTGATATTCCGATCGATCGGCGTTATCCTCGCCGCGTATCTCCTCAACACGATGGAGCCTTTAGGAACATCCCCAGTTCTCATTTCACTCGGTGGCATCTTCGGCGTTGTCGCCGCCTCTCGAATAGCTCAAACACGGGTCACCAACCTCGCCTTCCTTCTCGCGTTCGCCGCTGCCACAACGCTCGTTTCCCTCGTGTTTGGTATCTTTAACTACACCCTCTCGGGAATCACACCCGACTACTTCTCAATATCCCGACTTCAGCTTCACGCTCAACTCTGCCTGATGGCGATGTTTATAACCGCCGGCGCCACCTGGTTATTCTGGCGAGTTCGAGGTGCTGTGACCCTTGAGGCGATTATCCTCGCGGCTGTCGCTATCATGGTGTTCGCGGGGCATCGGAACTATCACTTTGACCGCCCTAAGATCGTTTCCTCACTGGCGTGGCGTCTTGGAATACCACACCTCTCGATGCTCATCGTTGTGGGCTCGGCGGTCCTCGGTTTTATGATGTGTTACCTGTACTTCGCGTCACAAGCGGTGCGTCCACGCGCGGAAGGGGTCAATGTTCAATTCAGCCGATCACGCCGGGGATTAGTACTCTCCGCTCTTCTTCTCCTGACGCTCGGCGGGGTCATCTACATCGTGCAAGCGGCTCTCTACCAGCACTACAACACGGCGATGCTCGCTCGGGTCTCGAACGGTGTCGGCATGGGAGAGAACCTCGGAGTCAGCCCCCTCACCTTCCAGTCCGCCCTTGGCAGCACGAATCAGCCCGCCGGACTTATTCGCCTCGAGGGAGACTATTCGGACAATCCGTTCAGTCCGATGCTCTATCTCAGAGAGAGCGCGCTCTCCCGGTTTAGTGGCAAGGAGATGGTGTTCGCCGGTCGGGCGTTCGATACCGATCTGCCGGTGGTCTCCCCTCAATCGACCTTTACCGGTAAAGAGGACACGGAACTCGTGCCTCGAACTCCGCTCATTCAATCGATCTACACCCTCGCCGATCACGATTCGGCGTTCGCGGTTGATTATCCACTCTCCATCGTTCAACTTAAAAACCCGAACCCCTCCCGTTTCAAGAGCTCGTATCGCGCCTACTCGGTCGCCCCGGCGTTCCCGCTCTCATCGCTGACCAATCTTGAGGTTGGAGACCCACGATGGACGGAAGAGGTAAAGAGCCATTACCTCCAACCACACGCTGATAAACGATACAAAGAGCTCGCGGAGGAGCTCACAAAAGGGATCTCCAATCCTGTCGATAAGATTAACGCCCTCACGAGTTACCTGAACCGTACGTCTATTTACACCCTCACGCCGAATCACAACGTCGATCCGCAGTCCGATCCTGTAGTTCCCTTCCTCTTCGGTGATCACCGTGGGTACTGCGTACACTTCGCCCACGCGCTCGTGTACATGTTTCGCGCTCTCGGCATCCCCGCCCGTATCGGCACCGGATACCTCACCGATCTAAGCCAGGCGAAAGATGGTCACATTCTTCTGCGCATGAGCGATCGGCACGCGTGGGCTGAGGCCTACATCAAGGGAACGGGATGGGTTCCCTTTGATGTGCAACCAGATCAGGTCGAAAGTCATGCGGATACCCAGGTCGACACAAAGCTCCTTGAGGAGCTCATGGGCAGTCTCGAGCCAGGCGAGGAGATACTCCCTTCAGAATCCACGAAAAACGAGCCCGGCATGGAGGATCCTGAAGCGACATGGATTCCGAATAAAGAGATCATCCTCTGGGCAGCGCTCGGGTGTAGCGTCTTCCTTGTGCTCGTTAAAGTTACCCTGCGGCATGGATGGCGTCTCGCTCCGACGGCCTCTGCAAGAGCCCGATGGGGGTATATCTCCGTTGCCTCCCTCCTCTACGATCGAGGTATTCGTCGAGCGTTTGGTGAGACCCGTCATCAGTTCTCACTCCGCTCTCCGGAACGGGTTCTTCTTCCACTCACGGATTTGGTAAACTTCTCAACGTACGCCGCTCATCCAGCCCTCA
>JAULVA010000138.1:8667-11630 GCA_032111275.1 Bdellovibrionota bacterium
CCTCAGTAAAGAAGAGGTAGCGGCGGCGATCCAAGAAGCTCACAAGCGGCTCGCTGAAGTGCCTCTCTGGCGGCGCGTGGTTACAGCTCTCAATCCATCCTCGATAACGAACGCGCTCGGAGGTGGAACATGGTAACAAGGTACCTCTCGCCCCTTTGCTGTCTCGCGCTCCTTCTCTCTCCGGTACAGACCTTCGCGCAGGACGCTCAACAGCCACCTCCTCAGGAGAAGACCGTTGACGACCCCTTTGATCCGTTCGACATCTTCGGCTTCGATGAGCTTATGCCCTCAACCGATGACAAGAATAAAACGGCCGAGGAGCTTATTCGTGAAGCGTCCCTCCTTCTCGCCACCGATCGGCCACTCGACGCGAGAACGAAGCTCCTCAAAGCTATTCAAAAAGATCCCGAGGAGTATAAGGCGTACTATTTGCTCTCCGGTTACTATCTCATCCATGTCGGGCATTACCGCTTGGCGCTTAAGTACATCAGACGCGCCCAAGAGCTCTTCGAAAAGAAGAACGGCAAGCCGCCCTACAAATCACACCTCTTGCAGATGGAGCACGGCAACCTCATCTACTATCTGAGCCAGTGCCGATTGAACCTCGATAGCTACCAAGGCTCCCTTAACGCCCTCGATGAGTATCACCGGTTTGGATACCACGCCGAGTGGTACCCTGGAGCGCGCTCCTGGGTGCTGATGAAGCTTGGTCGTCTCCCAGAGGCGATTAAGGTCGCCCGCGAGGGCCTCCTTTCCGGAGCTGAGAGTGGCCGAACCCTCAACATGCTCGGCATCCTTCTCTCAATGAACGATCAACCTCAGGAATCGCTCGAGGTCTTTCGCCAAGCGATCGCGTACGAATTCTCTCAAGGCTCCGACGGACAACCAGCCACGCCACTTAACAACGCTGGAGAGGTCTACAAAGAGATCTTCGATGATGTGAAGGCGGAATCCACGTTTCTTCGCGCGACGAGCCTCCCAGATGGATGCGAGCATGTACTTCCAAGTCTCAACCTAACGCTGCTCTACATCGAGCAGTTAAAGACCAACGCGGCGCTCTCCACTATGGACGCGTTCCAACGGTGCATCGCTCAGTTCCCACTGCGCAATAATGAGGAGCACGCCGCGCTTGTGAATCTCGCGCGAGGCCGAATCGATCTGCACACCGGCAATGTAGACCGCGCCATCACACGTTTTGAAACGGCCCTTCAAGGTACGCAGTGGTTCGGCAAGATCGGCACCAACCAGGACGATCTGCTGGTGGCCGCCACCATCTCACTTGCGCAGGCCCTCCTTCGTCAAAACAATCTCCTTCGTTTCCATCACCCCGAAACGTGGCGCGAGTGGGCGAAGCAAAAGGAAAGGATCGCGTCCAACAGTATCCGAGCGTGGTGGTTGCTGCGACGCGCTCGACAGATCCTGATCGACGATCTTCACGACATTGAAGACTTAACCATTCGAAATACAGACAGTCTCTTAGAGTATCCGACCCTCGGTGAAGCCCTTGCTGGGTTATCGAGCTCGGCGCTCTCTCGGAGAGTAGAGGGACAACGAGCCAAGGATAATCGGGCGATAGCGGGGGTCTTCTACGACGCATACCTCGGCGAAAACGAGATGTCGTGGTTCTTCCCGAGCGCATCAAACGAGAAATTTGAGTCGGTCATGCAGCGGGGGCGTGAGGGCTTTGACACACTGCTCAAGACCCACGCGACCTTACGTAGGATGGGCACCCTTTCCCCCGACTCCGAGCGCTACCGTGAGCTCGCGTACCGCGTCTTCTATACGGCGGCTCCCGAGCTTCGAAATTACGGATTTAGGCTCCCCGTGACGATCGACGTAGGCTCTGACCCACATTCGGTGCGCTCAGCGCTCGAAGCGGGCCCCTTTCGGGAAGCCCGTGGCAAGGCTAATCTATGCTCGATTACCACAGCGGATCCAACGAGCCCTGGAAAGATCGCGCTTCGCTTCTCATGCCCCGGACAGTCGAGCAAGAATCGACTTGTAGAGGGAAGCACTCCAGGTGAAGTGGTTAACAAATTATCTGATGTCCTATTTCGAGAGGAGATACGAAATGTCGGTCCAAACTGATGACTTTACCGCGGCGAGCGCCACCGTCCTCAAGCTCTGCTCAGCCCTTGAGAGGGTTATTCGAGGTCGCTCAGACACTATCCGTCTTGTTGTCGCCGCCCTGGTAGCGGATGGACATGTGCTTCTTGAGGATTATCCGGGGTCCGGAAAGACGACCCTCTCAAAAACGTTAGGCCGTCTCATCGCCGCGGATGATGCCGGCCGAAATAGGCATCCCTCGCTCTCGTCGGATCCTATCGTTCCGTTCCGGCGAATCCAGTTCACGCCGGATATGCTTCCGGGCGATGTTCTCGGCGTTAATATCTTCGATCCCAAGACGGGGCAGTTCCATTTCATGCACGGGCCAGTGTTCGCGCACGTGGTACTCGCGGATGAGATCAACCGAACGGGTCCTAAGGTGCAAGCGGCGTTCCTTGAGTGTATGGCCGAGAAGCAGGTCACGATGGACAACGTCACCCGTCCACTCGATCAGCTCTTCTTCGTACTCGGTACACAAAATCCGTTGGATATCGCGGGCACCTATCCCCTTCCTCAGGTTCAGCTCGATCGATTCCTTCTCAAGGTGCCGATGTCGTACGTTGATAGCGCGACTGAGTGCGAGATCCTTGAGAACCACGCCTCGATCAGGGATTCCTCGGTCTCTATCGAGCCGGTGTGCACACGAAGCGACATCCTCGACGCTCGCAAAGCGTGCGAAGAGGTTCACATAGCGCAGCCGCTCCGTCAGGCTGTTATCGATATCGTGCAGTCCACTCGCGGAAATCCGATGATTCAATTTGGAGCCTCCACACGCGCGGCTCTCATGCTTCAGAGCGCCGTAAAGGCGTGGGCTCTTACCAACGGGCGCTCCCATGCTACCGAGGATGACCTTCGTT
>JAULVA010000138.1:11640-30907 GCA_032111275.1 Bdellovibrionota bacterium
TGGCGCCATTCGTGCTGCTTCACAGACTCCGCTTCCACGCCGGAGCGGGAGAGCCGGTCAAAGCGCTTGAGGCTCTTATGCAACCGTCTATCGAGAAGCTGGTACGTCGGGGCCTGAGCTAGGAAGGGGAGGCAAAACCCCGCTATCGCGTGCTTTTGCTGAACAGAGGTGTGTATGTACGTTCGAAAAGCTAACGACCGAGGCCTGACCGAGATAGGATGGCTCTACAGTCGACACTCATTCTCATTCGGTGAGTACTACGATCCCCGTAATATGGGGTTTCGCACGTTGCGCGTCATCAACGATGACATCATAGCGCCTGGCCAGGGCTTCGGCATGCACGGTCATCGAGACATGGAAATTATCACCATCGTTGTCGATGGAGCGCTTGAGCACAAGGACAGTCTGGGACACGGCGAAGTTCTACGGCCGGGCGAGGTTCAGGTCATGTCAGCTGGGCGCGGCATCCGGCACTCAGAGTTCAATTCCTCTCCAACAAATCCCGTGCACCTTATCCAAATATGGATAGAAACCGAAAAAGAGGGACTTCCTCCGGCATATGCGCAACGGGAATTCCCGATCGCGGATCGGGTCGACCGATTAGTTCGAGTAGCGGGTCGTAAGCAGGACATCGACAAGGTGTTACCTATTAACCAAGACGCTCACGTATACGTTTCCTCACTCTCTCCCGCTGGTGAGGTCTCTCATACTTTGCAAGAGGGTCGAGGCGCGTGGATTCACGTGATTAAGGGGAGCTGCGTAATAAACGGAATGAAGGTCACGGGTGGCGACGCTGTCGCTGTTGAACAGCCAGGGGTTCTTTCGATGAAGGGAACCGGCGACGCATCCGAACTTATTGTGTTTGATCTCGCCTAAGACGCGAACAGCAAAAATGAAGTGAGAGCGGGCTCTATCAAGACGAGGGAGAGCAAGGGGAGCGAGGTCGCGTCGAAGACGGCATTCACCACGCTACTCTTCCCCATCACTTATCCACACCTACAGCTTTTTCATGTTACCGGTATAGGTAGCGGAGCACGAGAGCGCCTGACGAGCAC
The DNA here is from genome assembly GCA_032111275.1 of Bdellovibrionota bacterium. Classification (GTDB taxonomy): domain Bacteria; phylum Bdellovibrionota_C; class UBA2361; order UBA2361; family OMII01; genus OMII01. The sequence goes on from JAULVA010000138.1 coordinate 12,696, forward strand.
ACGATACATTCACCGCGCCCGATACGCTTCCCGCTCGTAAGCTTGAGAGATTGATGTCGCTCCTTATATCCGCCGCGCACCGAGAGAGCGGCACCTTGAGCCGCCCACGGGTTCTCACCGCTCGGCCAACTCGATTTCCTCGCAACGTAACGAATCCAAGTAACTTGAGACTCACCTGCTGATTGCGCTCCCGAATGAGAACGGTCGCTGTGGTTTGTTTTTTTAGGTAGGAACACCCATCGCCGGTCTTCGTGAGCGTCACCCGCCATGTCCCCTCTGTGGTAGGGAGAGTACGAAGAGCGGGTCCAGCTTGCGACTGAAGCGGAGCTCCCTGAAATGAGCGGGAGAAGTAATCCCCACACGAGCACCCTTGCGGGAGGTCGAACGGTCCGCACCCAAAGAGGACATTGTCGCAACAGGAAGGTCGGTCCCATGGGCAACTTCCCCCACCTCCGTCACATCCGGCGAGGGCACATAGACACACAACTATGGCGGCAAATGACGGCCTTCGCATGGACTCCACCTCCTGTGAGTCACCCAGACTCACCGAGGGAGCTTAGCGCATGTGAGGGTATTAGCGTAATCAATTGTCCAGTCTCAGATTTTTTAGCCTAACAACGATACCAGTACAGCCCTAAAGACTATCCTTCAAACTCAATCAGTCTTACCATCACAAGGACCAAGAGGCCGAATAAAAAGGAGCGACACACGATACTACATGGCAACCAAGATCGTAGGAATTCTTAACTGCACCCCGGATAGCTTCTCCGACGGACTTGGCACGATATCGCACGACCAGCTGCTCGAACGTGGTCGTCGTATGATTGATGACGGGGCTGATATCATCGATATCGGAGGAGACTCCACACGCCCAGGGTCGATCTGTCCAGGCATCGAGGAGGAGTGGAGGCGGATCTCCCCTATCCTCGAAGATCTCGCGAAGCGCATTCCGGTCTCGGTTGATACCCACCATGCCGAAGTAGCTCGCCGAGCACTCGGCTGCGGCGCTTCGTTCATCAACGACATCTCAGGTCAGCGGGATCCGGAGATGCTTGAAACGATCGCTCGTAGCAACGGCGCCTACATCTTCATGTTTAATCCGCATAGTGGCGCTCACATCTTCGACCAAGGATTGTCACTCGATACCGCCGCAACTCAGATCTCCGACTGGATCCAAGAAACGATTGAGGTGTGCGTTCAAGCGGGGATTGAGTCGAGTAGACTTATCGCGGATCCAGGAATGGGAGCATTTCTGAGCAACGACCCTCTCGTTTCCTGGATCGTTGTGGAGCATTTCGGTGCGCTTCCGTTCCCTCAAGGTGGCGCTTTGCTCGGGTGTTCCCGTAAAGGTTTTCTGAAGCTTTTGGGAGAGCTTACGACGCAGGAGAAGGACCGCTACTCCGCTCGCATAGGGGCGGCGGCGGTACGTCAGGTCCCAGTTTCTGTCCCGACCTATCTGCGAGTTCATAATGTTGTGGCACAACGTGAGGCGTTGAAGGATCCATCAGTAGCCACGCCTGATTGGCGCGGGGCGGAGAAATAAGCGATTTCGCACGATGGGCTATTCATACTATCGCTTACGTGACAGTCGTAATTCAAGCAACAAGCATAGCACGCCCTACGGTAGCCCACTCGAAGCGGCATCCTCTCTCCTATTCCTCATCCTAATCCTTCTCCTTCTCATCATCCTGCACCTGCACCGGTTCCCTTATTCTCATCGATTTACTCGATAGGCATACGCGTGTGCGAGATTATGATTTTCGGGAATCCTGATTAAAAACCTGGGACGATGCTGGTCAGAAGTGCTCAGCAGATTCGGGATTATGACTAGGAAGACGGTGCAGGTGCAGGATGATGATGAGGATAAGGAGGAAGCGAAGGATGACGAGGGGAGAGCTATCGAACAAACTGCGGCGAACTCCTTCGGCACAATACACGGTAGGGACCGACTCCTGGCGGGCCGTGTCATTTGCCTATCGATGAATCGTTGATACCTCCACCTACCATACGACCCGCCAGGAGTCGGGCCCTACCAGGCGACTGCTACTATCCCGGAAAAGGAAACGTACGCAACACAAACCGCTCAGCACCACTCTCCCCAAGAGCTTCCTTGAGCTGACTCATACGCTGACCAAGCACAGGGTGTACGAAATCGGCGGCCACCTCTGCGAGCGGCTCCACTACAAAGTCACGCTTCGGTATCTCAGCGTGGGGGAGCTTAAGCGAAGGGGTGTTCACTACCGTAGATCCAACGAATAAGAGGTCGAGATCGATCGTTCGCGGCTCCCACCGTTTATCGGGCGAACGATCCCGACCGAGGTCGTGCTCGATCCGCAAGAGCGCCTGAAGTATCGCTTCCGGTTCCAAGGATGTCGAAACCTCAAGCACCGCATTGACATAGTTGGGATGCACCTCTCCGTTTAGCGTGAGGGCCCTCGTTTCATAGAGAGAGGAGAGTCGCACAACTGCACCAACGGTTTCCTCAAGCATAGGAAGAGCCCGCCGCAACGTTGCGATCGGGTCTCCGAGGTTGCCACCGAAGGCTATAAAAGCTGTGTAAAGAGGGTGTGCCATAGAGCGTAAGGGATATACCGCTTTACCTCGGAAGGGGCAAATATCGCTCAATTCCGAACGATTACGGCGTTAAGGTGGCGTTTCCTGGATTACGTCACAAAATAAAGGCATATTCAGGCAGTAGCCATGACCACGACGCCACCCGAACCACACACTCTCTCCTTTGAGCCGATCGGCGTTATCCGCACTCATATGCGGACGAAATTTGACTCCCCCCATCAGCCCAAGAACTCAAACGAAGAGCGGAACGTCATCGAATTATACCCTGGCAAGGGGTACGACGTCGCGTTACGCGATCTCGTCACTTTTGACCGCATCTGGCTCGTGTGGTGGTTTCATAAGAACTCAACGTGGAGACCCCTTGTTCTTCCGCCGCGAGGAGACGCGATTCGCCGCGGTGTTTTCGCCACCCGATCTCCCCATCGCCCCAACCCGATCGGGATCACCGCCGTGCCTCTGCTCGGCGTTGAAAAGCTCAACATCATCGTCGGCAATACCGACCTCGTCGATGGCACTCCGATTCTTGATATCAAACCATACGTACCGACCGTTGACGCCTTTCCAGATGCTTCGATGGGATGGATCTCAAGTGTGGAAGAGAAGCTCCTCCAACCGAACCCATATACCGTTACCTATTCCCCACTCGCGACCGCTCAACTAGCTTGGCTGCGCAGCGAGTGGAGTATCGATTTTATGGGGCGGGCGCACGATGCCTTGAGTCGAGATCCAACCATTCACCGCACCCGTCGAATACGGAAGTGGCAGGATAATCAACTCCAGATGGGGTGTGGAGGATGGCGTATCATCTTCACCGTGACTGGTCTTGAGGTGTCGATCCTCAAGATAGGGCCCGGCTATCCGGACTCACTCCTCCTCAAGGGAGTAGACGTCACCATCCCCGATCAGAACGCTCAAATCGCTTTTAAACAGTTATGGCCCGATGAGCCAAAGAGACTCCGCGTTGAGACCTCTGAGGGATAAGCGAGGGCCCTCTCTCAAGGAGGACAGCCGATGCTCCTGCGAGGTTCTCGTACCACGAGGCGACCACCCCCTACTCGGCTCACCGTTGCGTGATGAGGTCAAAGATCTCACCGCCTCCGCCTCAACTCTTTCATCTTTCGACCATTTTTGCCGAGTCTCACCCACGAGCCTCAGGCTGAGGGCGCTGGAGCGATGAGAAGTGAGGTCAAAAGAGAATCAAACACTCCAGATCTCATCGTTTTTTGCCGTCTACTGTACTCATACAGACGTCTACACTTTCGGTACTGTTCTCATGTTGGCACTCGTTCTGATAGCGGCAGGGGCTCTCGGTGTTTGTGGCTGGTATTTTTTTGTGAGAGACCCCATCCGCGCGAGGGCGCACGCGCATTCCCGCCTATTCCAGGAAAAGATCTGTGATTTCAAAAACCACATCGTTACCCTTGAGAAACATTCCGATGAGTACTGCGCAGTATTCTCGGACAACGAATGGGTCAAGCTTAAAGAAACCCTTGTCCGCCTGGAGCACGTCGGTAACGATGTTCGCCACCATCTCGCGGCTCAGGAGTACACCCAAGCGCTCACAATTCTGGAGCGGGTAAGTAGCCCCATAAATCGATCCTCACCACTCAAGGAGGTCGACCAAGAGATTCACCACATAGAAGAGCTTATTAATTGGCAACGAAATGTTCACGGCATGTTGAAGAAGGTAGTATCAAACCTCGAGGTCGCCGCCACAGCGACGAGAGAGATCGCCAAGGCCCGTCCGGTCAGCAGCCCCCGCCCGACCCTCGTCACACTTGCGGACATCAAGAAGGTACTCCTTGAGGATGAGGAGCTGCGGAAGATGTCACGGCAGTAGCGTATTACGCCGGACCCAACCCCATACACCGCTCCAGGCCGCACGTATTCCATCAATTTCATAAGCCTTTCCTTACATGTTCCACGCGTTAAGCCATTCCACCTTCGCGAGTCGATAGCCCTGCGCTGTTAAGCGTGTATGCATATCGGGGAGGTGTCCCACCCCGTAGAATATCGCGAGCTTGCGCTTCCCAAGAGCGGTCTCTTGATTAAGCACGGCCATCACCTCACTGTTGCGGTCGGTAATAAGAGAGAATCCCTTCTCTCCCTCAAGCACCTTCAACACAGCGTCCGATCCAATGAGTCCCTGCGCCATGAAGCGACGGATCTTGATTCGGTCCTCCTGCGTTGGGCCACGGAGGAGGATCATAAGGGGGTTAATGCCCTCTAGGCCGGGTTCCTTGTAGCCGTTCGCTTCAAGAGCTTTCTTAATCTCCGGATCGGTTGAGAGCTTGATCAGTTTCATCAGGAGTTGCGGCAAACTCTCTCCCCTGGCTGCCATCGCTTCGCTGAGCTCCTGAGGAGAGAGGTCAGCGTGAATAAAGTTCTTGGCTCTATAGTTCACTTCATCGAGCTGGAAAGATAGTCCAAGGAGGTTACTAAACGCCCGCTGTACCGTCCCGAGAATGGAGTCCTGCTGCTCTTCGCCCATCTGTGGAAGGTTCGATCCATCACTCACGAGCTCAAACAACACGGCATCGTAGGCGGTGAATCGTTTGTTGAGATCACCGTAGTAGGACTTTTCGCCGAGGTGAACCGCTCCAACGAAATCAACGACGACGGAATCCTTGAGCTGAGATCCCTTAGCGTAGCGCAACAGCGGCACCTCAAGATGTTGGACCTTCGAGGAGGGATCGGTTGTAATACGGAGCAAGGGTGGAAGGGGAACCGTTCGACGCCCCTCGACAAGGTAACCGATTATCCCGACGATAAGTACAAGCGCCACAAGCCCCACGATCCAGGATTTCCGGTGGGGGCGTGAGATCTTCTCAAACATGGAGGGCTCCTTGGGGGCTATACGAGTTCAACGTTAGCCCGGGGGACGGCAACCTGTCGACCATCATCAAGCTTGGCCACCAGAATACGAACCTCTGCTCCGGTCTCAATCCGAGAGAGTTCGTAAGGAAGCTCCATCACCAACCCCATCGCCCCAAAATAGGGCACCCGAATCACTCGAATACGGGCACCTATCGAGAGCGAGCGTTCCCGGAGCTCGTGCGCGTCGGCCGCTTCGCACATCGGGCCGATAACCTCCGGGCGTTGCGCGCCGGCTCGTACCTGCGTCGCTCCGTTAAGAGAGACGACCTCCCCGTTGATGCGGCCAAGGGTCAGCAGCACCCTATCACTGATCGGCAGTGAGCCGAACCCCTCCGTGATGATTAGAGTCATCGGAACATCCTCATCTCCGGTCAACGCAACCCCGATATCGTGCCCGACATACTCGGTGAGCGCTCGGTCATCGATGGAGCCAGTGATACATCCTACCGCCCCAGCCTTCGCCGCCTTCCGCAGCGCTCCGTGTGTTGGGGAGTGCCCTCCTACGAGGACCTGCCCTTCCGCTCGTTCCGGGATATGTGCCTCTGTAATAATTGTATCAGCGGAGATCGGTAGCATCGAGATACGCCCGAGTCGCTCGCCACCCACCCCGAAGATACCTTGCACAAACGTACTCTCAGCCTCAATCAGAACGGAGCGTTGAGGTTCAACGCTGACAACCCGTCCTCGCATGTACGCCGAGAGATTAAGTGGCATAGATGGAGCTCGAACCCCAACATGCCCGGTTGCATTGGAAATGAATTCAATCGTTCCGGCTATCGGAGAGAGAACCGTGCTTCGAAAGAGCCCCCACAGACCTCGAAGCTCCGCGAGGAGCGCACCCTCCTCTACCTGATCCCCCTCACGGACTCGCAACGCGGTCGGAAGATCGGTCGCGGGAATACCGAGAATCTCCGCTACTCGGACGAGCCGCAACTCACCCTCAAGCTGCGCTCGCGCGACCACCTGATCGCCTGTCACACTATCGCCCTCTTTGACGAGCACCTCGCCCGCTATCGGGAGGTCACGCCGCCGACGGATCGTAGAGCGAGAAGATACGGCGAGTGCGGGAGTAAGAGCCTTAGACACGATTGCCCTCCCCAAGAATGCCGAGATTTGAGAAGACCGACCGTTGCGCCATCGCTCGGGGCTCAGGCAGCGTAAAGGGACGATTACGGCCATCGCATACGATACCGCATTCCCCATGATTCACCACCCGTTCGCATACCTTGCCAGCGCCTGCGCCCACATCCACGGCAGCATGGGTTGGTACCACACGCAGCATTCCCCTACCGGTGTTCGGCGTCGTAAGCCGCGTTACCTCTGCCGCCATAACGGAACCGATCCGCTGGTCGTTTAAGAACACAGTGGCCAACTCACCCGAATAGTGACGCTTCGCGGGATACACCGGCACTACCGAGGAGCCCAGATATATCAGGCAGTCGTTTTCAAAGACCTCTCGGGCCGCTTGCGGATGCACCGAGGCGAGCACGCCGAGGTGAGGCATCATAAAGATCGAATCAACGGCGAGTTGTGTCACTCCCTGCAAGCCGAACCCCTCAACAAGCATGAGCGCGGCCTGCATACGTGATGGGGCGTGACTGAGAACGCCACCTGATCCGATAGCGACATCAAGCCTCATCAGGTCCACAAGCTCGTAGCGATCTGAGGACTGCGTGAACACATCAGCGATCCCCTTCTCTCGCTTACCTTCGAGGCCGATTGCGAGCGAGCGGTGGTGATCAAGCGAGAGCCGCAGCGCCTCACGACACACAGCTTGCTCAAGCCAGAGGTCCTCAACCGTTTGCGGTATGGAGGTCGGACGGATCATCTTATTTCGAAGCCGATCACGCAGCTCGGTCTCTCCCAACTCGAAGGGGAGCCACCGCGCGATGTTAGCAAACCCCGCTTCAACCAGCACGTTCGCAACCGAGTAGCTCATCCCTAAATTAGCGCTTACCGTTCGATTGAATGCGTGGGTTCCCGCGCGATCCACAAAGACCGAGAACACATCGGTCGTCGCTCCACCGATATCGACACAGAGCACATTTTGCCCCGTCTGCTCGGCATACATCTGCACGACGTCGCCTACGGCCGCCGGTGTTGGCATAATAGCCACCGGACTCCAGGACATTAACTTTCCGTAACCGGGGGAGTGGCTCATCACATGAGAGAGAAAGAATTCATGGATCGCCTCTCGTGCGGGCCCGAGGTTCTCCCTCTCAAGAGTTGGTCTCACATTCGGCACAACAACTACCTGCGCCTTTTTGGAGAGAATCTCCTCGACCTCCTCCGCGGCTTCGGCGTTGCCGGCGAAGATGACCGGCAACTTCAACGTATCACCGAACCGTGGCCGAGGTGACGCGGCAACGAGAATCTCGGCCATCTCAACGACATGACTCGTCGCGCCCCCATCAACACCGCCGGTTACCAGCACGATATCGGGCTTGATATGTCGTATCTTCTCAATCCGCTCATAGTCCTCGCGTCCATCATCCGCGGAGACCGATTCCATCACGATTGCGCCAGCCCCGAGGGCTGCGCGCTCAGCCGATTCGGTCGTGATGTTGTGAACAACTCCCGCCACGAGCATCTGTAGACCACCACCCGCCGAACTGGTCGAGAGATAGAGGTCAATTCCTTGAGCGGGATCGCTCGTTGTCACGACAAAGGGGGCATCTCCTTCACTTACGATCGGACGCCCGCTCAACTCTTGAACTTCAGTAAAGGCATTCACAGCGCCGATCGTGACATCCGCGGTTGGCTCCTCAACGGTTGTGGGAGCTTCACCTCGAAATGTCTGGTGCCACCTATCCGGACGCCGCTCAAAGAGCAAAGCCTTCGTGGTGGTCGAACCGCAATCGGTTACGAGGACGGTCTTGAGGTCATTAGGGTTGGTTTTCATGCGTTATCCAAGCCCCACAACACCACCGACCGCGGCGACCCAGTCACGCACGACAAACTGCACCCGTTCAACGAGAAGCGCCAAACGAGCCATAACCGTTGAACCGAAAAAGGCTCCGAAACACACCATGAGGAGAGGTCGCCCAAAAGGAGCCATCTTACTTTGAAGAGATCCCTCTTTGCCGAAGGTAAAGAAGAAATAGTTGAGCACCAAGAGCAGGGTCGCGACGAAGAACACGTTGTTGAGGCTCTCGACGAGCGAGAGATTTCCATCAACAAAAACGACAAGTGGCTTAAAGCTGCTCGCGATCTGAGGCACAGCCTCCGCGAAGAAGCCCCGGATCGCCAGAGTGCCACTCGCGCCGAGGGTGAACCCTATCACGAGCTTCGCGAGCCACGAATACCGCTGGGAATAGATGAAGTAGTAGAGACACCCGAATACCATCGGAATGAGGTAGAGGAGATAGAGTGGTTGGTACGGCTCTGATTGAGTCCCATCCGGATAGGTAACCACCGTGAGACCGAGCATCGGCTCAATAATGTTGGGCCACAGGAAGTCTCGAAGGATCAACATCGGTCCAAGCCCGGAGGCGATACCGATAAAGAGATGTTCGAAAAAGCGATAAAAAGCGTTCTCCTTTATTAGGAAGCTGAAGATCGCGAGGGTGGCGAGCCCTCCAACGAGGACCGAGGCGAGAGACCAAGCGGAGGAACTATCCATTGGTACCCCTCCATCGCTCAACGAACGGCACGATATTTCCAAATATGATAAGCAGTATCAGAACGATATGCGCGGCGCTTAATGCCGTATTAATAACCAGCAGCTCTTTATTCTCACTTTGTGGGAAGTGCTCCTTGAGAATCTCCGAGTACCAGGCGGCCCCAGCTATACCCTCAAGAAGCCCCTTGATCTGACCTGAATCGAGGAAGATGTACGCCTCAGGAATCGTGATAGAGGTACATCCGTGTACGATCGTTGGTCGATACTCATTTTTTTGAAAGAACTGAATGATATTATCCAAGACACCGATAAGACCCGTAACCTCCCCCACGAGCTTCACCCGTTCAACACCGCCGATTGCCGAGAAGGTAGGATAGTTCGAGATAGGCATACCGTTCACGTCTCGGCCGAGGAACTTTGAGATATCTGTGGCGTTGACCATCGATTGGATGAAGATAGCCCCACCCGGGCGAAAACCGCCGTTAACCCACGCCTCTCCATACCTCCAGTGTTGGCCCGGAGACTCTGCTTCAAGGCGCTTAGCCACCTGGGCTGGGATGCTGGTGAGAAATCGCTCCGCTTGTTGGTACTGGGAGAGAAGGATCACCGGTATTCTACGCCGAAAAAGGTGTTCGAGCAGAACCTGCGCTTGAGGCCCATTCTCCGCTATTGTGTTCGGTCCGAAATCGAACCATACCAGCGCGACCTCTCCTGGCTCCATGCGAACCTGCTCGACAACGTCGTACATCCGCTCAGCGGAGACGAGGCGCGATGGCTTCTGAGAGATACCGAACACGATAGGAAGACCAACCGCGAGGATCATGATAAGATATATTAATCGACGTCCGGCCATCACTTACGCCCCGACGAGAAAGACTTCGATTCTATAGAGAGCCACATACGAATAGCGAGCATCAATCCAGCCACTCCGGCTCCGAGACGGATAGCTCGGAATGCGGCGCTATTCGGAACCTCTAGAAGCCACTGCCGAAGTGATGGCATATTCTCGTAAATCTCTTTGCCAAATGAGATCTGACCAAGCATTACAATAACCGCCGCCATCATCATCAGACCGGATTCGACCGTCCGCACTCGAAACGCTCGATACGCCGCGGCCGCGATGTAGACACCAAGCAAGGCGAACATGGCGGACCCTAATTGATTGAACAGTCCATCGAAGAGAAAATCGTATACCTTCTGTGAGGTGCTGTGAGCGTCATGGGAGCGTTTAATAATTGAATAGGAGCTCGCCAGCTTCGCCGTGTTTTGAGAGAACTGCGTCAGGAGCGCCTCGTTTTCATCTGTTAAACGCTCCCATGAGGCCCCTCGCAACTCGCTTAGTTCACCACGCGTCGCAGCGAGACGCTCTCGAACCTCTCCGACAAGAACGCTAGCCGCTCCGTTCGTGCCCGACTCCACGGAGAGATTTGTGTGAGACTCAATCAATTCCATACGCTCATCTCCGTATTGCACGAGAGCGGCGATACGCTGAGCGAGAGGTGGGACCACTCGATCCGTTGGAGGGATCTTCACGTCCTCTGCGATGCGAGTCGCGAATTCACCAAGAACTTGAACTGAGCGAATGTCCTTTGAGTTCCGAGTGTTCTCCATCCACTGCACCGCGGTAGCCGAGATAATGGCGGCGAGTCCCACGAGGAGCGCAAAGCTATTAAACCATCCTGGACGATGAAACACGACGCGGGAACCGTGAGCGCGAACGATATTGAAGATCCCGAGACCAACGGCCATAGCCCCGATGACGATAAATCCGTTCGAGATCTGCTCATGGTGAGTCTTAATCCCGATAGCGGTGACGGCGCTCTCAGGAAGGACGAAGTAGAGGAAAAAGTAGACTCCTCCGAGAAAGGTAAAGATCCGAATGAGCTTCGCTCGTGAATCAGTTGATTGGGGGGTTACCATGTGAGCGCGCTCCAACCAACGGATAAGAGTTTATCGGGCATCCACGCGGTGAGACCCGGATACCAGGCTTGCAGTGTCGCCAAGAGAACCCCCACAACGATTAATCCCACGAAGAGAAGCTTCAATCGATCCTGCGCCGCTAGAGTAGAGACCTGAACAGGCTCTCTGCTTAGGTACGCGGAGGCCCCGAAGAGTTCCTCTCCTATTAGGGTGTAGTCACACGTGCAGATGAAGAACGCGATCTGCTCAGGACTCACACTCGCCGCGACCTGCTGAGCGCCCACTTGCTGTCCAGCTTCAGCTAACACGAGCGCTTCCGCCGCGAACGCGCCAAACATAAACGCGGCACCCGCGTTTTCGCGATGAATGAGTCCCATATATCCCGACGCGAAGGCGAACTGCTCACTGGAAAGAAACTTGATGCCGTCCGGATCGAATGAGCTCCCCCTGCCGACATCCCGGTAGGCCTCTCGAACGGTGTCCTCGACGAGCGCCATCGCCTCTGGAGAATATTGTGGCACGATCAATTTTAGTTTGTATTGCGCGACCTTTCGCGCGACCGCATGGAGTACTCCGAGACAGGCGTAGAGAACAGGGCCAATCTCCGTGAGAGCGGTAGTGAATACCACCGGTCGACCTAACTCGGCGCACCGACCAACGGCCCCTTCAACGGCATCGACCCCTGGGATACGGCGGATAAAGTGATGATATCCACCCCCAACACGCTTTAACTCGCGATGGAGCAGGAACCCAGCGATCAGGAGGATAACGAGTACCCCGGGTGTAATGTGCTCAAGACCGCTCATAGATTATCAACGCTCTTCCCACTATCGCGGGCATCCTCGAGTGCTCGAATTAACACCTCAGTGTCATCAGAAGACTGGAGCGCCCGCTTTAACGCCGGCGCTAAGGAGCTACCGAGCAACGTATGAAGGAGCGGCTCACTCATGCCATAGAGCTCCCGGAAACATCCGACCAGGGGCTTACACATCTCTAAGAGGAAGATAGACGGCTCCACCATGCGTCGTTTGACGATGGCATCGACGAGCGGTTGCAACGCATGTTTCTGACCTATTTCCACGGAGTTACCCTAGTAGAAAACGCTCGAAGGGAAAAGGACGATTGTGAGGGGCAGACGGGGCAGCTCCCGCGACAAAATCCGGAGGGCCCGTCTCCTGACGGGCCGGTGCTGCACGAATCTTTCATGGCGGCTTCCGGCCCCTGAGGACAGGGGCCCTCCGGACTCATCGGCAAGGCTCCCCTTATCCTACTCCCCCGCCTTCCGCTCCAACGCCTCACGTTTTCGTCGAAGCTCCGCGAGCTCATCCTTCAGAAGGTCGAGGTGTTCGTACTTAGTGGCCTCAATGAGATCCTCTTTCGCCTGGAGCTCCTTCGAAGCTCCATCGAAGGCCCCTCCCTCTTCCGACGCTTTAAGCTCAGTGGAGAGCGTATTGAGGTAGGTGGATAACTCCGCCTCCCGTTTTTTGAAGTTGGGAGGGGTTTCGCGAGTCTTCAAAGCGTGTTGTCGAGCTTCAGCAAGCGAGATAGATGCGACCAGACCAGCGTTCTCGTCCTTGGCCGCTCGCAACTCCTCATCCGTATCAATAATTTTGCCAACACTTGAGAGGGTATCAGCTTGCTGCTGTATCTTTTTAAGCCGCGACCGCTGCTCGTTTGCCTGCGTATCCCACTTGTGCAGCTCCGCCTTCTGCTCACCGAGCCGACGCTTGAGCTCAGTGACATCAAGGAGCACCGCTGGCTCAAGACGCACATCTTTAATTTCACGAACGGACGAGCCGACCTCCCCGGTTTTCGCTTTCAACGTAAAGAGAGCCTTGTAGGGTCCACCCTCAATGGGAAGGGTCACCCGTCCCACCACCATCACGGAGGAGGAGCCGGCCTGCACAACAGTGGCAGCCGGCACAACCTCAACGACCTTGTCACCCTGCGAAACCACCACCACCGCTTCATCAGGAACAGCGGCGAACTCAACGATCTGCGCCACCGTTACGGGAGCGGGAGCCGCAAACGCGTGCGGAACGTTCGCCACCACAATCACGACGAGGAGCGATACGAGCTTATTGGAGTTCATTGTAGAAGGCCTCCTCGCTCTCACGTTCAGTTTCCCGTCCTCGATAGCGAGGACCTTCGGTTAAATTGCGAATGAGCCCACGCTCATCCGCTATCTGATCCTGCAGCGCTTGTACCTTTAACGCGCGCTCATATGCCGCGTCGAAGTTCCCTGAAACATCGGGCGCGGCGATATGTAACGCCTGCTCGATCCATCGTCCCTCACGAGTGATACTTTCACGACTTAATTCAACGAGTCGACCTTCACTCGACACACGCTTACTAATATCAATATTTCGCAGCAATCCATCTAACTCGCCTCTCTTGGCGGTGTTCCTCGCCCGCAACTCTTCAAGCGCGGAAGCGGTCGATGATAGGCGCGAATTCGCGGCTTTCTGTAAGGAGTCCCCCTCCACGGCATACCGGTGCAATTTCTCTATCCTGCCCTCATCGGTGTCATAGGAGGTTTTTACCTCCTCGATCTTCGTCTCCACGGAGCGCAACGCCTGCCACGTAGTGACCCACTCAATCAGATCCTCTTTTTCCATCATTTCAAGCGTTGGAATCTCATATCGTCTCAATTCCCACGTTCCACGCGCGCCGGTTATTGGATCGGTGTAATCGCCTTGATAACTTCCACTATCATCTTCGCGCCCAATGATGCGGAAACGACGCTCCGAACCGGAAACGATCAGGGGAAGCCGTGTCTTACTTGAGGGCTCAACGATAACTCCTCGCTGCGCTGAAAAACCCGGCGCGCCAACCGAAACGAAGATGTCAGAGCTACCAACCGATGACTCTACCCACCACGGAATCGGTTGTCCTGGATCGCTCGGAATGAGGGTCCCCGCGTACACACCGGGCCGAAGCTGCGGGAAAGTGCGATTGAAGTCGCGCACGACCACGAAGCCGCCTCCGATAAGGGCGAGGATTCCAACGCAAAGGATAAAGATAAGGATCCGACGCATGGCGATACCTTACCGGAGCTACGAGGCCCCGACAAACGGATTACTCCGGCTACCCAGGGTGGGTTTGCGCGGCCGCTGGCTTGCGGGAGCCAACTATCTTGGCTGGAGTGCCCACGACGACGGCATAATCCGGCACATCGTCCTTCACGAATGAGTGAGCCCCAACAACGGCATGAGCACCGATCTTCACCCCATCCATCACGGTGACCCGAGCGCCTAACCAGGCGTGGTCTCCAATAGAGACGCCCCCCTTAATCTCCATCGGCTGTTCAATCAGGGGAGAGTCCTCTCCACCCCCCGTATGATTACCGGGTCCAACATAACAATACGCACCTATGAGTACGCTTTCCCCGATATGAACGCGGGACTGCGTGGCGATGCGGCAGTATGAACCGATGTTACATCCATCCCCGAGCGTGATGTGGCCGTGCTTCGCGGCGATCGTGGAGAGCCTTCCGATACTGACCCTGTCCTTGATCGTAATTGAGGCGTCGTCTCCTCGCACATCGAGCGAAGCCCCATCATCGATCAACACACCGCTGCCAAGCGAGATCTGGCGAGGGATGCGTACCAAGACGCCACGCCCGAGCGCCGGTCGATGCCCACACGATTTAAAGAGTCCGGGATATACCAACGCGCGGCTCGCGAAACCCAAGAGCCCCGGAAGGTTACCAAAGAGAAGCTGCGCCGCTTCGTACGCGATAAAATAGAGGGTCGATGCCTTTCCGACGGCGAGACGACGGTACGCGGCGAGCCCCGAACTCTTCGTGTCGGTTAGCTCCTTTTGTTGAGGGGTCATCGATGGGGTTGCTGACATAACATTCTGTACGGGAGAGTCGTGAAGGCGAGCCTATCATAAGGGATGGAGTCCCGGATATTCCTCCGGTTGAGTAGTGTCTCCGCACCTACTCCTGGGTGCCATCCAGAGGAAATACCAACTATTTTCAATAACTTACAAACCTTTCGGTGCTTAGCTCGCGCAGACACCGCTTAGCTCGTTCCCGACCTGATGTTTGCTAATTCCAACACGCGGTTGCGGGTGAATAGCGATTTGCGGGAGATCGACATATTATATAGTAATAGGGACTGCGGTTTTTACACCGCGCCTTGCAGATGTACGGATGGAGTTCACATGGTTTATTCGGCTGACCAATCTGGTTTTTTCACGACGACACTTGAGAGCGCGCTCGGATGGGCACGAAAGTATTCCCTCTTCTCTTACCCATTCGTGACCGCCTGCTGCGGCATGGAGTTCATGTCAGTAAACTGCTCGCACTACGACACCGATCGTTTTGGAGCGGCGCTTCCCCGTTTCACCCCTCGTCAATCAGACCTTCTGTGGGTTGTAGGCACCGTAAACCACAAACTCGCGCCGGTACTCCTTCGGGTGTACGAGCAGATGGCTGAGCCTAAGTGGGTTGTCGCCTTCGGGGCGTGCGCGTCATCCGGAGGATTCTACGACAACTACACAACTGTCGCTGGTATCGATAAGATCATCCCCGTCGACATGTACATCCCTGGATGTCCTCCACGTCCGGAGACCGTTCTCGACGCTCTCATGCATCTTCAAACGGACATTCAACGTTCGAAGCAGCAGATCGTTCACTCACAGGGTGGAAAGCAACACCATCCGGATCTCCCACCGCTCCTCGGACAGCCGATCGACACTCGACTTTCGAAGCCGGTGTAGCGGGGCTGAGCAAAACCCCACTGTCGCGTGCTTTTGCTCAGCAGCGGCACTGCGCCTGGAACTGTCCGATCCTCAAGGTCCTCTCGATCGACCTCCGCCGGCCTGAATCCAAGAGACTACTTCGTCTACATGGACAGGCTTAGCGAAGAAAGCCTGAGCACCAAGCCCCGCCAAGCGATAGAGATATTCATCCGATGAATCTCCACTCACGACGGCGATTTGGGGCGCTCGAGGAAGCGCCGTCACAATTGGCAACAGATATTCAGCGCCACCATCAGGCATATGCGCATCACAGAGAATAGATGCGACTTCGCGCTCATGTAGGGTATCTAGGAGCTCACGCACCCCCTCGACGTGCTGGACAATAAAACCACACGAGTTAAGAACCTTCGCGAGAGATGCCCCGTGCTCTTTGTCGTCATCGACAATACAAACATCTAACCGATGCGACATGCCTGGCTCTCGTGTGCCACCATCCGCCACCTGGAGCGCCGGCGCTTCGTAGGGAGCTTCTCCACGAGGCAATGTCACCGCAACACACGTCCCCTCTCCCCTTGCCGAGCGTATCGAAACATCTCCCCCCAAAGAGCGAGCGCGACGCACGCAACTGCGCAGACCAACGCCCCAGCCCGACGTACTCCCGGGAGAGACTACCTCCCCTCGCTGAAGCGCTTCAAGGGTCGCTCGAGGAATGCCAGGTCCATTATCTCGCACCGAGACAACGATACTCTCCTTAGCCTCCTCGACCCGTATTCCTATCTGAGAGTGTGGCGCGTAGCGCCGAGCGTTACTAACAAGATTCGTTATGATTCGCTCAAGATCGAGCGCGGGAAACCGCGCATAGAACGGGCGATACTCAACATCGACCGTTAGCATGGTGGTCTCGTGCTCTGAGTCGTGCCTTCGGCGCACACGCGAGATAACCTCGCCGACCTCACAACAAGAGATCGGAGAGCTGCGCGGTGAGTGAGGCGAGCCTTGCGAGAGGATCTCTTCAAGATACTGAAGCTCCTTGCGCATCGACATGATTGACTCCGCATCACCTTCGAAACGAGTGAGATATCGTAGAACCCCAAGCGGCGCGCGAGCATCATGGATAAGCGATACCATGTCGGAGACCTGTCGCTGTAAACGCCCCTGCTCAGCCGTCGATCGCTGAGTTGCCTCAATAATCTCTCCGTACCACAAAAGCCACTCACTAACCTCTCTCGCTAGACCCTCAGCAGTGGTGACCAAACCCGGATGAGCGCAACCAGACAAGCCCAGCCAGAGAGCGGCATCGGCCCCGGATTCGAGGGAATTCGGCAACCCAACACGAGCGAGCACGGAGGTTCGAAACCTCGCGTCGAGGAACCTGACGGTGTCCAATGCGTGATCGCGAACCCGACACGTGAACCCGCTATTATTACCCTCAACCAACATCCCAAGGAGCGTTTCAGCGGGTAGCGTGTGATACTCGTGCGAGCGACCAACGAAACAAGAGCCATCCGTCCGCCTTATCACTATCGCTATCGCCGCCACATCTATCTCAAGGGAGTGATGAAGCTCCCACATAGCCCGATGGAGGAAACTCTCAACATCAAACGGTTCGACGCCACAGCAGAATGTGAGCGCCCGACTCAGCGCG
This sequence comes from Bdellovibrionota bacterium, assembly GCA_032111275.1. Classification (GTDB taxonomy): domain Bacteria; phylum Bdellovibrionota_C; class UBA2361; order UBA2361; family OMII01; genus OMII01. Next base: position 30,044 of record JAULVA010000138.1, read on the forward strand.
AGGTGGGTCGAACGCATTAGGCCGCCTCCACCAGAGAGGGTCGTTTAAGCAACCTGCGCACCTGAGCCGTAAGCACCCTCGGATCCTTTCCCTTGGAAACAAACGCGTCGGCACCACTGGCGAGCAACTGAAGCTCAGCATCGACATCATCATCAGAGGTTAGCATGACGACAGGGATCTGCTTGAAGCGCTCATCGTTCTTGAGTCGGGCAAGAAGCTCTCGCCCGTTCATCACCGGCATATGAAGATCGCAAATGATGACCTTCGGCATCACCGCGTCAGCGCTCTCCAATTTCTCAAGCGCGCGCACTCCGTTATCCGCGAAAAACGGGATCACCTCCTCACGGCGAAGCAATCGTTCAAGGACGCGACAGAACATCGGATTATCATCAACAACGAGTACGGGATGACCGTGAGAGCTCTCGTCGATAAGATAGGCGTCAGAGACACTTCCACGAGATCCCGCTAGGGCAATGGCGGGAACACCCCCTTCCTGCCCCCGCGCGCTATCTAGCCTGACTTCTTTTCGGAGTACCAGAGACGCTCCCCACGACAATCGAAAGTTAGAAACGCTACCAAGAGAACGGAGTACGATATCGCCATGCTCTTCCGACCGTAAGACACCATCTTCAAGGGAACAGAGATAGCGCAGAAGATCCTGAACGACCTCCGCGCGAATCCCCCCGGTAGCCGTTCGGCTATGCGAGGTCACAAACTGGTAGCGAGTTTTTCCATCAACGGTAAGGACCTCCACTGAGGAGGCACCATGCGCGGCCGCCTCCCGCACGATGATCTTGAGGATCTTACCACTCACCTCTTGTCGTCGCTGTGCCTCACGCGCGGCGCTGTTGCTCTCGTACTCAA
>JAULVA010000139.1:0-3219 GCA_032111275.1 Bdellovibrionota bacterium
CTCTTGCGCACGATCTTAATCGCCTCATCAAGGGCGTCATAGATCGTTACTAATCCCTCCAAGATGTGAATTCGATCGAGGAGCTGCCTGCGCTCAAACTGCAAACGCTTCTCCGTTACCTCCATTCGGAAATCGAGGAAGTGCTTTAAACATCCTTTGAGCGAGAGGAGCTCAGGGCGAGTCGAGCCACCTTGCACCGGCACAAGCGCGGTAAGGTTAACCGCGAAGTTCGACTCAAGTGGGGTGTTCTTAAAGAGGTATGCCATCGCGACCTCTGGATCCGCGCCAGTCGCGAGCTCGAGAACGATACGAACCTCATTGGTCGACTCATCACGAACGTCTACAAGCTGTGGAACCTTACGATCAACGATGAGTCCGGCGATTCGCTCGACAACGGTAGCCTTGTTCACGGCGTAGGGGATCGAGGAAACGACGATAACCTGCTTGCCGCGAGCCTGCTCCTCTACAGCCCACTCTCCTCGCATACGAACGGATCCCCGACCGGTCTCGTACATCTCCACGAGCTCTTTCTGGGAGTTGAGAATGTTACATCCGGTCGGGAAGTCGGGGGCTTTGATGATACTTGTCAGCTTCGACGTCGTGAGCTCCGGATCTTTGGCGAGCTCGACGATCGCCTTGATCGTGTCTTTAAGGTTGTGAGGTGGAATGCTCGTTGCCATTCCAACCGCGATACCGGTCGCGCCGTTGATGAGGAGATTCGGCACGCGGCTTGGCAAAACGACAGGCTCAACTACGGTAGCGTCGAAGTTGTCGCGAAACGTGACCGTTTCCTCGTTGATCTCCCCGATTACCTCGAGCGCGAGGTCGCGCAACTTCGCTTCTGTGTATCGATACGCGGCGGCGTTATCACCATCGAGGGAACCGAAGTTACCCTGACCGTCCACAAGGGGATAGCGAAGGGAGAAGTCTTGAGCCATTCGAACCATCGCCTCATAGCACGCCACGTCTCCGTGTGGATGGAAACGCGCGAGCACCTCTCCCACTACGGCCGCTGACTTACGGTGACTGGAGGAGGGCTTAAGGTTGAGGTTCTGGAGCATCGCATAGAGAATGCGGCGCTGTACCGGCTTGAGGCCATCACGAACATCGGGGAGCGCTCGACCAGATACCACGCTCAGAGCGTAGGTGAGGTAACGATCACGCGACTCGTTTTGAAGACTTGTTTTAATTGTAGCCATTAGAACTCCTCAACTACCGAGAGAAAGCTTCACGATACGTTGATAACGTGACGTGCCGCTGCGCACAAAGGGGGCCTGAGAGCCGAAGATGACACAAGACATGCGCAACACAGTTCAGCACGCCTAGACCAGCGTAGGACACCTTAGCAAATTGAAAACATTGATTTATTAGCACCTTAATGTCTCTAGGGGAACACTTTTCCCAAGGATGGAGCCACTTTTCGCTCAAGCGTACGCAAAAAAAAAGCGCCCCTTTCGGAGCGCTTTTTCCTTTAACATGTAGCTAAAGATTACATAGCAAGTCGGAGACCGCCTGTAAGGAATATGTCTGAGTCAGCATCGATCCCAGCTGTGAGCTTGAGAGCGAGGTCCTCAGTCAACGTGTTGAGAAGGGTTCCAGTGTATGTCCACTGACCACCTGACACGTTGTAGATGCTGTTTACGTTGTCGTAAAGAGCCTCAGCGTCAACCTCAACGGTGTCAGTGAGCTGGTGACGAACAGCAAGTCCACTGTATACGCCGTTGTCATCAGCATCGCCTGCTGAAGAATCGAGGGTTACAGCACTTCCTCCAACACGAGCTACAAAGTCGATACCATTGCAGTATGAGTAGTAACCAGCTACGCCGTAACGGAAGAAACTCTGGTTGAGGTTTGTGCTAGCTCCAGTGAAACCAGAGTTAGCGTAGTTGTAACCACCCTCAAGAGCGAAGTTCTCGATTGGGCTGTAAGAAATCTTACTATCAACTCCATTGGAATCGTTGACGCCCTCAGCATCAACGTGTGCCCACTGGTACGATACGTCAGCATACGTGTACTTCATCAACGGATCAGCTGAAGCTGTTGTAGCGCCGCCTACTGCAAGAAGGGCGGCGAGAATCATCTTTTTCATACGAATCTCCACATTTTACGTTCAAACGGACTAACGTCCACGTTGGTCACTATTCCAAGAACGGGAAATTGCCGCAATATGAAAAATTACGTAGACAATACAATGGCTTAAAGGCCGCATGGGTGAAAGACGACACCAAAAGAGGGGCACTGGCAGGAAGTTATCCATCCCAGCAGAACCAATTTACGACCTCTCTGCTCTCTTTGTTCCTCCTCGGAGAGGGGTTCCAAAAACCACCACATCCCCCAAGGTCGTCTACCTAAGCGGTTGACGCTGCAAGGCCCACTGCTATTCAAAAGAATAGCTCAGGCCCTCGCCTAAACTGAGGAGATCCCGGGGTAAAGGGTCTGTACACGACTCATCACTTACAGTACCACTCTCCCGGTATATGCTCGTTACTTCCGACTTCACCCTCGCCAAAGCTCCCGCATTCATAGCCTTTGAGGGCATTAATGGGTGTGGAAAGACAACCCTCCACAAGCTTCTCTCAGCAAAGCTCGCGGCGTCTGGCCGCGCTGTGCGTGACACACGAGAGCCCGGCGGTACGCCACTCGGCGTTGAGATCCGGAAACTTCTTCTCGATTGGAACGGAGAGAAAAAATCCTCCCGCGCCGAGCTTCTTCTATTCGCCGCGGACCGAGCCGAGCATGTAGATAAGGTCATCCGCCCGAACCTGGCGCGAGGAACCTGGGTGCTAACGGACCGATTTATCTACTCCACCCTGACCTTTCAGGGACACGGCCGAGGCATAGACCGTACCCTCCTGGACCAAGCAAACGCTCTCGCCATCCAGGGAACGGTTCCTGACCTCGTCATCCTCCTTGATCTACCCCCCGAGGAGGCATTCAAGCGAATCGCCGCCCGCAACTCAGCCGCTCGAGACGCGTTTGAGGACGAGGAGATCGCCTTCCATACGAGGATACGAGAGGGATTCCTCGAATGCGCGAAGGAATCAGCGGTTCCGTTTCTCGTGCTGAACGCCACAAAGAGCCCCGAGCAGCTGTGCGCGGAGGCTGCCAAGGCGTGCGGCATATAACCGGTGGCCTTTGCTCTTCCGTCCATCAGCGATTAATCCTACAATAGTGCTGTGTCATCGATCATCGGCCATACCCAACAGAGAAAAGAGCTCG
>JAULVA010000140.1:0-2047 GCA_032111275.1 Bdellovibrionota bacterium
GGATAACGGCTCGCGAGAGATCTCATTTTTCGCAGGGCGCTCCGTACCGGGAGAGCTCCGTAGCGGAAACCGTGAAAACGAGTGAGGGTACCGGCCCTTCGATGCCAGGCTCGCCCATCCCGAACCAACAAACCGTGAGCCTCTTCCTCACGATTACTCGGTACTTTGAGGTTCGGGGATACCATACGCCCGAAAAGCTCACCATCGTCGAGTCCAGAACCCCAAACGCCTTTGCTAGAAAGCGTCGAGAGGTGGTACTCACCGATGCCCTCGTGGCTCGTGTCACGGATCGCTCCGAGCTCGCCTTTGTACTCGCCCACGAGGTAGCCCATGTGGCCTTAGGCCACGGCATTAACGGTGGCATAGCGGCTGAGGTAGCCGCCGACGCATTGGCTCTTCAGGTAGTTACGGCCCTCGGCTTTAATCCCTGCTCGGGCCCGAGCGTTTTAGAGCGTTTAGGTACCCCTTCCCAACTCACGTTAGTAAGCGTAACCCCTCGACTTCACGCCCTTCATGACCAAACATCCCCGATCTGTGGCTGACGTCAGAAAATTTATCACCGAAAGACTTTAGAAACCGCCGCACCGTGACGACAATTGAGAACGGATAGAAAATATCTGGGAAGCTCCACTCTGCGTTAACCGTTGCACGGGACATCAGGTGTGATGAGGCGTTCTCAGATGCAGGCGCGGCCCGAGAGTACTCGGCGTATACCGCGCGCAAAGGATTATGAAAGAGAAGACGCTCAAAATGAGCCCGGTCGAGAGGGCCTCGTGCACCGTTCTCGTGGTGGAGAACGATCCAGGTGACGCGAATCACATGCGTGAGGCGCTCAAGAGTCTTGGCTTTAGCAGTGTCTTCGACGCTCCAAATCATCATATAGCTCTAGAGAAACTCACCTCCCGACAATTCACCCACATTATTTTTGACGCCAGAAAGAATCCCTCATATCCGATGCGGGCCTGGCTGACGAAGGTTTTTGAGATCGATAGCTCGATTATCGCGTTACCCGCATCCGCTAACCCCAATGTCGACGATGTCTTTGACCTCCTCGTGGTCGGAGCCCGTGGCTATTTAGTTAAGCCGTTCACCTTTGACGGCGTTGATTCGGCGGTGGTTATGGCGACGAAGGGAGAACCTATTTCAGATAGCGTGCTCGGCGCTAAGGATAGAAACGAGGCGCTTGTGGCGATGATGATGACGAGCGTTGATCGTCTCGCGACCGTATTCCGCCAAGCCAAGCAGTTCGAGACCGCGAAACGAGCCCTTCCTCACGCGATGGCGGCGCTCTCTCGAGCCGCCGACCTCGCGCACACCTTCGCGAAAGGGGGTGAGGAAGGATTAATCACCTCTCTCGAAAATTTCTGTATTAAACAAAGTCATGGTCCCGCCACGCGGCTTGGGCGTCTGCGCAAACGGCTCTCCTCAACGCGGTCCACCGATGAAACGAGCGCGGACTAGATTACTCATGAGACATATCTCCCAGGCTCCACTCATCCTCTTCATAGCCGCTTGGATACTTCACCCCTCTACGCCCTGCGATGGCGAGACCCTCGACAACCTGATTGACTCGAAGGCGATGCAGGACTTTAAGGTAAGCAAAACCATCAAGGAGAAGGGAAAAAAATCGCCGCCGGTCAATCAATGGCTCCGTGGCATCGATCCGACCAGCAATTTCGCCTCAATCTGGACCTCAAGCAACGCTCCACACCAGTTGCTCAATTGGGCGGGCGCGAAACTTCCGTACATGCACTATAAAAGGCCCCGCAGTTCACGCTCCCCGGACTTCGTGACCGCGGAGGTCGAGCTCATGAATGGAGATCGTGATACAGCCCGACTTACGATTATGATTCCACACCCAAGTATCGCGCCCCTCGTTGAAGCGAACGTGCTGGAAGAGTTTCGTCGACTTCGCCCCCCGATGCTCAATATAGTAGGAGAGAAACCAATCCCCCTTCTAGTTGGCGAAGGCACCCTGTACGAGCTCCAGAAGGGAGGAGCGTCCCTCGTCATCCCAATAGCGCAAAATGGGGTGATCAACCTCACC
>JAULVA010000140.1:2057-9609 GCA_032111275.1 Bdellovibrionota bacterium
CTCACCATTTTGAGCTACAAGCGATCTCAGATTTTAATAGATATCGCGAAGGGACTCGATATCGAGCGGCTCAATAAGAAGCTCGATTCCTAGGAAAGCGAGGCGAAACCCTTCCCTACCGCGCCCCCGTCCCGAGCAATACAGCTGGAATCGTTCGAAGCAACAACAGAAGATCGCCGGTCAGCGACCAATTATCGATGTAGTGCAGGTCGAGCTTTACCCACGATTCAAAATCTTTAATATCATTCCGTCCACTGACCTGCCAGGTGCAGGTCAGCCCGGGCCTCATCGAGAGTCTACGACGTGACCTTCGCTCATAGAGACCTACCTCACCAGGAATCGGAGGACGTGGACCTACGAGACTCATATCCCCGATGAGAACGTTCCACAGTTGCGGCAACTCATCGAGACTAAATCGACGCATGAAGCGCCCGAAGGTGGTAATCCGTGGATCGTTCTTCATCTTGAACGCGGGTCCTTGCATCTCGTTCCTCTCTTTGAGCTGATGCAGCGCGGCCTCAGCACCGGTGCACATCGACCTAAATTTAAGCATCTCAAAGAGTCTACCGTTCAGCCCCACTCGGGTCTGCCTGAAGAGGACCTCCCCTGGCGTCGTCTTCACTCCGAGGGCCAAAAGGAGAAAGAACGGCGAAAGCGCAACAAGGGCGGTCGCCGATACAACGATATCGATCATCCGTTTAACCACAAGCTCCCAGGAGTCCCCAGGTGGGGTCTGAAAGTGAATCAGAGGCATAGAACCGAAATAACTGATCCCGGATTTGACGAGCCCGATACTAAAGAGATCGGCGGCTATGGTTGTACGTACCCCCTGCTCGGCGCACATCAACACCATCTCCTCAACTTGAGGCATCACCTCCACAACATCGGCGAAGATAACCTCGTCGATCACATAGTCCTCCAAGGCCTTCGCGATCATCTCCGATCCAACCAAGATTCGCCCCACCTGAACGATTCCCCGTAGGTCCAGACGGAACTGATGAATCGCCGCGGCTTGGTGCGCATCGGTCGCCCTGAGATCCCCGAACGCTCGAACGTGAATTCCCAATTCCGGACGGCTGGTAAGCTCACGAGCGATGCGTACGGCCTGCTCCCCTATTCCACACACGATGACGTTCCGAAAGTTTCTGCCCTTGCGACGCCAGTACCGCAAAAACTTAAACACGAGATAGCGTTCAAGGGTGAGACCACAGGTGCTTACAAGGACGAAGAGCCCGAGGAACGATCGACTGATATCTAGTTTCAACACGAAGAGAACGGCGGCGAGGATGAGAAACACGCCGCATCCACTCATGAATGACACCCGGAAGAGTCTCCACACCGAGCTGAGGCGCATGCTGCCGTAGGCACCCAACATATTCAGCGTCACGGCGTACCCAATCAGCCCAATCAAGAGCACGAGAACGTAATCCTTTAGTGGCGCCAGGGTCTCACCGGCGAAGGGAAGTGAGAGATCGAGGATATCGTTCCAAAAGATGAGAGAATCACGACCGTAGTAGGCAGCGAAGAACGCGGCGACGATAATCAGGTTGTCACCAATCCGCTCCAATCGGGAGATAAGTCGCCAGTTCTGCTTCAACATACGATACCCTCTATCGTATGTAATTATTTGTATTTATTCAATGAGCCGCAAAGGGCGCCCAGTATTATTTGTAGGTATTTTAACAACCTAGCCCTCAACCGCCACCGAGCGCTCGTGAACGTGAACGTATCCCCCTAAATTCTCGGGTACGTGCACGTTTACGAGCACGAGCACGTTCACGTGGGGCACTGCCTCGTTTCCCTCGCGGACAACATCCCCCACCCGATGTCTCTCCAAACGGTGAACAAACGTACGCTCACGCGCTCCTCTATCTTTAGCTACCGCCCAACGTGGGCTAACCTCCGCCTATGAAAGTAGTTCTGCAGCGCGTCTCACAAGCGAACGTCACCGTCGACGAGAAGATCGTCGGGGCCATCAAACATGGATTTGTGCTCCTCGTCGGATTCGGCAAGGGAGACACCGCAGCATGTATTCAGCCGATGGTCGATAAGATCGTGAGGATGAGAATCTTTGAGAATGACGAGAAGCGATTCGATAAGGATATCCTCGACGTTGGTGGAGAGATCCTCGCCATCTCTCAATTCACACTCTACGCGGATACCGCTAAGGGGCGGCGCCCGGAATTTTTTCAAGCCCTCGAACCCGCCACGGCTTCTCACCTCTTCGACACCTTCGTTGATGCCTTACGAAAAACTCCCGTTACAAAGGTTGAGACCGGGATCTTTGGCGCTTACATGCGCGTCTCCCTGGTCAACGACGGTCCGGTAACGATCACCCTTGAGCGATAACATGGCGAAGTCCCCCTCTCGGTGTTTTTGGTGTTCCGAGGCCCCTCTCTACATCGCCTACCATGATGAGGAATGGGGAGTCCCGGTCTACGACGACCAGCGGCTCTTCGAGATGTTGATCCTTGAGGGGGCCCAAGCGGGACTCAGCTGGCTCACTATCTTAAAACGCCGAGAGGGCTATCGGTCGGCTTTCGCGAACTTTGATGTCGAGAAGGTTGCCCGCTTTACACCGCGGCACGTTGATCGATTGATGATGAACGAAGGAATTATTCGCAATCGCCTCAAGATCGAAGGCACCATCAAGAATGCGCGCGCCACGCTCAAACTTCGCGACGAGGTGGCATCCCTCTCCGAATACCTCTGGATCTTCGTTGATGGCCGACCGATCAGAACTCCCGGACCTCTCTCTCTCGCGAACTATCGAACTACCTCTCCGGAGTCCGACGCTCTTTCGAAGGATCTTAAGAGGCGTGGATTCACCTTCGTCGGCTCAACGATTATGTATGCGTTCATGCAAGCGGTCGGCATGGTGAATGACCATGAGGATCGGTGTTTCAAATCACCCCTTAGGGAAGCGAGGCAAAACAACGCTGGAAGCATGGTAGTGTCTGGCTCCTCAAACCAGCCACTGCCGCATGTAGTAAAGCGGTGCGGTAGCACCGCTACCTAGCAAAAGCACGCGTCAGCGTGTTTTTGCTTCCCTTACTTCGGCGACGATGATACCTTTTTGAGCCATTCGATCCGTTCACCGATCGTTTTCTCGTTACCGCGATCGCTCGGCTCGTAGAACGGCCGACCGGTGATCCCCTTCGGAAGGTATTCAACTCCCGGCGCATACCCGTACGGCTGGTCGTGCGGATAGATATACCCATCACCGTACCCCAGCCCCTTCATGAGCCCCGTCGGCGCGTTGCGTAGGTGCTTAGGCACCGCGGCGCCGGGGTGATTTTTAACCGCGCCTAACGCCCGATGGAGGGCGACATAACTGCGATTAGACTTCGGAGCGGTCGCGAGATAGGCGATACACTGCGCGATCGGAATCCTTCCCTCGGGAAGCCCAACGAGCTCAAACGCCTGCAGCGTAGAGACCGCGAGTTGCAACGCGCGAGGATCCGCGTTTCCGATATCCTCGCTGGCGAAAATAACGAGGCGACGAATGAGGAATCTGGGGTCCTCTCCCCCTTCAAGCATGCGGAACCCCCAGTAGAGCGAGGCATCGGGATCAGACCCCCGCATACTTTTAATAAACGCGGAGGCGATATTGTAGTGTTCCTCCCCATCTCGATCGTAGGAGAGTACCCCGGCGTTAGCAAGAAAGGCTCGCACGTCATCGTCGTTCATCGAGGCACCAGCTTGTACGCCAAGCGAATCACGACAGGACTCAAGAAGATTCAGCAAGCGTCGACCGTCGCCTCCACACGCTTCGGCGAACATCGCGCGAGAGTCGTCCGAAACGGCGATGGCCAACTCACGCTCACCACGCTCGCATACCCGCGCAAGCGCCTGCGCTGAGAGGGGTTTGAGCACAACCACACGACATCGGGAGAGGAGCGCGGCGGTCAGAAAGAATGAGGGATTCTCGGTCGTGGCGCCGACGAGCGCGATCGTACCGGCCTCCACGTGAGGAAGAAAGGCGTCCTGTTGAGCCTTGTTGAAGCGATGGATCTCGTCCACGAGGAGAAGGGTTGGTTTCTCGCGCCCCCTGGCGTCTTCCACCACCTCTCGCACGTCCTTCACTCCGGAGAGCACCGCCGAGAGTTCAACGAACTCGCAATCGTAGAGTTTTCCGATGAGCTTGGCGAGTGTGGTCTTTCCACATCCAGGGGGGCCCCACAATATCGCGGAGGGAATACGACCCGCGCCCGAGCGCAACTGCTTAACAAAGGTAGCGTCCAGGGCATCAAGTCCGGAGAACTCATCGAGAGATTGGGGGCGCAGTTTTTCAGCTAAAGGGATTTGCGTCATAAGGTCTCAAAGAACGATACCGTGTAGCGGTACCCCTCTTCAAGCTGACGCAACGAGAAGGACTCGTTCGGCGAATGAATCGCGTCCGCCTCCAAGCCAAATCCTACCAGGATCGGCTCAGCTCCCGAGGTCGTAGCGAGGTCTGGAATAATCGGAACGCTCGCCCCCTCCCACAAAAAGACCGGCTCGCAGGCAAAGGAGCGACGGATAGCCTCAGAGGCGATCTTAACAACCGGAGAGGTTGTCGAGAGCCGGAAGGCGTGCCCCCCGACCTTTTCGGCGGTAAACTCAACGCGGCACCCAACCGGCACCGAGTCGCGCACATACCTCTTTATCTTGGCAAGGGTAGCCTCCGGATCTTGACCGGCTACGAGTCGGCTGGAGACCTTCGCCATCGCGAACGCGGGGATCACGGTCTTTCCACCAACACCTTGGTATCCACCACCGATACCATTGACCTCAATCGTTGGGCGAAATCCCCTCCTCTCCATGGGTGGCAACGCGCGCTCGCCCCCCACGAGAGGAACACCGAGCTTTGTCGCGACCGCGTCGAGATCGAGGGGAGCGGCGTTCGCCCGCGCTTTATCCTCTGGGCTTGGCGCCTCGACTCCATCGTAGAACCCGGGAATCGCTATCGAACCATCCTCATTAAACATGCCGTTCAGTATCTTGGTGAGTGCGTGAATGGGGTTACGCACAAGCCCTCCGTACACACCTGAATGGAGATCGATCGAGGGCCCATGCACCTGAATCTCGCACCCGATGATGCCGCGAAGCCCCATCGTTATCGTTGGCCGCCCGTGAGCCACCATTCCGGTATCGCACACCATGAGGATGTTGGCGGCTAACGCGTCTCGCCACTGGGGCAAGCCGGCGTGCATCGCGATGCTTCCACACTCTTCCTCCCCCTCTATGAGAACCTTAATCGTCGGCAGATCAACGCCCTGAGCCCTGAGCGCCTCGATCGCCTTGAAGAAAAAGAAAACTTGGCCCTTGTTGTCCTGAGCACCCCGCGCGTACATCCTCCCGTCCCGAAGGGTCGGCTCAAATGGTGGGGTAGTCCACAATTCTAGAGGCTCAGGGGGTTGCACATCATAGTGCCCGTAAAAGAGAACGGTCGGCTTGGAGGGATTTCCCGGGAGAACTCCATACACTAAAGGCTTCGTGGCCGTGGTCCATATCTCCGTCCGAAAGCCGAGCTTCGTCATGTGGGTCGCGACCCAGTCGGCGCACTCTCGGCAGTGGGCGGAGTACGCAGGGTCGGTGCTGACACTTGGGAAGGCTAAAAACTCCTTCCACTCCGAGATAAATCGATCCTGATTCCTCGAAAAATATTCCAAAGCTCCGCTCATACCACCCACTTTCACCAACGTCTCAATCCGATCCTTATTGTGCTACACTTGAGGCGGGCACGAAATGAGAAAACAGGAACCTACCACCCTCCGCCTATGGAGGGGAAAAGGCTGAAAAATCACACCATCCATGCATTCCTACGGTTGCGCTCCTTACCCTCGGGTGCAATTATTTGCGGACACATCGTGTTTATACTGTTGAGACGATCATGAAATCTGTTACGAGCCTCCTCGCTTCCCCCCTTATGACCCTAGCTATCGCCTCCGTGGTCGGCCTTTCTGGCTGCTCATGGTTCAGCTCTGGCAGCGGTGACGGTGAGGGACTCTCGGAGTCAGAGCTTGAGGCCCAACGCGAGGGACGATTCGGCAGCGGCTCAATACCATCCGCTGAGGGCGAGGGAATGTTCCATGACATCCGCTTCGGCTTCGACTCCTATTCGCTCGACGAGCAGTCTCGTATGGATCTTGAGTCCAACGCGCGAATCCTGAAGGAGCAATCAGGGCTTCAGATCACCTTGGAGGGACACACCGATGAGCGTGGAACCGTTGAGTACAACATGGCTCTCGGCGCAGAGCGTGCGCGTGCCGTGAAGAGCGCTCTTGTAGCGGCCGGCGTCTCAGGAAGCAGGCTCGACACCATCAGCTACGGCGAGGAGATTCCTCTTGATCCTGGACATGACGAGGCAGCGTGGGCGAAGAACCGCCGCGTACACTTCGCGGTTGGTCACGACAACCCTAACGCTGGCAACAACGGAAAGTACTAAACGGAACTCGCCGTTGGAGGACAGCCCCGGCTTCCACATCAAGTGGAGCCGGGGCTTTTCCGTTGGCACGAACTACCACGCTACGAGAGAATGAAGGCCGGAGAATCCCGCCGCCCCACTGCTGAGGCCGCGACCTACCTAACCTGCACGCGTTATCGGAGATCTCTGAATCGCTCTACCAGATCCCGAATAGTCTGAGCGATCACTTCAAAATCACCCATACTTTCCGCGTTAAAACCGAGATATGTTCCAGCCGCGAAGAAGAGCGCAAAACGCATCAGCTTCATAAGCAAGGCTCCTTTCAACCCACCACACTGAAGCAACCCCCTCAGACAGACGAGAGCCCCCGACCCTTGTGCGCCCCACATTCGCGAAGCGTACAGTAGTTGAGATTCCGCTCACGCTCGATCGACGCTCCACCAATTCGAGCGTGCATTCAGAAAGAGAAGATCTTCTATAGTGTCGGCTGGATAAGGTCTGTTTTTTAGGGGATGAGCATCTCATCCGCGTCCCCGATCGCAATGCACGGCAAGGGTCGAGAGGGCTCCCTGTCCCCAAAACGTATCAAACACGCGACAAGAAGATTTCGACCAGTAAGGATGCAAAGGACACCAAGGACTGGTTAATTTCTGTGTCTAATCTCAATTGTTGAGCCCCAGCACCGTCAACCATAGTCCTAAAAACAAATACTTAGCAGAATGCTCCTTAAAGGGCCTTCAAATGCAACTCTCCTATTTGATTGGGGGGTTATGTTCCATGTATGGTGTCTCTCGTACCGTACTCAGGGCCCTCAGGGAGCTCCTGGCGCTGACGGACGACACGCGTAGGACGGGCGGGGTAATAAAACCCTCCGTCCACATCAATCTGCTCGCTATGCAAGACGACAAGCTCATAGATACCCTGAAGCTACCCGAGGATCTGCGAACCCTTTCGCTCCCCGAATTAGAGCAGGTAGCGTCGGAGCTTCGAGATGAGCTCATCGATACCGTGAGCGCCTCCGGTGGGCACTTCGCCTCAAGCCTCGGCGCGACCGAGATCAGCGTCGCCCTTCACCGAGTATTCGATACCCCACACGATAGACTGATTTGGGACGTCGGCCATCAAGCGTACGTTCACAAGATG
>JAULVA010000140.1:9619-13638 GCA_032111275.1 Bdellovibrionota bacterium
CACCGTCTCGACGAACTCGTCCTCCACAACGCCCAGTCGCTCCAAGATGGGCGGCATTCGAACCAAGGAAGGAATCTCGGGCTTCCTCAAGAGAAGTGAGAGCCCCTTTGATGCCTTCGGCGCTGGTCACGCGGGAACCTCCGTATCCGCGGGGGTAGGGATGCGAGTAGCGCTCGATGCGATGGATCCCTCTCGCTACGTGTGCGCTATTATCGGCGATGGATCCCTCACCTCAGGCATGGCGTTCGAGGCGCTCAATCACGCCGGCGACCTCGGACTCAAGAAGTTTATCGTAATCCTGAACGACAACGAGATGTCGATCTCTCAAAATGTCGGCGCGCTGAGCTGGCTCTTCTCGCGAGCGGTGACTGGAGAGACGGGATCGAAAGCTCGTCAGACCTTTAAGGATCTCTATCGCAAGGGATACGTTCCCGACTTTCTCTACAAAGCGATCGATCGCGCGGAGGAAGCTACGCAAGGGTTCTTCTCCTCTCCAGCGATGCTCTTCGAGGCGTTCGGATTCCGCTATATCGGCCCTGTCGACGGGAATAACGTCGGCGAGGTTGTCCAAGCGCTCGAGAATGCGAAGCGGCAGGATATCCCCGTTATCGTTCATTGCCGTACCGTGAAGGGCAAGGGATACGAGCCAGCGGAAGAGGATCCGATCATGTGGCACGGTGTTGTTCCGTTTGATCGCTCCAAGGGCGAGTTTAAAGCGGCCAATACCACTCCTGCCCCGAAAAAACTCCCCTCCTACACCGGCGTCTTCGCTGACACGCTCATCGATATCGCCAAGAGCGACAAACGTGTCGTCGGTATTACGGCCGCGATGCCGAGTGGCACCGGACTCGATAAGTTACAGAGGACCCTTCCTGAACAATTCTTTGATGTCGGCATCTGTGAGCAACACGCGGTGACTTACGCGGCCGGACTCGCCTGCGAGGGGCTCCGACCTGTTGCTGCTATCTACTCAACCTTCTTACAACGCGGCTACGACCAGGTTGTGCACGATGTGTGTATTCAGAACCTTCCCGTTACCTTCGCGATCGATCGCGGCGGCGTTGTCGGAAACGACGGCGAAACACATCAGGGGGTTTTCGACATCGCGTACCTTCGTCCGATTCCGAACATCGTGATCATGTCCCCGAAGGACGAGAACGAATTACGACACATGCTCCACACGGCGGTGCTGCGTAACGGACCATCGGCGGTTCGATACCCTCGTGGAAATGGCATCGGCGTCGCCTTAGACGAAAAGCTCACCCCACTTCCTATCGGCAAGGGAGAGATCATCCGTCATGGTAAGGACGCGCTCATAGTCGCGTTCGGTCCTATCATCGCTAACGCACTCAAAGCGGCCGACACTCTTATGGACCAACACGGAATATCGTGTACCGTCATCAACGCTCGATACGCTAAGCCGCTGGATACGGAGCTCCTCTCTCAAGAGTTGCCGAAGTATTCAGTCGTATGCACGATTGAGGATCACGCTATCGCTGGCGGTTTCGGCGCCGCAGTCGTTGAATTCGCTAACGATGCGGAGCTTCCTCTCCAATCTTCGATAAAACGTTTCGGAGTTGAGGACACCTTCGTGCCTCACGCGTCGCAAGCGGAGCAGCACATCATGAACGGATGTGACGCCGAGAGCATCGTTCGGTACGTTCGTGAGCGACGAGGCGCCCGCCAATTAGTGGCTTAATACGAGAACCTCGTATCGACCTCCTTCACGCTCCCAATGCCTCACGACATCTGTCGTGAAAAAAGACGGGTTTCATCCCAATCAGTCCAGCATATTCAGCACGTTACGCGGGCATGTTTTATGCTCCTCTCAGGTAACCTGAAGCACATTTCCCAGATCTCCGGATAGGTGGGGGAAGGCCATGACGGTCTAAGTGATGTTTAGGTAGTAACGAACACACTTCGAGGAGTACTGACAATGAACTGGTCCAACGGCGGAGATTTTACGAAGAGCCTTTTAAGCTTGCAGCTTCAGTTGCAAACGTTGCTTGAGGGCGTGGGGGGAGAAGAGACTGCTGGGCTCTTAGATGGCCTCGCTCAGTTGAGCGAGGCGGAGCGTTCGTTGGTCATCCCTCGCCTGACCCGCACGATTCAAGAGATCGCGAAGAGCGACAAACGACTGATGTCCGACAAGGACAGAGAGCTCAAGAACTTTGAGGATTCCCTCTTCGAAGGGGTGATGACAGCGCTCAACCATGGGCCCGAGGCGAAAACCACGTCGACCGAATCCGGTCCGAAACTCGCGGTACTCTCAGGAGGGAAAGGGTCTCGCGAGAGAACGAGTCAATTTAAGAAACCTGTGCGAATTCCAACGTTGATCGACCTCGCCAAAGCGAGAGAGAGCAGAAAAAATCGCATGGATAACTCGCCGCGCGACCTCGCGTAGGTGAGATAACGATGCCCCAGTGACCCGGTCGGGCTCCATGGTATCCATGGGGCCCGATTTTTTATGCCTCATGCGCTAGGGGACCCAGGGGGCCTGATGCCAGGTGAACGCGGACGGGGCGTTGTATGGATTTGGAAACGCGCTTCTTGCGATGCTCGACTGGGTTGAGTTACTCGCCCTGAGCATGTTTCGCGCTCACTGCCTTCACTCTGTCGACGATGAAACTGAAGACCTCATCCCACGTAACACCACGATGAATTGGAGACATTAATTGGGGAATTGCTCTCTCCAGATCTCGAAGAATCTGGCTCTCGGAGTATCCTCCGGAAAAGAAATCCCCTAACACGGCGTCCAATTCACCGAGGATTGCCCATGTCGGATGCTGCCGTCTGCGTGGCGATCCTACCTCATCTGTATTCCGCGGCAAGAATCCATTCGGCCCCATGCTCGTGGTAGAGGAAACGAGCTTATCCTCCGGAGCCTTGAAATATGAGCCCAAAGCCCAAAGCCAAGAAGCATAGGCCGGTGAACCTGACCTCTTCAGCTCCCCCCGAATCCATCCGAGGGCAGACTTGGCGTCTGTAAAATTTTCGACTGAGCACACCAGAGCTTGGGATTCACCGTCCCAGATCGGAGCATTCTGAGATGCGTGGAGCATTTGAACACTCGTCAGGAAGTACAGCGAGGCTCTCTCATATTCCCCTTGCCGCAGCAACAGTTTGGCAAACCGTTGGCACGAGTGAGACCAGCCTAGACCCTCATTAATAGCGCTAGCGAGGTGCTCCTCAAGCAGGTCCCTGAGCGCTCTCACGCCAGGGGCATCACAATCGGAGCGCTCCGCCTTGTGCAAAAGGTCCTGAATGAGACAACTCTCCGGCGCGAAGCCCCCAAAATAGATATTGCTCGCCGTTGAAAGAAGTCGCGGGTCTAGCTCTGTCCTCCGTGAGAAGGCGAAGCCAAGTGGCTCCAGCACAGCGGACACATTTTCTATCTGGCCGACCCTACACGCCTCCAAGTAGTAGCCAACGACCAACTCCAGCTCTGGGCGGCCGGAAATATCGCGTGGAAAGTCCCCTGAACGCATCCTCTTGCCGCTTTGAGAAACCGCCCTACTGCGTGGGAGCATGGCCTCACTATCGACTGGGTGGAAGTGCCGAAATTCCGGGTCGCTTACTATGCGCCGCTTGTACGCTCGCTCCAGATAACCGTGTTCCACCAGCGATCCGTCGTTTTGTTTGAGCTCCCGCAGCATCGCCAAGACACCGCCATACGAGAGATATCGCTGGAAGATCTTTTCTGTGGTGAGGTAATATCTCAAATTATCATAAAAGTGCTTCGTACTTTGCAAAGAGTGAGGATAGCATTCCTGCCATGCTGCCTCATGCTCTTCCTCCGATCCAGTAAATGGCCCCTTAGAGCCACTCTGGTCAGAATAGAGCACCTTGTGAAATTCCAAGGTGGGCACGACCGATAGCTTCGTCCCCCCTTCCACCTTAAAGGAGCACGAGGGCACCTCCAAGAACACCGAGGGATGTAGTCCGCTCTGCATGCTAGCAACGGTTGAGTGATACGCATCCCGCTTCATTTCGGCGAGTCCCTTACTCCGCAGGACTTC
>JAULVA010000140.1:13648-14279 GCA_032111275.1 Bdellovibrionota bacterium
CTAAACGACCATCGGTAGTCGCGCCCCACACAAGCTCTCCGAACCTAAGCTCCGCTCGGGTAAACAATAATCCAACGACATTACCCTTCTCAGTTCCGACAATATCTCTGTAGTTAGTAGCACCGAAATTTTTTTCACCCTTCCCCGAGTAAACACTTTCGGTAAGAATTCCAAGTTCCTCACTGGTTAAGCCGGTGTCAAACTCATACTGCCCATTGATCAACAACTTTCCAAAAAATGGATCCGTAACCTCAACTGATTGCAATTGGAAAGGAAAAATTCCAACAGTAGAAAGGAGCATGCCCCCCGGAACGCCGCCGGGAACCGCGTTGTAAACGGCACAGATATCTTTGGTTACTTGATAGTCACGGGTGGTGATCAAAGCCGAAGAATGCCCGCTTGCATCTGTCTTGACAGTCGAAGCTCCTGAGTTTGCAGGAGAGGTTTGGCTCTTGTCGCCCGAGCATCCCCAACCGGACTGAGCGCCTTGCGTTCCTCCACTGGATCCCCACCAACTTGATTGGGAGGCGGGGCTTTTCTCGGCCGAGTTTCCCCATCCTGACTGAGAACCTTGACCACTACCACTAAGTAGGTGGACAAAAAAATCTTTACATCCTCATCTGTAGGGAAG
>JAULVA010000141.1:0-654 GCA_032111275.1 Bdellovibrionota bacterium
CATATATGACTCTGATCACGTCGAGAGTTCAAGAGTTCCCCAGAGCGAAATGAAAAAAAATGCGTGAATACAAAGTACTCCTCTCGTCCTAAACAATCACTGGTTGAGCAGATTTCGTTGGGTGTTCGGTGTGCAAGCGGCTAAGGGCATCAAGTGAGGCGCTCAGTCACTGCCCATAGTTTCGGTGCGCGTCATCATAACACCGATGGGCGTGCTTCATGAGAGAACGAATTCCTTTGGAAGAGAGCCAGGACTGCAGAAGGGTCGGGCATCTCGTCGTAGGTGGGCCATTGTGGTGACCAACTAACAATCTTAACGAGAGGAGGATGCATGTTCGTTCGATACCTAATTATTGGAGGCGGAGTTACAGGATTAGGTGCGGCGTATCGATTGCAGGATGAAGGGGAGCGTGACTACCTCATCCTTGAGCAGGGAGGTCACCCGGGTGGACTCTCCTCCAGTTTTCAAGACCCGAAGGGGTTTTGGTGGGATATCGGTGGTCACGTGCAGTTCTCGCACTATCCCTACTTCGATAAAGCTATGGTGCACGCGATTCCCCAAGACGGGTGGCTTGAACATGAGCGAGAGTCGTGGGTTTGGCTCCACAATAGATTCGTACCGTATCCATTTCAGAACAACATCCGATACCTGCCA
>JAULVA010000141.1:664-10460 GCA_032111275.1 Bdellovibrionota bacterium
CGTGGACTTCTGGCCACCTGGAAAGCTGAGCACAAAGAGGTGCCTCGAGACTTCAAGGAATGGATCCTCAGGGTGTTCGGGGAAGGGGTAGCTGAGGAATTTATGCTTCCCTACAACTACAAGGTGTGGGCGTACCCGCCGGATGAGATGGCCTACCAGTGGATCGGTGAACGAGTAGCAGTTATCGATATCGAGCGCATCCTTGAGAACCTCGTGTACGAGAGAATGGACGCGTCGTGGGGGCCGAACAACACCTTCAAATTCCCGGCTCGGGGAGGCACAGGAGCAATCTGGAACTCAATCGCCGATATCGTGGGGCGGGATACGATCCAATTAGGGCACACCGTTGTTTCAATAGACGCGGAGAAGAAGGAGGTTGTGACGAGTAACGGTAAGACGTTCCGCTATGAACACCTCCTCTCTACCATACCGGTAACCAAGCTCACGAAGTTGGTGAAACAAGTTCCCGCGGCTATCTCAAAGGTCGCCGCCGGTCTACGCCACTCATCCTCCAACATCGTTGGAGTTGGCCTCAAGGGGCGCCCTCCTGAGGACGTTGGCACGAAGTGTTGGATGTACTTCCCCGAGTCGAACTGTCCATTCTATCGGGTAACGGTCTTTTCAAATTATAGTCCAAACAATGTGCCCGACCCATCAATTCACTACTCATTGATGACGGAAACGAGCGAGTCTCCCAAGAAGCCGGTCGATCTACAGAAGCTGGCTCACGACACCGTCGAGGGACTGCGACATACCAAGCTCATTCAAGCCACGGACGAAGTTGTCTCACTGTGGTCGTACCGAGCTGAGCACGGATATCCCACACCATCACTTGAGAGAGATGATATATTGGATACCGTGATTCCCTTTCTCGACAAATTAGGTGTGTACTCGAGGGGGCGTTTCGGCGGTTGGAAGTATGAGGTTAGTAATCAAGACCATAGCTTCATGCAAGGAGTTGAGTGGGTCGATTGGGTCCGTCGGGGCAAGGTAGAGGAGACTTATAAAGTTCACCGAGCAATCGACATGTCTGCCCATCGGATGAGAAAGCAACCGGCAAGAGAAGAACTCAAATCAAGCCTCTCGTTTAAAAGCTCCGCGAAATCGGCCTAAACTCTGCGCCGTTTAGGGATGTGCATGGTGATGTGTGTGAGGTTGTAACCATATGGTCGATCCAAATGTGGATTCTCAAAGGCCCGAGGGGCTTCTTCCAGGTGAAAATCCCTTTCGTTCCTTCTTCATGGGAGGTTTCGAATCGGCGTATCACGTCAATATTTACGGACAGCGGGTCGACATGATCGCTTCGACTCGCCACGATGTATACGTTCGACAGGACTACGCGAAGGCACGGGAAATTGGAATGCGAACGGTGCGTGACGCCATTCGTTGGCACCTCGTCGATCGGGGAGGGCGCTATGATCTCTCAAGCTTCATCCCGATGCTCGATGCAGCGCTTCAGGAGGACGTCCAAGTCATATGGACCTTGTGTCACTACGGGTGGCCAGATGACCTCGATGTGTTCAGCGCGCGATTTGTTGACCGGTTTGTACGGTATGCTCGCTTCATGGCGACCGTATTGGTGGATAAGGGTGTTGAAGCCCCTTTATTCATTCCGTTCAATGAGATCTCCTACCTCTGCCATGCCATTTGTGCGGAAGGTGATATGTATCCTTTCGCCTTAGGACAGGACTGGGGGCTGAAACGGCAAGTAGTTCGAGCCACCATTGAAGCCACGCACGCCATAAGAGAAATCGCCCCCAAGGCCCGTTTTGTTCACGTCGACCCAATTATTCACGTGGTTCATCCTGTGAATCGGCCGGAGCTCGCTGACGAGGCCGCTGCGCGCAAGCAGGGCCAATATGAGGCGGCAGAGATGATTGCGGGGCGCAAAGCGCCGGAGCTCGGAGGGCGCGAGGAGTATCTAGACCTTGTGGGGGTCAACTTCTATCACGCTAATCAGTGGGAGCATCCTGGCGACAAGACGATATTCTGGCACCATACGCCTCGAGATCCTCGTTGGCGGCCACTTCGCTACCTTTTGAAAGAGGCACAGGCGCAGTTTAGGCGGCCGCTTTTCATCGCGGAGACGAGTCATGTCGGCACTGGTCGACCGGAATGGATACGAGAGACGCTCCACGAAGTACATCTCGCTCAGACCGAAGGGGTTAACCTCTACGGAGTATGTCTCTATCCGATTATCGACCGTCACTGCTGGGTCGACTACACCCATTGGCACAACAGCGGAATCTGGGACATACATCCTGGGCGGGGATACGACAGAATACTGAGCCGCGACTATTTCGAGGCTTTTCAAGAGATGCGCGACTCATACTCGTGGACATCCCCGATGGTGCTGTCGCATACGGAGCTCTCACGTCGTCAAGACGCCGAGAGTGTTCTGCCCGAGCTCGCTGATACGCTCATCGAAACGGAAGGGATGGCTCCCGCGGATTCTCGCGAGGTCTCGATGGCGGACGACATGTAACTCCAGGTACTATCCCATGAGGTTTTGGACAGGAGGTTCAGCACCTTCTCTTGCCACGCGTGGTCATCTCTTCGCTTGAGTTCAAAGTCAATCGCTTGAGAGAAAGCCTCGGCTGTGTCGGCGATCGAGATGATTCCTAACTCGCCGTATGGTCGAATGACGTCCTTTATACTGGTGGAAACGACCGGACATCCCGCCGCGAGGTATTCCGGTGTCTTCGTAGGACTGATGAAACGGGTCGCGGCGTTGTGAGCGAAGGGAAGTATGGCGACATCCCAACCGCTGAGATACCTCGGAAGTTCGTCGTAATCGCGCTTGCCGAGATAGTGAATATTGTTTGCCTGGGGTAATGAAGCCGCATCAATCTTAACTACTGGGCCGATTATGACAAAGTTAAGGTCGGGACGAAGTTCAGCAAGCTGCGAGACAAGGGCGGTGTCAAATCTCTCGTCCACCACTCCGTAGAATCCTACGCGGGGGTGGGGAATAGCTCCACCACTCCTTGCCGCGCTTGGGCGAAGTGACTTCGATCGATGCTACTTGGACAGCAATGAACATTAGCGTGCTGTAGACATTTGGATTCGTACAGGCTGGCACCTCCAGTAAAGACGACATCAGCTCTCTTGAGGAGTTTTTGCTCAAGTTCCCTCAGTTCGGGTGGGGCTCCAAGAAAGGCTGAGAGTTCGTCCATGCAGTCGAAGATGACAACCTCAGGTTTGAGATACTTCGTTACCTTTGAGCCCATAGGGGTGTAGTACCAAAGGTCATATCGCGTCATATCGGTCGTTTTGACGTATCTTTCTAAAAGACGAGCTTGGGCCTCTTGAGCGTGATGAGACTCCATATCTTCTGGAAGGAGGGGTATGACCCGAGTGAGTCCAGGAAGTGGTTGAGAGATCTCAAGTGACGGGGCCTGGTTCGAGCCCAATTTAGGCTCTTCGAAATATACAACCTCTCTCTCTTTCGCGACGCGAGAGAGGAGGTGTTGAGGACGCTGATACACGAAATCCCAACGGAGGTGGGAGACGCAAATAAGACCAGAGCGTTTCAGTGCTGATGCCATGTCGAAGATCCAATAGTCGGTGGAGATAGTACAACATCGAGAATCGCCATCCTCACTCGACCTCGAGGAGGATTTCGAATCGAGAAATTTCACTCAGCCGAGCTACTGCGGCGCTCGAAGGTGGCTTAGCTCGTGTACAGTTGACCAACGGGTATGTCTATCCAGGGCTCGAAAAGCCCGATTCTCAGGATCGCCACACGGTTGACCCAAATTGGATATCTCAGTGGTAACCATCGCTGAAGACGCGGTCCCCTTGAGAGGTGGTCGCTTGGTGATCACGGCAACCCCTCGTACGGATGGACGGGTCCTCTGTTTTGATCGGAAAAACCCAGGTCCCAGGATCTCAAACATATCGAAACGCATATCGCCTCCGTGGTGAATATAGCTACCCAATGAATGACTATAGAAAAGGAAGCTAGCGCGGGCGATGAGGCCCGTCATGCTCAACTGTCGGATATGGGAGAGGATGTTCAGCCGCGGTGGCGAGGTCTTCTCAGTGCGTCGACTCCTCTTGATACTCAGACGGATTACGTCTAAACACATTTCGCACGAAGTCCATGTCAAACTTCACCGAACGGTCATAGTTATAGATGCCGTTCTGTTCCTGTTCCACATCGGTCAGCTGGGTGTAGCAATACCCGGCTATATGGTCTGACGAGAGGATTGCGTTGACCTGACCGTCCAAACGTTCATAGAACTCTTCCAGCGAACGAGGGGGAAGCCCGTATCCCCATGAGTCGGAGGCGTATTGAAACTCCTGCGTGGGAATCCACTTAATTCCGCCGAACTCATCGACCACGTACGGTTGACCCGTATACGGGGCCTCTTTGTCACCGAGCGTCTGATATACCGACCCATCGGCTTGACGCTCCAGCATGCGCCGCAACTTTGCGGGGTCCTGTTCGTAATTATGGACGGTATAGATATCTGTGATTACCGGGCATCCACCACTAGCCCCGTTGACTGGGCGCACAGGATCGAGCGCTTTGGTAGTTTCGTACGCCTCGACATGGAGCCGGCGGTGTCGATACTTGTCACTGATATCCCATGTTTCGTTAAGGGGTGTCCAACCGATGATGGAGGGATGATTCCTATCTCTAAGCAGGATCTCTCTCCACTCGAGGAGCATGTTCCGCGCGGATCTGTCGCTCTTCAAGCTTAATCCCCAACTTGGATACTCCGCCCAGGTGAGATATCCAAGCTTATCCGCCCAGTAGTGGAAACGTTCCTCAAAGACTTTCTGATGTAGACGGGCTCCATTGAATCCCGCTTCAATTCCTAGCTCTATGTCTCTGCGAAGAGCATCGTCGGACGGGGCCGTCCACACCCCCTGCGCGTAATACCCTTGATCGAGTACAAAGCGGAGGTACAGGGGCTCGTTGTTGAGAAAAAAACGATTACCTTCGACGTGAATTTTCCGCATGCCGGCGTAACTGCTAACTTGGTCAAGAGTATGACCGGCTCGATCCACAACCTTGAGGTCAAGGTCATAGAGACTCGGCTTGTCAGGACTCCATAAACTAAAATCGTTGCTCAGATCGAGGGAGAGCACGCCGGTATTACAGAGAGGCATCGAAGCTTCCCCAATCACCTTGCCACCTAGGGAGGCGGTCGCGTGAAAAGTTAAATCACGAGAGAGACCGAAAAATGTTGGTCGAATATGGAGTTGTCGGGAATCGATGTTAGGCAACTGGTCATAGAACGCAAGTCCATGTGGGGAAACCGCCTCTAACCAAACGGTCTGCCATATCCCCGTGGTTCGAGTGTAAAAGCATCCGATCGAGTGGTAATCGAGAGATTGCTTGCCACCACCTTGCAACGTTGAACGTGTATTATCGGTAGCGTGAACCACGAGATGAAAGCGAGAGCCGGCGGCTACGAAATTACTTACGTCGAACGAGAAGGATGAGGAGCCCCCAAAGTGTCCACCCACATGGCGACCATCTATGTAGGCGTGACACTCGAAGTCCACCCCGCCGAAATGGAGCAGAACACGCTTGCCATGCCATTGAACGGGAATTTCAATGGTGCGGTGATACCATACACTTTCAAGGAAATCGGTGTGACCGATTCCGGAGAGGGTGCTTTCCGGGCAAAATGGTACGAGTATCTCCCTATCGAAACCGGTGGAGCGAGCGAATCCCCGCTCCACGCCTGAGCGCCCAAAATCGAAGGAGAACGACCACGTGCCGTTAAGGTTCATCCAGTCGGAGCGCTGCAGTTGGGGCTTCGGATGCTCGGGACGCGGGATCGCTGTAGTAGTCATACGCTCCTGTAGATCGGGTTCATCATTTGTCGATGTAAATAGGAATCGTCGATATGCTGAGGGTCATCCGAGGCGCGGTGACTCTCGTTACGAAGCGACCTCCCGAAGTCTTTGAGCGGCGGCCTCAGGTGTTAGATCCCGTTGTGATTCGGCGCAGAGCTCATACCCGACCATGAATTTACGAACGGTGGCGGAACGTAAAAGGGGAGGGAGGAACACTTGATGCATCAGACAGCCTTCAAACGGAGTAGCTGAAACCGGCTCTTGATAGATACCCATAGAATAAGGGAAGGAAACCCCAAATAGCTTGTCAAACCTTGAGAGGAGGTCCTTCTGGATCGAGGCCCATCCCTCTTGTTGAGAGGATGAGAGGTGAATCATCGAACGGATCGGATGACGAGGGAGGACCATTACCTCAAATGGCCACTCAGCCCAGAACGGAACGAGAGCCACCCACTCCTCGTTAGAGCACACAATTCGTTCCTCTTGCACCAGCTCCCAGCGAAGGTAGTCCTCAAGCAGGAAGTCCCTATGAACCGCGAAGTAACGCTGTTGGGCCTCTAGTTGTTGGAGGGCGAGGGAGGGGATATGAGCGGTGCCCCACACCTGACCGTGAGGATGAGGATTGGAAGTGCCCATCATTTCCCCCTTATTCTCAAAGATCATGACGTGTGAAACGGATGGATGATAGGCGAGGGTTTGATACTCCTCTTTCCACAGTTGTATCACCCGCCCGATAGCGGAGACCTCCATATCGGCGAGGGTAAGGTCGTGTCGGGGTGAGTAGCAGAGCACCCGGCACATCCCTTTTTCCGTCTGAGCATTGATGACTCCGTTTACTCCGCTGAACTCTTCAACGGGGATATCGTTGGGCAGTAGGGCGGAAAAATCATTTTGAAACGCGAACACATCCTTGTACTCCGGGTTTCGAGCTCCTCCCGCTCGCGTATTTCCCGGGCACAGATAGCAGGTAGGCTCGTATGATACAGCGGACGGCTGAGCAATATGTTCCGTTTGCCCCTGCCATGGGCGGGCCATACGATGCGGTGAATTGAGAACCCATCGGTTTTTGAGTGGATTCCACCGCCGGTGAGGAACGTCAAATTTCATAGCTAGGAAACCCTTTGCTCAATCATACGAGGATGGGGAATAGCCTCGTATGATCAGCGACCGGTCAAATCTAACTCAGCCGGATAGATCCATGGGGACGCATGCTTCCTTCCTTTCTAAACAACGACACCCCGAGCAGGGCACTCACCCTGCTCTATGGCGACGATCCCTCTCAACTATCAGCGCAGCGCGCTCGATACATCTCCGTCGTCGACCAGTTTGCGCAGCGTTTTGGTACGGAGCCAACGCACCTGTATAGCTCTCCGGGGCGATGCGAATTAGGTGGGAACCATACGGATCATAACGGAGGCCTGGTACTTGCGACGACTATCAATCTTGATGTGATCGCGGCTGTCTCTACCTGCGAGGAGCAGGCATTTACGGTCTACTCGTCGGGCTATGAGAGTCCCTTTCAGATATCTCTAGCCTCGCTATTTCCAAACCACGCTGAGCACCAGACCTCCCAATTGCTTCGCGGTGTCGCCGCGGGATTCGACGCTCGGGGATATCGGGTAGGAGGCTTACGGGTCTATCTCCAGAGCGATGTCCTGTTCGCTTCGGGATTAAGCTCATCCGCGGCGATTGAGATATTGCTGGCCACGATCCTTAACGATCTCTATAACCACTCGTCGCTCGACCTTCGGGAATTGGCCGCTATCGGACAGGAAGCGGAGCACCTCTTTTGGCGAAAGCCCGTTGGACTCTTGGACCAACTAACCATCGCAACAGGGGGCGTCGTACACATGAGCTTCCAGGAAAGCGAAAATCCCTACATAGAGCCCCTTACTATTGAGTTCGAGCCTTACGGATATGAGTTACTACTCGTGAATCCGGGCGGAGACCACGCGCAATTAACCCCTGATTATCGCCAGATTCCAGAGGAGATGATGAACGTCGCGAAATTCTTCGGTCGCGAACGATTGATAGAGATAGAGGAGGCGGATGTTATTCGGCGACTACCGGAACTGCGGCGGTCTGTCGGAGATAGAGCTGTGCTGCGGTCTCTGCACTTTTTTGAGGAGAACCATCGAGTTGAACGTCAGGTGCGAAGCTTACTCGATGGTGAGATGGGGGAATTTCTGAGCCTTGTACGAGCTAGTGGTAGCTCCTCATGGCGATTCCTGCAAAATGTCTTTGATCCGACACACCCTGACGCCCAACCCCTTGGTGTCGCGTTAGCTTTGGCGGAGCTCCAAACTAATCAGCTCAGGCTCAGTTCCGCCTATCGGATTCATGGAGGGGGCTTCGGCGGCACCATTATATTAATTGTGCCTATTTCCTTTGTTCGGCTTTATGAGTTGGAGATGAGGGAGGCCTTTGGAGAGCAGGCATGTCACCGGCTTCGGGTACGACAGTTTGGATGCGTGGACCTCTCTGAGCTCGACAGGCTAGGGCACGGGGCTCAGGCATCTCTAAAAGATAGCGCTCAGGAGAGCGCCGACGGCTCGAAACGGTAGAGCGATTATATCACCAATGATAGAGAAGAGTCCCCCATCTGAGGAGTCCTCCCGCTTAACGGTGGTTGTTTTGGACCGTTCAATAACCTTGGGTTCGTTGAGCTCTGCTCCGTATCTCGCTCGGTCTGAGTCCGTGCTTTCCACCTCGGTTGTGGTTTCACTTGTTGTCCTACGGGGACCACAGCCTGACATAGAAGCTAAGAAAAGATAGGCGACAACAATCGTCACAAAAACGGTAAAGATGACACGGAACATTAGAGGTACCCTACCACTTACAGAACGGTTCGCCGCGGTGCTTCGTTCCTTTCGCGTGACATACGCGAGAGAGTGCTCCCTCTCGCGCATGGATGTTGAATTAGGCACGAGATTCCCCGGCGTGACTCGCCTGGGTGTTAACGCCGCTTGAGAAGAGACCACCTTCAGCGAGCGTCGTAAGTTTTCGATCGGCGGAGCTTTCCTCATCTAACGACTCTTGGAGTAAATCCGCTACATCATCCATGTCTAACTGCTCCGCGAACGCTCGAGCTGTCCCGTATCCCGCGATCTCGTAATGCTCAACTCGCTGCATAGCGCCGATGAGTACAGCGTCCTTTACTTGCCTATCGCCGGAGGCCGCGATGACCTCTTCCGCCTCCTGAAGGAGCCCCTGCATAGCTTCGCACTGATCGGACTCCGGTCGACGACCGATTATTTCAAAAATCTGCTCAAGGCGAGCCACCTGATTGCGGGTCTCCTCAAGATGGTCCTCGATCGCCGAGCGCAATGAGGAGTTGTCTACCGCTTTAATAACCTGTGGCAATTTGCTTACGAGTTGCTGCTCCGCGTCGTAGAGGTCGGCAAGCTCGCTATGAAGCGCCTCGGTCAATGTATTAAGTTTCATGGTAACGCCCTTGGTCATGGTGAACCTCCCTATGTTATTCACTCGTTCAGGATATCTGGAATAGATACCTGCGAAGACCGTAGTCGGTATCGGGTAAGAGGAGAGATGAGATGGATTACCCCAAGGTCACGGTCGAACCACTCGCCTGCGACGAATGCCGTATACGCTTCCATTTTTAGGTTAGCGGTTATCGGGAGCAACGATTAGTGTTGCCCATGTTTGAGGAAGTGAGGCAAAACCTGCCCTACGGGCAATTGCGTGCCAACCGGACCATCGTCGTAGCTCCTCCTCCTCCTCATCATCCTGATCCTCATCCTCTTCCTGCACTTGCACCAGTCTCCCGATCCTCCTCAAAACCACTTGCCGATACTTGAGGATTAAGACACCGGTGCAAGTGCAGGAGGAGGAGCAGGAGGATGATAAGGATGAGGAGATTCGTTATTCGCCATTTTCGCGACAGGTAGGTTTTGCCGCGCTTCCCTAGGGAAGCGAGGCAAAACAACGCGTTCGCGTTGTTTTGCATAGGTGTGAAGGC
>JAULVA010000142.1:0-3225 GCA_032111275.1 Bdellovibrionota bacterium
CCAAGGTCACGCGAGAACTCGCGGATTCGATTTACGTGGGGATTCGATAATTTTGGCCCTGAAGGGCCAAAAGTGGCGGAGCCGACGGGACTCGAACCCGCGACCTCTC
Source organism: Bdellovibrionota bacterium (assembly GCA_032111275.1). Classification (GTDB taxonomy): domain Bacteria; phylum Bdellovibrionota_C; class UBA2361; order UBA2361; family OMII01; genus OMII01. The sequence continues at coordinate 110 of JAULVA010000142.1, forward strand.
ACGTGACAGGCGAGCGTTCTAACCAACTGAACTACGGCTCCGCATACTGTGTGAACAGTGGGTGGATAAGTACCTAAAAATGAAATCGAAGTAAAGATTTCGGACGAGGTCTTTTACATCAATATGATATCTCGGAAGGGATCCGTCGAGAAACGAGGGGGTTAGCGGGCAGAATAGATATCCATCTGAATGCTCTTCGCTTCGACAACTTCCTAAAGTTATTTTACACTTAGCCCGCTTTCGGGGGTTGAATCGGTGTTCGACCCCCATCTTTTAGTAACGGACGAGGTTTCACGTGGCCGAATATTCACCTTCAAGTATCGAACCCAAATGGCAGTCATATTGGGCGAAGAACAATACCTTCAAAACCGGGGAGACGGGGAAGGAGAAGGTGTACGTCCTCGACATGTTTCCGTATCCCTCAGGATCGGGGCTGCACATCGGTCACCCGCTCGGCTACACCGCCACAGATATTTACTCTCGCTACAAGCGCATGAAGGGGTTCGATGTTCTCCACCCGATGGGGTGGGACGCCTTCGGTCTTCCCGCTGAGCAACACGCGGTGAACACGGGTGAGCATCCCGCGATCATAACGTCCAAGAATTGTCAGACCTTCGCTCGCCAGATGAGGGATCTCGGCTTCTCATACGATTGGGACCGCGAGATCTCGACGACGAACGAGGACTACTACAAGTGGACGCAGTGGATCTTCGTACTTCTCTACAACTCATACTTCGATGAAAAAGCGCAGAAGGCTCGCCCGATAGAGGAGCTTCCGATTCCAGCTGAGGTGGCGAAGCAGGGAGAGGTAGCTATTCAGGGATACCAAGCGGAGCATCGCCTCGCGTTCTACGCTGACGCGATCGTGAACTGGTGTCCCGCGCTTGGAACGGTTCTTTCGAACGAAGAGGTTATCGACGGAAAGTCAGAACGTGGAAATCACGACGTGATCCGCAAGCCGATGAAGCAGTGGATGATGCGGATTACCAAGTACTCTGAGCGTCTCCTCTCGGAGCTTGAGGAGGTTGATTGGCCTGAGGCTATTAAGGAGCAACAACGTAACTGGATCGGCCGAAAGACCGGCGCAGAGATCCATTTTAAGGTTGAGGGAACTGGTAAGGACCTCGTCGCCTTCACAACCCGTCCCGATACTCTATTTGGCGTGACCTTCTTCGTTATCGCTCCCGAGCATCCCCTTGTGGATGAGGTAACGACCGACGCGTGTCGCGATAGCGTTTCGGCTTACCGAGAGAAGGCTGCTCGCATGAGCGACTTCGATCGCACCTTCGAGAACCGCAAGAAGACCGGTGTCTTTACCGGTGGCTACGTGAAGAACCCGATCACCGGCGATAAGGTGCCGGTGTACGTGGGTGATTACGTGCTTATCTCGTTTGGAACGGGCGCTGTGATGGGCGTTCCAGCGCACGATGAGCGCGACTTCGAATTCGCGCGCACCTTTAACCTTCCGATTATTCCGGTACTCGTCCCATCGCAGGCCGCTGAGAAGGTGGTTGCCGCGGTAAAAGACGGAGAGGTTTCGTGGACTGAGACGGGTGTGATGCTTCCAAGCTCACACGCGGTCGCCCAGGAGCTGAAGCTTGAGGGGATCGCCAATGAAGAGGCGGCTGAGCGAATCGTTTCGTGGCTGGCGAAGAATTCGTTTGGTCGCAAAGTAGTGAACTACAAACTCCGTGACTGGCTCTTCTCCCGTCAACGATACTGGGGTGAGCCGATCCCAATCATTCACTGGGATGACGGAACAACCACATCGCTCTCTCCGAGTGAATTGCCCCTCGTCTTGCCGAAGGTTGAGGATTACAAACCATCAGAAGGGGGCGAATCCCCACTCGCGAAGGCTACTGAGTGGCTCTATGTCATCGATCCGAAGACCGGCAAGAAGGGGAAACGCGAGACGAACACCATGCCGCAGTGGGCTGGTTCATGTTGGTACTACCTCCGGTTTATCGATCCGAAGAACCCCAACGCCGCGTGGGACCCAGCGCTTGAGAAGAGGTGGATGCCTGTTGATCTCTACGTCGGTGGAGCGGAGCACGCGGTGCTGCACCTTCTCTACTCACGGTTCTGGCACAAGGTGCTCTACGATCTCGGACAGGTCTCCACGAAGGAGCCGTTCAAGAAGCTCTTTAACCAAGGCATGATTCAGTCGCACGCGTTTAAGGATAAACGGGGCGCTCTTGTGTCGGTGGATCTCGTAAATGAGGAGTCCGATGGAACCTTCACGCATAAGCAGACAGGGGAGAAGCTTGAGCGCATCGTCGCCAAGATGTCCAAATCGCTTAAGAACGTGATCAACCCGGATGAGGTTGTGAAGCAGTTCGGCGCTGATACCCTTCGCACCTATCTCATGTTCATGGGGCCTCTTGAGGCCTCCCGGCCGTGGGATTCGAAGGCGATCAACGGTAACCACCGATTCCTCCGTCGCGCCTTCTCCTTTGTCACCGCAGGAGCTGAGAGTGGCGTTCGCGAGACGGTTCTTGTTGAGGCTGAGGCAGAGGAGATCCGACGAGCGATTCACAAGATCGTTAAGAAGATCGCCGAGGACCTTGAGAACTTGCGCTTCAATACACCGATCTCGACGATGATGGAGTTCCTCAACACCGCTGGAGACAAGCCGGTGTCAACGGATACCCTTGAGAAGTTTGTCGGTGTGCTCTGTCCGTTCGCGCCGCACCTCGCAGAGGAGCTGTGGGAGCGGTTGGGACACTCTACGGCGGCGAGCCTCTCTTCGTGGCCGCAGTTTGACCCAGCCCTTGTACAGGACGATGTCGTGACCGTAGTTATCCAGATCGGAGGCAAGAAGCGAGCGACGGTAGAGGTCGCGCCCTCTATCGGTGAAGCGGATCTGAAGGCCAAGGTGATCGAGGCGATGGCCGGTACCGCGTACAAGGTTGGTGCCGGGGACCGCTTTATCACGGTGTTTAACACGGGGACGAAGATCCCACGGTTGGTGAACGTCCTCCCACAGGCGTAACGGGTAGTCCTTGCCAATTGAGAAGCGCCGCTCGCGGGTATCCCGTTGAGCGGCGCTTCTTTTGCTGGGCGGTCGGTTATAGTCGGTTTTAGAAGTCGGTGTCCCGTGGGGTGAATCCTACGAG
>JAULVA010000143.1:0-2062 GCA_032111275.1 Bdellovibrionota bacterium
CAGCCGCCATCGAGGCGGAAATGTCCAAAGATAACCTCAGTGATCGAAAAATCGCCGATCTTCATGATGCGTCTCTCTTCTCTAGTAGGATATCACTCGCTACGCTTTGCGCCATGCGGGCTCTCGCTTCTGGGTGAACGCGGTTAGTCCCTCAGTCGCTTCAGTCCCAAGGCTCAACATCGCGCTTCGGTCAGCGAGTTCGTGGAGAAAGGGAAGGTAGTCGCGTTCGGTCACCTCAAGCAGCGCTTGCTTCGATGCCTTGAGCGCCTGCGGTCCCTGCTTGATCACTTTCTTGCATACCGCATCGGCTTCGATATCGAGAGACGCTGTAGCGTACACCGCGGTGACGAGTCCGATCTCCAGGGCGCGCGCGGCGGGTATTCGCTCCCCTGTCATTACCATGTGGGTAAGCGCTTTCTTCTGTACGACGCGGCTCAAAGGGGCCATCACCACCATGGCGGCCAGACCTATCCCGACCTCAGGAAGTCCAAACACCGCGTCATTGGAGGCGAGGGTGATGTCACAGGCCGCGGCGAGTCCACATCCTCCCGCCAGCGCGAATCCATGAACGCGAGCCACCACTGGAACGGGGCAGAGGTTTATTCTCTCGATCAGGGTAGCGATCGAATCGAAGAACGCTCTGCGAGCGGACGGCGATGGATTGTGAACGAGCTCAGAGATATCTGCTCCAGCGCAGAACGCCTCGGTGCCAGCACCACTCAAGAGAACGCAACGGGCGAGGGGATTAGTGGCAGCCGCCTCAAACGCCTCGGTAAGTAGTCTGATCGTCTCCGACGTGAGGCTGTTCCGGGCTTCAGGTCGATTGATTGTGATTGAGACGATTCCCGCGGTTTCGTTAACGAGAACTGGAGCGGAGGCCATGTGGTTACCTCATGTGGGTGAAGAGTTTTAGGGTGTTCGCTGTAGTTATCGCCGCAACCTCCTCAAGCGACAATCCTTTTATTTCAGCGAGACGCTTTGTTGTTTCGGCAACGAAAGCTGGTTCACATCGCTTCCCTCGATACGGTTCGGGGGCCAGGAAGGGCGCGTCCGTTTCGACTAAGATTTGCTCAAGTGGGATAGCTTTGCAGATATCTCGAACCTCCTGCGCTTTTTTGAAGGTCAGCAGTCCGGGGAAGGAAACATAGAATCCCATATCCCATAACCGAGCGGCGAACTCCGCGTTCTCGGCGAAGCAGTGAAACACCCCGCCAACATCTCGCGCGTTACGCTCTTTAAGGAGCGCGAAACTTTGTTCGCCAGCTTGCCGTGAGTGGATGATGAGGGGCTTCTGAACTCGCTTCGCGAGCTCTATCTGCGCCTCGAACCGTTCGTATTGCTTGTCGACCGGCGCCCAATCCCGATAGAAATCGAGACCCGTTTCGCCGATAGCGACCACCTCGGGATGCCGAGCAAGCTCTTCGAAGAGGACCATATCTATCTCGTGAGCCGCATCGTGAGGATGTACACCAGCGCTCGCCCACACAAAGGGGTACTGTTCAGCGATCGCGATCGCTCGCCCGGCGCCCTCAAGCCCCTTGCCGGTGCCGATAGTGAGCATTCGGGTAACTCCCGCGGCTCGTGCGCGATCGATAACAGCAGCCCGATCCTCGTCAAAATCCTTTGAGTCGAGGTGGGTGTGGGAGTCGGTAATATCCATCGTGTTTAACGAACGCGCGCGCCAGAAACGATAGGTCTCTCCGGAGTGAGGAGCGCCAGAGTGCCGTCACTATCGGTGGAGGCGGCGAGGAGCATTCCGTTACTCTCCACTCCCATAAGCTTAGCTGGTTTCAGATTCGCCACGATGACGATCTGTTTCCCGACAAGTTGCTCAGGGGTGTAGTAGGGCGCGATGCCGGACACGATCTGTCGTTGCCCGAGCTCTCCAACATCGACCTGGATCTGATAGAGCTTCTTTGATTTGGGAACCAACTCAACTTTCAAGATGGTCGCCGTGCGTAGCTTCACCCGAGCGAAGAGGTCGATATCAATGAGCTCATCTGCCACTGGAGCTGTTGCTGTGGCTGTCTGAGTGAGTGCTGTGGCTGTTTGAGGGGACACG
>JAULVA010000144.1:0-10259 GCA_032111275.1 Bdellovibrionota bacterium
CTCTGGCGGTGTTGGATAAAACTCACCTGCGAGAGTATTCGCTCGCGGAGGCACGTGGTGAGATGTCTCGGTTCCCCTTTACGACCGAGGCCTTTAAGGCGGCCGTAGCCTACTTTCCCCTGGAGTCCTATGTACGTCATCTCGTGCCAGAGCAGTCGGGCATTCGTAGGTGGCTCGTTTCCCTCTTCCCGGCGACGGCCAGTCACTTCATCTTCCTGCTTTCTCCGCGCCAAGGGTCGGAGGTGTAGCGCATGCGAACAGTGATATTTATCCCGGTCTGGAATCAGATAGCGGACTTTCCGAAGGTGGTTGAGGAGCTCAAGAGCAACGCTCACTCCTTCGATGAGGTGTTAATTGTCAATAACGGTTCAACAGACGGCTCAGAGAAGGTGGCCCATGAATCTGGGTACGCGGTGATTGATTTCCCCAAAAATATGGGGGTCGGCTACGCTTACATCGAGGCGCTCAAATGGGCGCGTGAGCATACGTTTGACGTCATGGTGACTATGGCCGCCAACGGCAAGATGTCCCCGGCCGAATTACCGCGGCTTCTCGACCCGATTAAAAGTGGAGAAGCTGATTATGTAACAGGGAGTAGATATCTAAGGGGTGGAGCGTCGCCGAATCTCCCTCTCTTTAGAAGAATAGCTATCCCGTTAGTAAACGGCGCGATCTTTTGTCTCTATGGAAAATGGTTATCAGACTTTAGTTGTGGATTCCGCGCCCTGCGGTTATCGAACCTGGACAATGCTCCGTACGATTGGCAGGCGGAATGGCTGCACGGGTACTCGTTTGAGTATTACCTCTACGCGAAGATGCTGCTCGGTGGATTTCGCTGCAAGGAGGTTCCTATCACTATGAAATATCCTCCGCGTGGTAGATCGTATTCGAAGATTCCACCGGGAGTAGGTTGGTACCAAATGATTCGACCTTGGTTTATTGCTCGCCTTGAGAGCCTTGTAGGGCGCTAAACAATCCAAGACCACGGAGAGATGCCCCACCTTGCGCGACTCGGCGCGACATTGATCGAAACCACCCTCCTTCCCGGGGCCTCGGGAACGCTCATCGCCTTCCTTGAGCCCTGCTCATTTTCTGGAGTTCTGACTGAACTGTGTGAATATACAGGCAGTTAGGCGACTCTGGGGGCCTAAATAATTTGGCTATAGAAAGTGCAAGCTGGTAGTATGGGCGCCATTGTGAGGAGCTTTATGAAACACGCGCGTTACATCGCACTAACGATCACATTGGTAGCCAGTACCGCGGTACCTCCCGTCGTAGCAGCCCCCTCGAACACCTGCGAGGAGCTCATTACGGCCTGTTTCGTCTCCGCTCCGGATGAGCGAGACGGTTGCATTCAATCCGCCGCGGCGGCCCATGCGTGCCGCTCCTCGGAGCTTCACGATCTCGTCGAAAAGCGAGCTCAGCTCTCCCTCATCGACCAGGGGCCCGCGTTTCTTGGCCCTCAAATGGTGGATCGACGGTGCCTAGCTCAATTCGACACCACGTGGTCAGCGGCTCTCGTCAACGGAGCGTTAACAAGTGCGTCAACAGCTTCTCTTTCCGCGACCCTCGAGGAGTGCTCAAAGGTTGAGGCACCAGCGCTTCCACACCTGTAACAAGCCCGATATCATTGACGTAACCGGCTAGGGAACGTAGCCTCTTGCCATGACGAAATCCTCCCCTCCCCTCGTTGGTCTCATTATGGGTTCCCAGTCTGATTGGGAGACCCTCTCGGTAACCGCGGAGATCCTTCAGGAGCTCGGCGTTTCGTATGAGACGAAGATCGTATCGGCACATCGAACTCCTGAACTTCTCGTAAGCTACGCCACAGAGGCAGCATCGCGACGCCTTGAGGTTATCATCGCTGGAGCGGGGGGCGCCGCGCACCTCCCAGGAATGGCCGCGTCGATGACCCATCTCCCCGTCATCGGCGTACCGGTGGAGTCAAATATCCTTCGTGGCGTTGATTCACTCCTTTCGATCGTACAGATGCCAAAGGGAATCCCTGTCGCGACGGTAGCGATAGGCAAGGCCGGTGCGGCGAACGCCGCTATACTCGCAGCGAGTATCCTCGGCATCAAGCACCCGCAGATATCGCAAGCGGTACAAACGTTGCGCGCGCGACAAACCGAATCCGTGCTTCAAACTCCCGCGCCAACACTCACGTAAGCTATGAAGATAGGAATACTTGGGGCAGGACAACTTGGCAGGATGTTGGCTCTTGCGGGATATCCCCTTGGGCACTCATTTGTTTTCTTCGACCAAGCTCCGGGTGAATCCACCGCGGGGCTTGGAACTACGCACGTTGGACAGTTCACCGATCAGCAAGCGCTCACAACCTTCGCAAAGGCGTGCGACGTCGTGACCTATGAATTTGAGAACGTTCCGTGTGAAACCGCTCACTTCCTCGCCACAAAAGTTCCTGTCTATCCACCTCCGCAGGCGCTCGAGGTTTCTCAAGATCGGATCGTAGAGAAGACGTTCCTGCAAAATCTTGGCATAGCGACACCTCGATTTGAGGCAGCATCCTCGGAGGGCGAGCTTCGCGACGCATGCCAAAAATTAGGTCTCCCCTGCATCGCGAAGACCCGTCGTTTCGGATACGATGGCAAGGGGCAAGCTCGGATCTCCGATCTCGCGGACATCCCCGCTGTCTGGAAGGCGCTCGGAGGCACCCCACTTATCGTTGAGGGGTTCGTTCAATTCTCTCGCGAGCTCTCAGTCATCGCCGCTCGCGATGAACATGGAGAGATAGCGATCTATCCCCTCGCGCAGAATGAGCACATCCAGGGAATTTTGCACCGCACGGAGATCCCAGCGCCCGAACTATCACCAACGCTACGACAAGAGGCGCAAGCGATAGCCACCAAGGTACTTGAGAAGCTCTCCTATGTCGGGGTCCTCGCGATCGAGCTGTTTCAAGTTGGAGATCATCTCCTCGCGAATGAGATGGCGCCTCGAGTGCACAACTCAGGGCACGCGACGATCGACGGGATGGTGACGAGCCAATTTGAGAACCACATTCGCGCTATCTCAGGTATGAGCCTAGGATCCACTGAGGCTCGCGCCCGATCGGTCATGTATAATCTCGTTGGAACGACTCCCGATCCTAAGGAGCTTTCGATCATTCCAGATGCCAAGATCCACCTCTACGGAAAGTCTCCTCGTAGTGGGCGAAAACTCGGGCACGTCACCCTGCTCAACCCTTCGGAATCAACTGAGACCGCCCTCCGGGCGAAGGTCGCCCCCAAGTCATAACGGCAAAGGAGAGACTCGGGAGCTCCATAAGCCGTCCCTCAACTTCGGAAATCGTATTTGTCCTCTCTGCGCAAAGGCTGTACGTTAGACCTATGCGGCGCTCCCTCATCGGCTTTATCTCCTCTTCCGCTTTCGCGTTCACAACACTCCTCGCGACAAGCTCGCCAAGCGCCGCCACGCCCATCACCCAAAAGCTTGTTCGCCCATCCTCAAATATCAAATTTGGCGTAGACTCCCCTGCCCCCGCGCTCCACATGAACGGTCAGCTCAAAACGTTCACCGGTTCGATTACCCTCAACCCTGACGGCTCAGCGATCTCTCAGATCGACATGACGCTGGAGCTCGATTCAGCGCAACTTCCGCCGGACCAAATGCTGCAAGGGATCTTTCTGCACTCCGTTATCGCGAAACTCAATCAACGGGCGGCCACCTTTCGTAGCTCCTCAGTGGAAAGGGTTAACGGAAGTGACTACATCGCGACGGGCACCTATACTTGGCACCGTAAGAACCGCGGAGCCACGATCCCGTTTCGTCTTGTGCGCGCCTCTTCAACAAGCTCGGAGCTTCGAGTGCTCATGAAGGGCGCCCTCACCAATTCCACAACACCGAAGGAGCTTAGCACCGCGGCTCCAGCGGCCTCGCAATCATCGGGATGGGCACGAGCCACTCTCGTATTTGGGCGTAGTTAACGACCGATTAAGATAGCTCCAACCGCGAGTAGGCCGCAGCCGATCAAGCGGGTGGTAGAGATCTGAATGACAGGAACTCCGAGAAGTCCGAAGTGATCGAACGCGAGGCTCGTTAAGGCTTGCCCCAATACGAGCAACGCGACCGTGTGAGCGTTGCCGATTCGAGGAATGAGGAACGCGGTTCCCATCACGAGCACAACGCCTGCTACACCAGCGAGCAAACTCCACCGAGGCGCCTGGGCGATGCCACTCAACGGGGGTACGCTCCCGGTTATTACCATCACCGCGAAGAGCGCGAGCGTTCCTATGAAGAAGTTGACCAAGGTCGCTGGCATCGCACCGCCCAGCGCCAGCATAACCCGCGAGTTCATGCCCCCCTGGATGACAACAAGCGCGCCAACGCCAAGACCAACGAGGATGTTTACGAATGCTCCCATGAAAAACTCCCAAACCGACTAATACGACACGATTATTAAACATTATGGAGGCAATCCCTAGTCGTTTTCCAAGGAAACCTGTTAGTGGCATACTCGCCCCTGGTGGAAAAGACGCGGAGCATGGCACACAACGTTCAACAAGCTGAGATTACGAAAGCCGCCGGCATGCTCGCCGAGGGCAAGCTTGTCGCGTTTCCGACCGAAACGGTGTACGGCCTCGGCGCTGACGCGCGCAAAGAGTCGGCGGTCGCTAAGATTTATCAAGCGAAAGGCCGCCCCTCCAACAACCCCCTCATCGTTCATGTCGCGACGGTGGATGAGATCTATCGGTACGCGGACGTTGAATCCTCGTGGAACCCCGCGGTTGTAAAGGAATGGATCTCGAAACTAACGCCTCTCTGGCCAGGACCTCTCTCGGTAATCCTGCCGCGAGGAGGCGAGATCGCCGATAGCGTGTGCGCTGGGGGTCCATCGGTCGCGCTTCGTATTCCGCGCCATCCGGTCGCGCTCGCGTTGCTGCGCGCGTTCAAAGGTCCAATCGCCGCTCCCAGCGCGAATCCTTCGATGTACGTGAGCCCGACAACCGCGCAACACGTACGAGACAGTTTAGGAAAGAGCGTCGATCTCATCTTGGATGGCGGAGCGTGTGAGGTGGGACTTGAGTCCACCGTACTCTCCCTACTGACACCAACGCCTAGAGTTCTTCGACCCGGCGCTATCACCCTAGATACACTGCGTCACATACTCGGATGCCCTGTTGAAGGACCCCTTTCATCAGGTCAATCACACAGTGGTGAGCTTCTTTCTCCCGGACTCCTCGCCAAACACTACTCTCCCCGAACACAGGTGAGGTTACGCACGACTATCTCCCAGGGAGAGCGCCTGCCCGAAAAAACCGGTGTCCTTATCTTTTCTGAGTGGAAGCCTACCTTTCCAACGACTGCGACGAGGATTTTGAGCAAGTGCGGAGATCTTGAGGAGGTCGCAGCCCGATTGTTTGGCGCGCTTCGTGAACTTGATGAGGCGGATCTTGATCTGATCGTCGTAGACACCTGCGAGCCGATCGGATTGGGGGAGGCGATTATGGATAGATTAATACGGGCAAGTAAGCAGTAAGAGTGCTTCGCTTTCCTAGCGGTTCAAAATATCCCGCATCTTCTCTTGCAGAGACTCAACAGTGAACGGTTTGGCGATGTAGTTTGAAACGCCCGCCTTAGCTGCTGCAATAATATTCTCGCGCTTTACTTCCGCCGTTACCATCAGGAAAGGCATTCGCGAAAGCTTATCATCGGCCCTAATCGTTCGAAGGAGATCGATGCCCATCATCTTTGGCATATGCCAATCGCAGATAATAAATTCAACATCTCCGATATGAAGCTTTTCAAGAGCGTCGACGCCATCCACTGCCTCGATAACGTTTTCAAAGCCGAGGTCTAAAAGGGTGCGCTTCATGAGCTTCCGTTGCGTCGGAAAGTCATCAACGACTAGGATCTTCATTCCCTTTTTTGACTCGTAGTTACTCGACATCTCCGTTCCCTGAAGGCATACGCCCCCGCGAACATCTCGCGGCACTCCCCTCTTGTCTCATCACAGAGGACGGCAGATGCGGCGAAAAACTTGAGCTATTGAGAAAATCCGAGCTATTTTAGCGACTTACGGGGCGAGGCAGGGCGAATCTCGCGACGATCATTTTCGGCGGTAAGGGGGTTCTCCCCCCAATCGTGCCCCACGAGCGAAGAGTTATACGGAAACCGTCCCTCGTCACCTGTGTTATAGGTTTCACTCGTGATGTAGAAGAGATGGGCCTGTGGGGAGAGAACCTTACATCCGTGCAAGACGCCCGGTGGTATCTTCACACATACCTCTCGCGCCCCCGCATGCTCGGTTGAGTCCCCCATCTCGATGATCATCTTTTGTTTGTATGTGGAGCTCTCGGGGCGATTATCGAAGAGAACGGTTCGGATCTTACCGATAGGGCAATACCACCAGTCAGTCTGAATGTGGTGGTAGTGCCACGCCTTCACGACATCCCTGGCCATCTTGCTATGGCTCCATTGGCCGAAAGCGCCTCCCTCAAATAACGGATCGGTAACGCGCACAACCTCACGAAAGAATCCGCGAGGGTCCAGATGAGTCTTAAGCTCCTTGATGACCACACCCTCGATCGCAACGTTTGTGGAGTTCTCCTCCATGTGGTCCTCTTTAACTACCGCTTTCGCTACTTTTTCCATAAGAACATCCCCGCTAGCGTATGTACCTCGTCGCTCTAGCTTTGAACCATCGACTTAACTCTATCGAGGAGATCGTTGACCGTCCCGACACTCTTCACCGTGGTGAACGCTCGATGACCCGCTTGGAGCGTTCCATGCTCTTGTTCCACCGAGCCATCATCATTCAGATACAACGGCATAACGGGAAAGGCCTCACGAGCGCATGCGACGGTGCCAAAGAGAACGGGCTCAGAGTCTCGTAACGTTCCGACCGCCTCTAGAGAGATCTTTCGCGCTTTTGTTCGGACCGCCATCAGTTCGGTGACGCCGAGCCGATAGAGCTTGCCGAGACCCAGCGCTCCATATACCTCCTTGAGTGATGAGGAGGTTCCGATCGTCATTCGCTCAAGCGCGATGTTAATCGCTCCTTTTACTCGCTCGGCGAGGTCAAGCACGCTTTCCTGATTCGAGAAGTCTATCCCCCAACGAACAACGGCCGCGTTCATGATGTAGGTGAACTCCATCTCAAGCTCATCACGGTCAGTGGCTTCTCTCACGAGATCCCCAAAAAGCCTCGCTACTCGCGCTTCGTATATGAGCGGCTCAATACTTCGAATGTCATCAACGTGGCCCCGTCCCTGCTTGCTCCCAACCTCCGCCTTAGCTTCGGCAAGAGAATATGGAGCGTGAACGGCAGCGGCCACCTCAGCCTCCGGCACTCCCTCAGCGGCGAGTCGTTTTTGTCTCTCTTGGTACGATTCCTCCTCCAACATCGAGGTCGTCGCGACCGTCATGATAGAGATAAGCTGGTAAAAAAGCTCCGCGCTCGATTCGAAGATCAACGCGAGAAGCCGAGCGAGAAGGAAATGCTTGGTGGCGTCCTCCGTTTTGAAGCCGATCCACGTAAAGCCCCTGTCCGGCGTGTGGAACGCCGCCCCGGGAGGCTGCTCGGTCGGATCTTCGAAGACCTTCACCTCAACATACTTCTCAATCAGGATTGCGATGAGCTTAAGATCCGCGATCTTGATAAATTTCTGGAGCAGTTCGAGCGACTCCGTCTCGTCGGTAACCGCGAGCCACTCCCAGAGAGCCTCCTCATTGAGGGCATCACCCGCCCACAGATCGAAATCGGTTAACAACCGACACTGCTCCATGGACGCCATCATAATGATATCGGACGCGGACTGAAGACCCGCGCTCTTAACCACCATGTACAGGCTTTGCGCCGGCAGTTGCCTAACGACCTGCTCTGGCGCGTCCGAGTCAAAGATCGCTTTATAGAGATCGCGACAGGTATGCCCACGAAATTGAGCGACCGATGGCGCGTCAGAGGGCTTCATTTTGTGGGCGCGAAGGTAATGTAAATCTGCCGACCCTGGGATGGAGAGCGCTCATCAACTGTGGCCACATCCGAGAGTCGCTGAATGATATGATCGAACTTCTCTCTGCCGAGATCGGTATACATAGCCTCTCGACCTTTGAATCGCATAACGAACTTCACTTTGTCACCCTCCGCCAAGAACTCTCGGGCGTGCTTGAGCTTAACCTCAAGATCTCCGGAGTCGGTGCGGTAGCGAAGACGCAGTTCCTTAATCGTGTTCTCAGTGCGATTCTTCTTGGCCTCAGCCTCTTTCTTCTGCTCCTTGTACTTGAACTTGACGTAATCAAGGATCTTACACACAGGAGGCTTGGCCTGCGGAGCGACCTCAACAAGATCGAGCTCCAACTCTTGCGCGCGAAGAAGCGCGTCTCGAATCGGCAATACACCGAGCTGTTCGCCATCTGCCGCGATAACTCGAACTTCTTTAGCTATAATGAACTCATTGATGCGATGCGCATCTGGGGGTGCTACCGGGCGGTTAAATCGTCCGCCCCGGAAACCGGGCTTGAAAGGCTTCAAAAAAGATCCTCCATAAATGGTGTACATTCTGTACGGCTCTAGACCGTACCGGTCGATACGTTATCCACTGCACCGGCGCGAATCAATAGGTAGCTGAATATGGGCCTATTTCTTCTTAGCGTCCTTTGCGGCGGGTTTTGCCCCCTTAATATCGGCTGATTTCTCAGGAGCTGGAGAGGGGGAAGGTTGGGCTGTGACGCTTTCCCTGCACTTTGGCTCGCTTACCTCCACCCCTACGCAGGTCCCCTCCTGGTGTCGGCACTCGTCAGCCAAAGCCTTCTCAAGCTCTGCCCGGGCGGAAAAACTCAATGAATTCAGAACAGTAGATCGCGAACTCATCTTTAAAGCTACGCAGGTTCCAAACGCCTCGTGCTCTCTCTTGCACGCCTCTGAGGCCCGAATGCGCTGACGGTCGGCCTCCATCTCCAGTGCGGCCTTGGCGGTGGCCTCATCCACACCTGCTCGCTCGATACCCAGAAGCCGGACGATTGCCGGCTCCTGTACCGGAGTCGGTGGCACTGGAGTAGGCGTCGGCCCGACCGCTGGCCCACGGGGAGCTTCAGGGCGAGCTACCTCAGCAGCGGGCTTTTTAAGCCACTTATACGAGATGTCAGCGGAACACCGAAACTCAGCGCTACCAGGGCACGCGCTCACCAAGAAAGAGAGGAGCGCGACGGGAAGCCAAAAAGATACAATTCTCACTCTCATGTCATGAATATCGAAAAAGGGGCGTCGTCGTACAGTTCGTACTGATTGGTTTGGTTTAGGTATAACGGTCCTCACACCCCGTGTGCAAGGTTAAACTGTAAACGCCCGAACTCATCCATCTTATCCGTGAGGACGTATGGAACAGAGCGAAGGAAGTGTTTTCCCCCGAGTAGATAGAGAGTTTGATGACGTGCTCGGTCAGCCCAACATGACTGGCAGCCCCGAGCGTCGACTCCTTCTCGCCATCCTCGAACGCGCAATTTTGGATTTCGTGGGGAATGACACGAGAGAACTTGAGCAAGCTGAGCAGTGGCTTTTCGGCTGTGAGCGAGCAAATCAAAACGAACATTTCTCCTTTGAGTGGGTGTGCGAGCAGCTCGATCTCGATCCTAAGCGGATCGCCGCGAAAATCAAATCGATGCCCAGACGTGGAAATCGCAAGGTCGCTCCATGGTACTTTACCAAGCACCAACCCGCGGCGGCCTGATAACGTATTAATGAAAATATCGAGCGGCGAGGCGGGCAGGATGAGGCGGCAACGAGGAGCCTTGCGCCTCTCCTCTCTGCCACAAATCGCGCATGAGTAACCGTGTCGCGAATCCACCAACGGTCGTTCTATCATGTCCTCTGCGCCGAGCGATCTCTCCGGATACAACCGTGGCGAAGCTAAACCGGCGGATAACTTTCATCCGAGGAATAAAGTAGAGAGCCGCCCCCAACCCCGAGAAGAACGTAACAAGAATCAGCGCCGTTAAGCTCGCCAAGGTGGCGCCGCCTGAAACCTCGAATGCCGAAGTTCCGAGCGCGGTGACCCCTATCGCGATGAGAGCTAAGGCTCGCTTAGCTGGTTTAAGCTTGCTGATAAACAGACTGTCATCGGAGACCCCAACGTCGAGGAGATCGTCGAGGTAGGATTCGAGAACCTCAACGGGAACGAAGGCGACAGCGTGTCCGAACTCCCGACTGAAACGCGGTCCAGGGATGAGAGCGCCACACAAACGTCGCTCGTAATCGAGCAGAGCCCGCCCTGTTTGCTGGTATTGTTCGAGGAGACGGT
>JAULVA010000145.1:0-8241 GCA_032111275.1 Bdellovibrionota bacterium
CGTTGGGGTTAATCGCCTTTCGCATAGTCATTTCATAGTGTCAGAGATCTGCTGGACCGCCAATCGAAATCAACTTTCAGGATTCAGAGGACGAGGCAGAAATAGGGCGTTATCGGACCCCAGGTGGTGGCGTTTGCGGAAAATCTTCCGACGCGCCAAGCCAGAACCGAGCGCAAGCATCTGTTCTTACTATCCTTATTGCCACACACGCCGACTGAAACCTACAGCACATAGCCTACGAGGACCACCATAACCTTCCTTAATGGTCTACGTTACGTGGTGCGACACCCCCTATGAATAGCAACAACCCCCCCCCATCTCGCTCAGTAGAATCACTCATGTCGCACATGGAGGCGTTCAAACCAAAGGGCACCCTTCGTAACAAGGATGAGATAGCTCTCGCCGCCGCGATGGTTCTCCTCGAGGTGGCGTCATCAGACCACGTCGTGGACAAATTTGAACGAGTAGTTATTCTCAACGGCTTGAAGTCGCTGTTCAGAGTGTCTGACGAAACCGCCAGCGGATTAATGAGCAGAGCGAAAGCGCAGCTCTCCAGCATGAGAGGCGCCTCAACAGCGGCGGATCTTTTACGAGATTCCCTTGATATGCCCTCAAAGCGCGCGATCGCGCAGGTGATCGACAACCTCATTCGGTGCAACGGTGTCGTCGACCACATGGAGGTATATCTCCGCAAACGGTTCCGGGACATCCTGGGTGTTCCAGAAGAGATGCCGGGACGCATCGTTTAAGAACAGAGTCCCTGGGGATAAAAGGCAAAACCCCGCTATCGCGTGTTTTTGCCAGGTAGCGGTGCTGCCGCACCGCTGTCTTCTCGAGTCTTTGCGACCTACATAAGCTTTCCACCTATGCGAAACAACGCGAATGCGTTGTTTCGCCTCACTTCCCTGGTGAAACGAGGCCCCGAATATGGGTAGCGCGCTTCACTCACAAGTAAGAGTTCCTTTTTGAAATGACTTGGATCCTTCTCAGTGCTATCCTTAACTGGCATGGTCTCCGATCACGACACCAATGATGTAAACTGTAGCGGCTCGGCGCCACGAAAACCAAAAGCGCAGGGGCTCATCCTTGCTCTTGAGCTCATGGAACTTGGCCTCGAATTGGCGAGACAGCGAATTGCTCGTCAGAATCCGGGTATTTCGCCGGCGGATCTCATCGCGAAGACAAATGAGTGGCTCAGCGTACCCCGGGGCGAATACCGCTGAGACACTGCACTATGAGCTTTCTATTTTCCGAGCTCCGGCGCGTTACCATCGACCTACATGAATCAGGCGTCGAGTGGTGCCTCGTAGGAGGGTTGGGCACGAGCGTCTATATCGAACCTCGCACAACAAAAGACATCGATGTGGTTGTCTCAGTAGCGGTGGAGGAGCAGGCAGACAGTTTGAAGGAATTCCTGCTTAACAGAGGATACGTCAATCCGCAGCTCCTCATGCACACTACTCCGACAAGACGTATGGGCTGGAGAGTTTTTATTCCGTCATCAGTAAACGTGAGCATTCCCCTCGACATTCTTGTTTCTGCCTGCGGGATTGAAGAGGATATAGTTACCAGCGCCGTTACTATTGAAGTCCTCCCCGGTCTGAGCCTACCAGTAGCGTCCCTCGGGCATTTAGTGGCAATGAAAATCTTGTCCCAAAACAGTTTGGACAGGTTGCAAGATAGGGTCGACCTTATCGCGCTTCTTCGGAGCGCGACGGAACAAGACCGCGTCACTGCTGCGCGCGCGCTTCGGAGAATTTCCTCGGTAGGATTCGCCGATGGGAGAGATCTCATAGCGGAGCTTGCTGATCTCGAAGCCGGTCAGGGAAAACTATAACTCGCCAAGAAAGACGCGCTGTCGCGCAGGTTATCGACAACCTCATTCGGTGCCACGGCGTCGATGCCCACATGGAGGAGTATCTCCACAAACGGTTCCGGGAGATCTTGTTTGCTCTTCGCTAATCCGACGTAGCCGTGAGCTGCTTCTTGTCGTTTTCAACCCCGAGGTCCACCAAGAGATCGTTAAGGGATTTAGTGGGATCTTTCGGGACCAGTCGTATGGTCAGCTTTACCTGATTCTCAGCCTTGTTTGGTGCCGATGTCTTATCAAGTATCCCCAAGTTCTCCCAGAGCTTTGATGATCCATCAATCCTCGGAAGTGGGTTCGATTCTCTCGTGTAGAATCGCTTATTTGGTCCCCGATCGATCGGCTGCGCAAGCGCCGTGTGACGGGTTCCATCCTCGTCGACACGCGTTACCTCTACCATAAAGTGCCGGAGCGCCTCATTGGCTTTCGCTATTCGCTCCCCCCTCCACGACTCAACCAGGGGACCAAAGATCTGCGAGGTATCGGGGAGGCCGTAGAGCTTCTCCTGATCAGGCATAAACCACGCGATATATACATCCTTTTCTGGCTTCGCCGACACGAGTGGTTGGCGATTGATCGATCCCTTCTGATATCTCGTTAAGCTATCTCCCGGCCCGCCAAAGATCGTCGGGTTCGCGGATATCTCGTAGCTCTGGTCAAGAGCCCATGGTAACGCCCGCTTTGGACTATCCCGATATACCAGGGCCTCTGCGGCCTTCTCTACTTGTTTGTCTTCGGAACGCTTTTGAGAGGCGACCGGCTCACCACTCTTTCCAGATGCGATCTGCTCAGCGAGCTCTTTGGGGATATCCAGAACTCGTGATCGATCCTTTCCGAGCTCATCGATTAACGTCTTTGAGCCTACGTTCGGAAGAATATCGTGTCGGCTGTTCAGCTGATCGGCTATCTGGTAGGCCTTCTGATCGTTTTGATTCGCGAGTCGGTAGAAATACCGAATAAGATCTCCAGCTCGCACCTGCTCCTGTTCACCCTTCAAAGGAGTACTCTCTGGGACTTTAGCTTGAGTCGCGCTCTCTCGAACGGGTGATGGTGGCGATGCCACAGCTGAGGATGGGACGTTAACAGGACCGACAAACTCTAAGGGCTTGGTGGCCTCGTCCACCTTCTTAGGGGAAGTGACCCCCTTAAGCTCAATATTCTCGTGCCATCCCGGTTTCTGCATTTCTGGCTGAAACAAAGTCGATCCGATTTGGTCCGGTGCGGGGGGAGCTATGCCAAAGGGGCCCGGCTCACCTACCGGCTCGCTCTTGAGCGATGCCTGGGGAGCCTCCTCGCGTATCGGCGGTTGCTTCAGTGCGACTATGTCCGCTTTTGGTGGCTCCTTGACCTTTTCTTGGCTCTGGGACACGTGCGCCTTGGCGGGCGCAACGGTCACAGGTTCTTTGTAATTTGTTTTTGTATCACTAGTCGGCGCGACCTTGTCGTTATCAGCCTTCACTTTCATCGCAGGCGCGGACGGGACGGGTGGTGAGGGACTCTGCGGGATAGCGCTTGCCGGCGCGGTCCGCTCTCGTGAGGACGCATCCACCGGAGCTGTTCCATCGATTCGTTGATCTCGTTTCGAGGTGAGATCGTCGATATTGATGCCCAATTCCCGCCGAGCACGCGCATAGGTTGTACGGTCGTCCGAGCCATATCTCTCGTACAATTTTCTAATCAACTCCCCGTTCGTGGATGACCCATCAAGTCCCTTCTTTCGGAGAAATGTCTGAAGAGGCGTTTCTGGCGCGGGAGTGGGAGTGGAGCCCGAGGTTTCAGCGCGTGCTTGCCCGTGGGCGGTGTCGCCAGACGCGAACGGTTTCTCCTTTGCATCCACGAGCGCTCCGACAGCGATACCGAAGTCGCGCTGCGCCCCCAGATACATGGCGGGATAGTCGTGGTGGTACCGTTCATGGAGAGCGTTGATGACATCCTGATTGGTCGCGTTCTCTGAAAGGCCAAGGCTCTTGATCACCGAGAGGGCGTCTTTATCGGCTGCCTCACCTCTTCCAGAGAGCCGTTCGAAGGAGGGTCTTTCGGGCATAGCCGCGGTAGCGTTGTCTTGGCGTGGTTCCCCGCCTTGCTTATCTGCGCTGGTATCAACCTTATTCGTTTTAGCTAACGAAACCATGAAAACCTCTAGAACTCGGGCTGACGGCTGAAGCCACCCCACCTCTCTTCCGTTGTAATGGCGGAGATGCTTCAGGAAAAGTTGTAAGGCGTTGATTTTTCGAGCCAAGATGGCCCGAAATGGGTCGGTGTTACGGGGAGCGGAGCACGCCAATTACAGGGTCCGGGAGACCTTGGCTGCTGTAGAGGGGAGCCCCGGTTGTATCGGATAGCGTTAGATCCTCACCCTCCCCCCGTTTTCGCGCGCGAATCGTACGGTCTTCTCGCACTACGTTCTCGTAATCAAGCCAGTTAGACCGACCCCTCGAAACTGCCGTGATTAATCAGCGCCTCAACGTTATGAGACCGCATGGTCTGGTCGAAAGAGTGCACGAGGACCTCACGTTGAGCGTCCGCGTACACAGAGTCATATGGCTTTCGGTATAACCTCTTCCACTCTCGCGTCCCCCTCACTTCTTCCGCTGTCGCGCACACAGACGGCGCTCACCAAAGCGTTCGCGCAACTCACCAGTGGAAAGCGAATCAACAGCGCCGCCGATGACGCCGCTGGCCTCGCCATAGCCTCAGGTCTCGCCGCCAGCATCACCCAGATTAGCCAAGCGTCGCGAAATATCGGCGACACCGCCTCGGCACTTGCCATCGCGGATGGAGCGCTCGGCGAGGTATCCGGACTCACCGGCCGATTGCAAGAGCTCGCGACGATGGCCGCGAACGGAACCTACACCGATGAGCAGCGCGGCGCCCTGCAAGGGGAATACTCAGCATTGACCGACGAGATCCAGAGGATAGGCGAGACGACATCCTTCAACGGCAAGAAGCTCCTCGATGGATCCTCGATGACGGCGCAGATAGGTCCGGGCGGTGAAACGTTACAGATCGGAGGGATCGATCTCTCCAATCTCGCGAGTTCACTCTCCTCGCAAAACATCGGCACCCAGGCTGGTGCCCAAGCCGCGATGGACGTCATCCACCAGTTCTCGCAAGACCTCACCTCTCAGAGGAGTGGAACTATCGGAACCGCGTTCTCTCAGTTGGAGTCAACACAGAGCAACCTCGCGACCCAACGGATCGCGCAAACGGCCGCCCTCTCTCAGATCGAGGACGCCGATCTCTCGCTTGCGATACTGGACCTCACCTCAGCCAAGGTGCTTCAAAATTATCAGGTCTCTCTGCTACAGCAGAGCGTGATGTCACAGGTGCCCCAACGACTCTCGTTGTGGGGATAGGCTCAGGACAATGCGGACAGCCTGAGCAGCTACCGCGTTTATAACCAAATCATCGATGTTCTCTCGTCTCACTGCTCATTTGTGCTAGTCCCTGATGATCTCCAAGGTCCGATTGCCATGAGACGGGACGGCGACCATGGCCTCGGATTCCGGAGAACCAAAGAACGATTGATCTACCCAGCACTAACCTGTTCGTTTCAGAAGTGGTTGCACGAGGAGAACACGACCAAAAGGGACGCCTCGGTCCTTGGGGGCGCCGTTTACTAGTCCGGCGCGGTTTGATACGCTTTCGGCAGTGTCTTTACGGATATCGTCATGATGCACCAAGCTCCAACCTCTCCGAACCCAACATCTCTCAAGACACTAGACGTGGTGTTCAATCCGAGCGCTGACTTCGAACATACATACGAACAGACCCAATCTTCGTCTCTCATTCGCCACGGTATCATTCCTCGATTGAAAGAAACCTTCATCTCATTGGCACTCGATGAGAACAACGTCTCCTCCTGGGACTCCGCCCAAACACAGCTAAGGCAGCGCTGTCGGGAACTGGGGCGGACTGCTCTGGAAGAAGCCTTACGGAGGGAGCTTACCGATTTCGACTTCTCGCCAACTCAGCGGACGCGTCTCGCTCCGCTTTGCCTCGCCTTGGGAGTGCAGACAGAAGCGGATATCCCTCGGGCGGTCGCCGACACTCACATCCCCGATCTCTACCTTGCCGAGGTCGCGGCTGCGCTTCCGAAGTGTGAGGGGCCCTTCGAGGCTCTTCGTCACATGTGGGAAAAGCCCGCGGTGCGCGACCTCGTAAAAGGTGTCTTTGATGAGATGCGTAGAGACAAGCCCAACCTCGATGTTGTCCATCGCCTCGTTACGGACGCGCGTTACAGCGGCGAGGATCTAGCACTTTCCGCTCAAGCGCAGGCGGGGCTAATGTGCCTCCCCTACTTCGCTAGGATCGCCGTGCAGGATCTACTGGTTGGGTGTAGTCGACGAGCCGGATTGACTCAAAGCCTAGACTTCGCTGATAGAGAATCTCCTGAAACCAAGGCTCTCGCCACATTAGTAGCGACCTACTCTGTTGCCAACAGCCACTGGGATTCCCTTGTCCGCCGCCATACACCGAGCGAAGACACCGTAGCAGCGATCGCTCGCGATGCAATCGATAAGATTTATGCGCTGCGCGAAGCCTATCTCCTCAAGAGTGATAAGGGACGAGAGCTTATCACCCGCTTCCTCGATTGTTGCCAGTCATCGCGCGAAGAGCTTTCTCAACACCTACAAGCACTGCCCGAGTTCACTTTTTGGCGGCAAATAGATATCGGACATTTTTCATCTGTTGAGTATGCGGATACGTTAAACCGAATCTCAAAGGGAATTGGGCACCGCGTAATTAGTGCTGTTAAATGCGGTGAATTCGCGGCGGTGCTCGAAGATGATCCGGAACAACTCGCCCGCTATATTGCCGCAGTGAATGATTGCTCAAACTTTTCGTTGCTACCCCACGGAGCTAGCGCATGCGCGACTCCAGGTGAGCTACTCAAGCTGATACACGACCATCGAGTGACGTACTTCATCCTTGATATCGAAAACGGTGAACATCGCCATGCCGGTATCACTACAGCCATCACCCTTCTTGATGAGTTCTTCCGCTCGACCGCGGATGCCGCACATCCTGAGCGGCCGCTCACCATCGTGGTATGGAGCATGTCATCAGATCGCGTAAACGAGGCCACGGAGGCGCTACAAAGCTTTTTAGAAAATAAGCCATGGGGAGACCGTGTGAATACAGATTTCCCTACAGGCGGGCGGTCGCGCACCGTGAACCGCGTATCAGTTGAAGCCAAGTTAAAAACGGAGAGTCTGTTTGGGTTCTTCTAAAGACGGTCGCACCATCGCGATTGTTGTGTGCCTCCCATCCTTGCTGACGCTCCATACGAGGGTCAAAATCGAGCCCGGAAATAGACGCTCCTGCTCAGGGGGTAGCACTAGTCTAACGGGGCGCTAAGACATTGAGATTATATATGTTATCTTTTAGTTGAGTAGCCCGCCGGGAGCCTTATACTAAACGGTATGTTTAAGCAGTTTCCTTCTTCGCTCCCGCCGTTCGGACAAAATCCGCTCTCTGCCCTCCGTCAACCGGCCAAGGCACATGCCCCCGACGCGGCGGACCTCGGTCTTGTAAAGTTCTCTCCACCGACAGGACGGCCGAGCAGCATGGAGAGCGATACCTCATCATTTCGCGGTGTCAGAAACAACGTGCCGCGGGAGTGGGTATTTGAGGGTTCCGTTTCGGTCCGTCTGGCAGACTTGGGGATGAATATCCCGGCTAACTTGCGAAGGCACACGCGCGACAAATTTCAGATGCTGATGTTCGACGTAACCGCCGAGAACGGGTTCCAATTCCGAGCTATCGTACCGGTCACGGGCTACTCCGATAAGGAGATGACCGCCCTTCGAAAGAACCTCGCGAAATCCTCTCGAAAGCCCGTAATACTGTACCAAAACGAACGCTCATGGGTGGCGGTGTTCGAGAGGCCGATCGAGATCGCGGAGAATAGAGTAATCAAACCTCTCTTCGAGGAGATAACCCCCAAGGCAACCGACACAAAGATGCAGTACAAGGACGGCTCTCTGATCATTCGGTCGTTTGTATCTCGAGTTCGATCTAACCAAGAGTTCTTGGCAGAGCCAGAGATCTTAAGTGGCTATCCAGCGCTGACCGCGTATGACCGCCCTTCGTACGAATCAGGCACCCCTTCCCGGGGACAACCGTTTCTCTACCTATCGCCGGATGTCGTTCGCGAGTTTGGCAAACAGGGTACGTTGTTCAACCTCCCCTACATTCGGTTTAACGATTCCCATCTCTCGAAACTTGGATTCGGCTCAGAAGCGATTGAGATGCTCGGAGAGAGCGGCAAACCGGTGCAGACCCAGTTTAACTGCTATACCAACTTCAAAGGAGTCGTATTCCCCCTGCGTAAGCCCTCTGAGCGGGATTTTGACGATCCACTCTTACAA
>JAULVA010000146.1:0-3245 GCA_032111275.1 Bdellovibrionota bacterium
CGGTGAGGAGGGGATTTGCGCGCGAGTGTCGGGTGATGAGGGCTCCGTACCCGGCGATCTCCTGGGTCGCCGTAATGATGTGAGCGCGCAGACTTCGATAGCTATGCGCCTCTTTGAGCTCCTGTTCAAGCGCGGCAACGTGCTCAAGCGCTTTGTGTTCGCCGCGCTTGTCGAGGGTAAAGATGGCGACTCCATGCACCATGCCGTCGGCACAAAGTGAGTGCGCGATAGTTTCAAAACCATCGATAGTGAACGAGAGAGGTGCTGCGTGTGGTGTGAGTAGTTCTTCAAAGGTGTTTTGGAGTTTCGTTCGTGAATCCCCACGTGAGACGCAATCGATCCGTGATACACCGGCCCGAAGCTTCTCATAGTCGAGATCCGTGACGCCGAGGGAGAGCGAGGGATGGTGCGGCTCAAGGTGAACGGCGCGGATGGTCAATTCGTTGTCGAGCGTTATCCCCGGGAGGGCGAGGTGTTTCAGGAGATCCCCGATGCTGAGCGCGAGATCGCCATCGGCTCTGAGCTTAGATGCTTCAGAGGTGATATCGATCATCATCCCCTTAAAGAGTGGGGTGGCTGGGATGCGAGCCGCTCGACAGTGAATGAAGCGCACCTCGTTTGAGTCGGGGCGGATCCAGCGGTAAGTAGCTACGTACGGGGTGCCATCACGTAACGCGGTGTCGAGGAGCACCTCCGTTCCGAATCGATCGGCTGGATGTACGTAGGCGAGAAAGAGCGCGCCGTGGATTGAGAGGTGTTGTGGGGCGACTCCCAGTACCTCGATCGAGTTGGGTGATCTCTCGGTGACGGAGCTTGTCTCGGTGTTGTAGGTAAACGCGAGGACGCCGGGTGGATGCGGGGACGAACGTTCCGTTACGGCTCCCGAGGGGCCGGTCGGTACTGTACTGCGAGATGGTCTCCGAGAAGGCTTACCTCTCATTCCTCAGTACTACATAGTCGATTGGGAGAGCCCGGCTCGTGCCGCTAGTATCTCCTAATTGGCCGTTGGTGAGACTGTACACACTCACTCCAGTGGTGGGGAAGGGGGTAAAATCGCCTCGCTGGCCCTCCTCTCGCCCTGAAAGCCGTTCAGTGGTACAAACGCTCACCATGACCTCATCCAGTTCAACCGTTCCACCACTTCGCATCGCCCTCATGGGCACCCGAGGTATTCCGGCCCGTTACGGAGGGTTCGAGACCTTTGCCGAGCAGCTCTCTACGCGACTTGTCGCGCGGGGACACCAGGTGACGGTCTATAGCCGGTGTGGTTTTTTCGAAAAATGGGGGGCGCTTGAAGATTACCGTGGCGTTTGTCGCAGGCGAGTTCCCACGATCTTTCACAAGTACCTTGAAACGCCGCTCAGCGGACTCACGACCTTCATCGACGCGCTCTTTCAAACGTACGACGGAATCCTTCTGTGTAACGCCGCGAATAGCCCCTTCGCGCCGATCCTTAAACTCAAGCGGACCCCGTTACTCATCAACGTCGATGGTATCGAGCGTGACCGCGCCAAGTGGAACAAGCTCGGAAAGGCGTGGTATCTCCTCGGTGAGCGTTCATCGGTGTACCTCGCTACCCGTCTCGTGTCTGATGCCGATGTGATTGCGGACTACTATCGAGAGGCATATGGGTGCGAATCCGAGGTGATTCCGTACGGCGTTCATCCGGTTGTGCGGCCTGCGGGTGAGGCGCTGGCGAAGTTCGGGTTGAAGCCGAAAGGGTATATCCTCTACGTTAGTCGACTTGAGCCTGAGAATAACGCGCTCGGTGTTATTCAAGCGTATAATAAGCTCAACACCGATATGCCCCTCGTTATTGTGGGAGACGCCCCGTACGCGCAGGAGTACAAAGAGCAGCTTCGAGCGACCGCGTCGAAGAACGTTATCTTCACCGGCTTTCAGTTCGGCGAGGCGTACGAGGAATTCCAGAGTAACTGCTACTGCTACGTACAGGCTACCGAGGTCGGTGGCACCCATCCCGCGCTCGTTGAGTCGATGTCGTATGGAAATTGCGTCATTGCGAACGGAACGCCGGAGAACCTTGAGGTGATCGGTGACGCGGCGCTCTCGTATCCGAAGAACGATTTCTCGAGGCTCTCCGAGGTGCTCGCTGAGGTTATCTCGAACCCGACCCTGGTAACGACCTACGGCGATAAGGCCCGCGCCCGCGCGTTGTCCCGCTATTCATGGGACGCCGTGGTGTCGCGGTATGAGACCTTGTTGTCGTCGTTGGTGCGGCGGTAGGTTGGTGGGCATATACCCGGAGGGCCCGTATCCTTACGGGCCGGAATCGCGGCGGCCGTTTCGGTTCGCGTCATCCATCGCGATTCAATTTGATAATTTCGAACATCACCGGCCTGTCAGGATCCACCTTCGCTGCGCTTCGGCGGACGCTGAACAGGCCCTCCGGGTGGGCGTTGTTGGGAGGGCGGTCATTCCTGACCGCCTTCCGGTTACAACTGATGAATATCGTACATGAGCTCCGCGTGGGGCGAATTCGTGGAGGACGTGCCATAATCCGCAGGGTGCCCTCGGGATATGTGCAGCGCACGTTGCTTGAGATCCATAACTACTGCGCACAGCGTCCCCATTGAGCCCCATGCGTCGCCATCATCGTGCCACGGCATGCAGATTGTGCTGTCTCCCTCCTGACGATCGGCTAAAATCGTCTTTGCTGATTCAACGGAGCGGGTTGTTGACTTTGTGATGAGGGAGGTCGCTCGAACCAGTCTAGGCTCAGAGCTGGGGATCGGGCTGAGCGCTGGCGAGTCTAGGTAGTGGTTGGTGTGAACGAGGACGTCACCGGTAGGGCGTATAATTTTCACATGCTGACCTTTGTACTCGCAGGTAACGCTGCGTCCCTTGTCATCCGCCAGGGTTATCGCGCTATTAGTTCCGATCTTTGAGGTCGTAATTTGGTTGAACGCCTCATCCCACGTTTTCGAGTCGAGCGCGGACCTGAGTAGGACGTGGATAGGAACCCCTTCGGCGACCTCGGAACTTGAGAGGATATTAAGTCCAACACCCAATCCAGCGGAGTTCAGACCTATCTTTCCCACGATCCCAGGCTCGGTCATGGTGAGTGTTGTGTGGCCATCATCGTGATGAATCTTGAGCAACACGGGCTTGCCCTCAAGCCGCTTAATCCAATCCCACGTCTGCGCCAAAATTCCCTCGCGCGCGAAGCAGAAGGCTGTACACTCATGGGTTTGCGCCAAGAGGGAGGTTAATATCTCAGTTCGCGC
>JAULVA010000147.1:0-4340 GCA_032111275.1 Bdellovibrionota bacterium
TAAGGACCGCTGTAAGGATGGCTCGTTTTTTCATGCTTCCCATTCCGTGCTCCCAATCGTGCTCGATCCGCGGCCCCGGAGTCTTAGGTGTCACACTGGGTCTATCGACTCACCGCGGAAAAAGCTTGAGGGGTTGATGCAACTTTAGATCCGCTCGTGGCGCGAGCCCGAGCGGGCTTAACAGGATGTTTTCTATACATTTTATAATCATTCGGCGAGACAGGGGTCAGGCCCTACCGAATGATCGATAGCCGCGCGATCGGGCCGTGCCAACTTACGCCGCTGCAGCAAGGCGAACTTTAATCGCCTCGATGCGATCAACCACGGTCGCTTTGTACTTCTCCAGCAGCTCCGGAGTGGTCGCCTCGAAGCGCATCACGAGCACCGGTTGTGTGTTCGATGCGCGAACGAGTCCCCATCCATGTTCGAACGTTACCCGGACGCCGTCGATCGTATCAACTTGGAAGTCTTTAAACGCAGACTGTGCCTCTTGTGCGATCTTGAACTTGATCTCTTCGGGGCAATCAACTCGAAGCTCTGGGGTCGATACCATCGGAGTAAGATCCGAGAGGAGCGACGAGAGCGTTCCCGTGTGGTGGCTCATGATCTCGACCAATCGATCGGAGGCGTAGAGCGCGTCATCGAATCCGAAGAATCGGTGCTTGAAGAAGACGTGGCCGCTCATCTCGCCGGCGAGATCGCCGTGAGTCTCAAGGAGCTTGCCCTTGATCAAGGAGTGCCCTGTCTTCCACATGATAGCGTTCGCCCCCTTCGCCTTCAGGTCGTTGAAGAGGGTATTTGAACACTTCACATCGCCGATGATTGTGGCGCCGGGCTTCTCGTGCAGGATCGATCGTCCGTAGATGAGAAGAAGCATGTCTCCGAATACAACATCGCCCTTTTCGTCGACGACGCCGATACGATCCGCGTCTCCATCCCATCCGATTCCGAAATCAGCATTGTGCTTCTTCACCGCTTGGATGAGGTCTTTGATGTTCTTTAACTCAGTTGGATCTGGGTGGTGATTTGGGAATCGGCCATCCGGATCACAGAAGAGCTCGATAACCTCTACGCCGAGTCCGCGAAGAACTTCCGGCCCGATCATGCCGCCTACACCGTTGCCAGCATCGACGACGACCTTGAGCTTACGAGGCCCCATGTGAGGCTTCGAATTTTCGATCAGGTAGTTGATGTACGATGGTCGAATATCTACTGAGGAGATCGTTCCACGCTTGGCAGCGGGTTGCTTGGTGAGCACCTTTTCGCAGCGGGCCTTGAGGTCTTGAATCTGAGCGCCGGAGAGGGTCTTCTTGCCGAGGAGGATCTTGAACCCGTTCATGTGAGGCGGATTGTGACTACCGGTTACCTGGATACCGCCGCCGAGGTCTTGGGAGAATACAGAGAAGTAGAGCTGAGGCGTTGGACCCATGCCGGACATGACGACATCGATCCCTTCGTCCGCCATCCCCTCCGCGAGCGCTTGAGCGTACCCTGGTGAGCTGAGTCGGCAATCGTGACCGATGCCGATCCGATTCATGTTGTTCTCAAGAGCCAAGGTGGCATAGGCCCGTCCAAGAACACGAGCGAACTCGGGGGTCAGCTCTGTGTCAACGGTTCCTCGGATATCGTATTCGCGAAAGATAACAGGATTAATCTTCATAGTGCGCCCCTTATACTACCCCCGGGGCAAGATTTAAAGCCTCTTATCGACGGAGTGGTTCTTATAGAGATCGTTCTTGAAAAAGGCATCCAGACGGTCTTTCGTCTTCTGTTTTTGGAGGATCTGACGGACTTCATCCTTCAGCTTCTCCTCATCCACCTCTTCGGCGTTTTCGTCCTCGTTTCCGAGCCGCTCCTCAACGAAGAATAACTGGATATCCCCAGGAGTTTCGAGGGGAGGTGTGTGTTGACCTGCGCGCAACGGCCCTACCGCTTCGGCGATAGCGGGACTGAGGTCCTTCATCGGTATGACACCGATTAGGCTCCCCTCTTCGGATCCGGCGGTGTCGGAGAGTCGCTTCGCGACATCGATAAAGCTATCCCCTCGCTCAAGGGCGGTGCTGACCTGCATTAGTTTGGATTTTACCTCGTCGATCGTTCTGCCCTCTTTTGAGATGACCAGGTGGTGAAGCTTGATATCTTTCCCCGCGTTTTTGAGCTCGGGGTGCTTCGCGATGTACTCATCGATCTCAGAGTCGCTTACGCTGACACCTCCTCGTGAGAGGGATGAGGTCAGCTTCGCTTTCAGGATGTCGATCTTAATCTGTTGCTTGTAGGCGGTAAGGCTCTTGCCCTCTCGCGCGAGCGCTGCTTGGAAGTCGTCGGAGGAGAGACCGTTCCGTTCCATCACCTCAGAGACGTACTCATTGACCTCGGCATCGGTAACCGAGAGCCGCTTCACCTTAGCCTCCTCCTCAAGAAGCTTCTCTTGAATCACCTGATCGAGAGCGCGACTGGCTTCAGGGTCCTTTTTCGCCTCTTCAAAGCTCAGTCGGCGGGGAGTAAGGCGCGAGTTCAGGTCACTCAGAGTGATGGGCTTGTCGTCCACGGCAGCTACCACCGCGTCGATGACGAGCTCTTGAGGAACCGCCTCCACCTTCTTCTTGGGAGCCGAAAGAGCTGAAGGTGCCCAAACACACGTCGTTGCCCAGACGCACAGCATCGTTTGAATGAGGATACGTCCTGTGATGGGGGCGCGAGTGGCCGGTGTTTTCATATCGCGCAATCTTATGCGTTCACCTATGGGCCCGCAAGTGAGGGAGGGAGTTAGGATCCGGTGAACGATATGGCGGTAAGCGCCTGTTGGGTGCGACGGAGGAGGTCCGGGAGGGTAATATCCGCGTCCTTCTCGAAAACTATGGTAAAGGTATTACCCCGTCCAAATCGGTACTGATGCGGGTTCTTTTGTACCAATCCTAGCGCTTTAAGTCCGTCCACTCGAGTGTTGGGATTGGATCGATACCCATCGCGTAGGAGCGCCAAGGGGCTAAAGGTGAGCGCCGCTTTGAGCGGAGTTACCTCCGCCTTCACCACACCGAAGCTCCGTAAGAGGCCGCGGTATCTCATGAGCATCATCAGGTTATCCACCTCGATCGAGCAGGGGCCGAAACGGTCCTCCATCTCTCGTTGGAGGTCAAACGCTTCAGCCTCTGAGCGAATATTCGAGAGGCGCTGGTAGAGTACGAGCCGCTCGCCGATATCAGGCACGTAGGTATCTGGGATGAACGCGTCCACCCCGACGATCCGTACATCCGGATCGACGATATCCTCAAGGAGTGGCTCGTCTCCTTTCAGATCGCTCACCGCCTCCTGCAGGATACGACAGTACATGTCGAATCCTACCGAGAGCACGTTCCCCGATTGCTCCTTGCCGAGCAGATTGCCCGCGCCCCGAATCTCTAAGTCACGAATCGCGAGATTGAATCCGACGCCAAGGGTATCAAGTGACTGGAGAACCTTCAATCGCTCATGCGCCTCTCCGGTCAACGACCGCATGTGTGGTACGAGGAAGTAAGCGTATGCTTGTCGCTTGCTTCGTCCTACACGCCCGCGAAGCTGATAGAGCTGCGCGAGGCCGAAGTGATCCGCTTTGTCGATGATGATGGTATTCGCGTTCGGAACGTCCAAGCCCGACTCGACAATGGTGGTTGAGACGAGCACGTCCAGCTCTCGATCGACAAACCGCTTCATGATCCTTTCGAGCGTTGTCTCGCTCATCTGTCCATGCGCGAAATCGAATCGAGCCTCTGGAACGAGTTCGGCTAGCTTAGCGGTTGCCATCGCTATGTTCTGAACCCGATTGTGGAGAAAGAATACCTGCCCGCCCCGTCGGATCTCTCGTAAGATGGCATCACGTATTAAGGCGTCATCCCGTTCAGCGATGTAGGTGTGGACGACCTTACGATCAACCGGAGCGGTGTGAATGAGGCTGATGTCCCGGATGCCGAGAAGGGACATGTGCATCGTGCGAGGAATGGGTGTCGCCGTGAGGGTAAGAACATCCACGTTACTGCGGTAGGCGCGAAGCTTCTCCTTCTGTTTGACGCCGAAGCGGTGTTCCTCATCGATAATCAGCAAGCCGAGATCCTTAAATTGGACATCGGGCTGCAACAGCTTGTGGGTGCCGATGATGATGTCCACCTCGCCGTGAGCGAGTCCATCTTCAAACACCGCATCCTGGCCGACGTGATGCCGCTGAAGGACCTGTTCCTCACGCTCTTTTTCGTCTCCGTCGGTCTCATGATTGACGTCAAAACCGCACTGCAGCTCTGGCAGCCCATCGCAGCCCTCACCTTGGGCCTCATGCTCGCCAAGGCAGGCATCATCACCTCGATCGCACG
>JAULVA010000148.1:0-515 GCA_032111275.1 Bdellovibrionota bacterium
CTTGGGACACCGTTTTGACCTCCCTCCGAGGTATACGGTATCTTTTCACATTCGTCGTGACCTATGACAACATAGTACAGGTAATCGATCAGGTCCAAAGGAGTTTATCTCTTACGCGACCCTCCCTGGCACTATGCTAGGACGCACAACGTGAGGGATAGGACCCAAAAGAGCTCGCCCCTATGAAATCCACCAAACGCCTCCCTCTCTCAACCTCCCAGGCGATTCAGACCCTTGGGCATCTCTATGGCTTTGTCCGACCCTATCGTGGGCGAATCGTGTTGGCATTGACCGCGCTCCTTCTTGGGAGCTCCATCAACCTCGTGTTCCCCGAGGTTATCCGACGAGCCCTTCGGCCAGATAGCTTTACGCTCGTCATCGACCATCTCGCTCTCTTCTTTGGGCTGCTGGCAGCGCTCTTCGTCGTACAGGGGGGAGCGTTCTTTGTGCGTTCGTTGCTGTTCGGACTTCTTGGGCAACAGGTGTACGCCGATGTACGTCAGCGACTCTTCACC
>JAULVA010000148.1:525-1560 GCA_032111275.1 Bdellovibrionota bacterium
CAAAAAAGATCGGCTTCTTCGACACGCATCGTTCAGGGGAGTTAGCGGCTCGACTCAATTCCGATGCCGCGCTCGTTCAAGATCTGGTCTCAGTTAAACTCTCCGTCATCTTGAGGTATGGCGTTCAGGTTGTCCTGGGAACGGTCTTGATGGCTTGGATGTCGTGGCGCATGACCTTCGCGATTGTGGCGAGCGTGCTGTGCATGGTTGTAGTCTCCGGTGTTTTTGTCCGTAATCTCCGAGCAGCGTCGAGAAGGTTTCAAACCGCGCTGGCGAGCTTGACCGCGTTCGCCGGTGAGAGCTTTGGAGGAGCGAAGGTCCTTCGCGCGCTTGGCGCCGAGGAGCAAGCCGTGTCCGTGTTCTTCTCTCACAGCGCGGAGGTCTTGGAAGCAGGAGAGGGCAGGGTACGAAGTAGCGCCGCGTTTTCCTCGGGCGCTAGTCTTCTCTTAAACCTTCTGATGCTCGGAGTGGTGTGGTACGGAGTTTCGCTTGTTGTGCGAGAAACATTACCACTAAGCGATCTGGCCGCCTTCGCGCTCTATGGCTCAATCGTCGCGGTGTCGTTCGCTTTTCTTGTTAGTTCCTATGCTGAGGTTGTGCAGAGCCTCGGAGGTCTCGACCGTGTGTTCGAACTTTTTGATAATGAGACGGACTCGAATGAACCGGTCAGTGAGATAATCGATGAAAAGGGCCCAGAGATATCGTGTTCGGAGGTAACGTTTGCGTATCCATCAAGGCCAGATGTCATGGTGCTCGATAGATTGAGTCTTACCGTTCCGGGCGGGAAGGTCGCCGGCATCATGGGACCATCGGGAGCGGGCAAAAGCTCGATTATTCAACTCATCCTCAAGTTCTACGACCTTCAATCAGGTTCTATCGATATTAATCGACACCCTCTTGAACATATCAGTAATAGAGAACTGCGAGCGAAGGTCGCCTGGGTACCACAGGACCCACTCCTCTTCGGTGTATCTATCTTAGAAAATTTGACCCTTGGTTGTGAGCGCCTTGAGCCTCATCTTATTGAGGCCCGAA
>JAULVA010000148.1:1570-2543 GCA_032111275.1 Bdellovibrionota bacterium
GGGGATTTCTCGATTTCGTTTTTGACATGCCCGAGGGCCTCTCAACGATTCTCGGAGAACACGGTGCCCAAATAAGTGGTGGCCAGCGGCAGCGAATAGCTATCGCGCGAGCACTCCTTCGCGAGCCACGCCTGCTTCTTTTAGACGAAGCGACATCGGGCTTAGATAGTGAGCTTGAAGACAGGGTTCTCTCTGTTATTCGGAAGGTGCTTCCACGTTCAACCGTCATTATCGTATCGCACCGGCTCTCAAGTGTGCGGGGCGCTGATACCGTTTTAATGATCAATGAGGGGCGAGTGGTAGAGCAAGGCACGCACGAGGAGCTCAAGAGCGCCGGCGGATTGTATCAACACTACACCGTTCGCCAGGCGATCGGATAATAGTAAGAGCTCATCGCCACGCTACATTACCAAACGACGCGTGGGCTGAACGGGAGAGTCAGGCTGGGCATCCCATTCGACAACGCGAAAATCCGCTCGCCAGCGAGGACCGCTCCCGCTATGCCCCAGCAGATCTATCTTGATGAAACGGAGTATTTGCACCGTGGAATTCCCCCGTCTCGTGTCGGTTGTTACGGCAAAAACCATATTTCGCGAGGCGAGAGGGGGGGATGTGTCCTCTAGTAAAGATTGAAAGACCTGGTCGATCTGAGCGCTCCCCGTTCCGGATGAAACAAATCCTCCAGCCTTGATGGCCTCATCGCATAGATTGGTGAGCATCAGGCGAGTGTACTCTACCCCTGACGAAGAGTTGCCGATGATGTCCAGCTTGCCCCAATTTCCAACCTCTTGAGTTCCGCCCACAGAGAAGTTTTCTCCTGTGAATCCGCTCACGTTGTTTAAAGCGGACTGCTCAATACCGAAGGGACGGATACAGTTTCCCCCAACGGGAGCGGGCCTGTAGGCCACCGCGCTCGTTCGGAGTTGAAATGCATCCTGTTTCAGAAGGCGCGCGAACGTCGTGGGTACAGAAC
>JAULVA010000148.1:2566-6056 GCA_032111275.1 Bdellovibrionota bacterium
ATGACGGCGGGCCGCTCGCAGGCCGCGCACCGGGGCTCGATCGCCATTATCTCTTCGACAGTTGCTCCGTTGGCGCGAGCGATCTCGGTAACGACAGACACCATCTTGGTGTAATCGGTCCCCGCCCCCAACGCTCCGGTCGCGGCGAGAGCGGTTG
This sequence comes from Bdellovibrionota bacterium, assembly GCA_032111275.1. Classification (GTDB taxonomy): domain Bacteria; phylum Bdellovibrionota_C; class UBA2361; order UBA2361; family OMII01; genus OMII01. The sequence goes on from JAULVA010000148.1 coordinate 2,724, forward strand.
CGTCGGCGACGTTCTGTAGCTGACGTCGCTGGTCGTGCGCTCGTCCAACGTCGATCGCGAACACCATCGACGTGAGAAGAACCGATAGCGTGAGCATGAAGATGAACACAACGAATCCCGAGCAAGGGTCCTTCATCCTTGAAGTGTGGATGGTCATGTAAGCCCCCTTACTGCATTGTAGTGCGAGCACTAACGGTGAAGGTCGGTCCCCGGACGAATCCCGAGCCTGACGATAGGATATGGATCGGATAGCTCAGTGTAATCGTTACCGGCGAATTAACGGCTGCCGGTAGAATCGATGGGCTTGTTTGGCAATTCAACAACGACGTGTCGACGAGCGCAGCCACCGCGTTCTTCGCCGCTTGGCATACATCGGAATTCGAGTTTGCGCCGTCCAGGACAGCCATGCGGGCAGCGACGGCCGACGCTCCTCGCAGGTTGGCGAGAACTCCATAGACATACCCAAACTGCATCATTGAAACGGTAAGCATAATGAGGAGCGGCGAGACGATAGCAGCTTCAACAAACACGCTTCCATCTTGAGATGAACGTGGTGCGGTTCTCATGACAAGGTCTCCTAACCCAAACATCTACCGTGTGTACGCGAACAAAAGGTACGTGTGGTGTCTAAGAATTGAGAGCAGCAAATGGCGTGCCATCGCCGGCGCATTCTGGAGTCGCGGTTTCAGCCTCCTCTCCTGAGCGGGAAATCACAGCTTAGGCGCGTTCATTGAAAAGAGAGGGCCGAGACCGTGGGGAAACCTGTTGCCTCATCTGTTAATTCACTGCGTAGCTTCGCGGCCGAAGTCCCAATGACCTCAAAAATCCGGGAAATACATTAAAGTTTTCGATGATTCGTTGCCGTGCGAGGCTCACAGCCAGGGGCCGGCATATCTTTAGGGCATCGAACGCGCGGCGCCGCTCTCCCGTAGGAGTCGCGGCAAATCCGGATGAGTAAGGATGACTGTTCCCCACGTGGCGACCAATAGCGTCAGTATCGCCAAAGCGAAGCCCGTTAGCCGCCGGAGGCCGTGGGACCGTGCCGCGCACCAACCGTAGGCGAGACTACCCACGAACCATGTGATGAGGATGGCGAGACACCAGAGACCCTTCGACAGGTGGGACCGTTCAGAGCTTGATACACAGTCCCGAATCGACCATATCGGTTGAATGAAAATAGTGATCAGAAAGATGACCAGCAGAATGGATGTCACTACAAACGCGAGGCCAGACATGAAGGGTACCTGTCGAAAGAGAAGACGTTAGAGAGAGAGAGAGTAACACGAAGTGTGGCGACGCGCTCCGCCGCGCGTTTAGTGCCGCACTGAGGGTGCTCCGATAATCATACCGTCGCACCGCGCGGTCGTTACGGAGGTAATAAAAAAGCCGGCACAGTGGCCGGCTTTTTCTTTCTAAGAGTTCTGTTGTCCAACTACTCTTGGATCGACGTGAAGGCCATAAGACCAAGGCTCTGAGCGCGCTTGATAGCCTTAGAAACCTTACGTTGATTGTACGCGGTGAGTCCGGTCAAACGACGAGAGAGGATACGACCACGCTCGCTTACGAACTTTGAAAGCATCGCTACATCTTTGTAATCGATCGACCTGCGAGGATCCTCAGTGAAGGGATCAAGCTTACGACGACGCTTGAAAAGCTGCATTCTCTGGATCGAAGGAAGGGGCTCGAACTTACGTCCACCCTCGCTTGATCCGCCTTCGGATGATGCTGGGCCAGCGTTCTTGCCGCGGTCCTCACACACCTTCATCGGGCGTCCGTTTACAGCGCGATTGTTGAGGGTCTCGATAGCTGTGCGAGCATCCTCTTCACGCTCCATCTCTACGAACGCGAAACCCTTTGAACGCTTGGTTTCACGGTCTGAAGCGACAACAACGCTTACCGTTGCTCCGATCTCCTCGAAGAGCTGCGAGAGCTGCTCGCTGGTCACTTCGAAATCGAGGTTGCTAATGAAAAGCTTCTTTTTGGTAACAGGGGAATTCATGCATACTCCTAGAACTCTTAGAGGGACAGAAGGTAATATTAGGGGGCGGAAAAGTCAAACAAGGCATCGCTAGAACTTCGCACTGTTCAAACGCCGTTGTAACTTAAAGTTACTTAAAAATACTATTGACGCCAAATCTCAACCAGAGTACAAATTCAATCCAGGATTCGTGAGCAAGCGCAACTACTTGCGGTCTTCTGGACGAGGTGTCCAAAAGACGGCAATCGGGGTCATCCCGGGCGAGCTGTACGACTTGGGGGGCCTACTTGATGTTTGGCATTCAGGTTCGAAGACGCACTAGTACTTCAAAGTTTGCTTTTCCCGTTCCTACTTTCTCAAAGAATAATTCCTTATCGAGTAATTCTTTTTCATACCCTCTAATTCCATAAGAAGCCTACATCATTGGAGATTCGAGTAGCCTATGAGCACTTCTGCTAACAAGTTTTTGCCCGAAGAAGATACCGAAGCATCCTCCCCGGTTAAGCCGGAACGGAATCTTCTGGCAGCGGTTTTGGCACGAGCTATCTGCGATGCCTTTGGAACAGCTCATTGTGAGCGACACGTTGTGCGCAGCGCTCGACAGTGGTTGTTCGGAAAGATCACGCCAAAGAGACCATTTAGCTTCGCGTGGGTAGCGCTTCACTTGGATCTTGATCCGATCTCCCTCCAAGAGAGCCTCCGGCAATACGAAGGAAATCCAGAGGCGATTCAAGAGCGTTTGAGCTTGCTTCGCTAAATCTCTCATGAGCTCATCGCTCACGAGTTAGGAAAACCAAGCCGTACCCTGAAAAGTGCGGCTTGGTTTTTTAGTATCTACTTAGCAAAAATAGGGCATCCCCGATCAGGGGATGACAAGAAAGAAGGATCGACACAATGGCCGTTTTCACCCGGTAAGCTCGAATGACAAGTTTAAAAGCTGCTGAGCAGGTACGTTTTTTATTTCGCGCGAGCGATGTACAAGAGATCCCATGAACGAATCAACGCAATCGCGAGCCATTTCCAATGTTACGCTTGTTATCGTAGCGGTCGTGCTGGTGTGTACCTACGCGCTCTTCTTCTCAGCGTATGAAACTGACAACTGGCGTGGCTTTTGGTTCAGCTTCGCCCACGTCGCCATCGTTGGGATTGGAGCGTGGTTAGCTCTTCGTAAAGCGTGCTGAGCGCTTCTGTTTCACTGCTCGGTATCCCCCAGGTTTGAGAGCGGCAAAGGAAACCTGGAAAGGAGATAGCGAATTAGCTCATAATTCGATGTTACCGAAAGTTATGCAGCATTAGTGGCTTTACGTGCTGCGGAAAGTCGTCGCCAGAGGAGGAATATTTTTTTTCAACTTTTG
>JAULVA010000149.1:0-2116 GCA_032111275.1 Bdellovibrionota bacterium
GCTGACCACTCACCTGAAGTAACCGATGGTGTTGGCGCAGCCTTAGCGGCGGGAGCCTGAGGAGCAGCTGGAGCTGCTGCCACCGCAGGTTGCGCGGAACGGGAATCAACGTACTTAAGAAGGTCCTCTTTCGTGAGTCGACCACCCTGTCCTGAACCGGTGAGCGCGTCGAGCTCGGCGAGCGGAACGCCATGCTTCTCAGCCAAACTCTTTACAAGAGGTGAGTAGAACTTGGCGCTCTCAGCGTGAGCGGCTACTGGCTCAACGCGTTGCGGCGCGGCTTCGACAACGGGAGGTGCCTTCGGAGCTGGTGCTTCCTTGACCGCCGCGTTACCGCTCGTTGCTGGAGCCGATGCTGTCGCACCAGCGGCGGTGTCGATCATCGCAATCTTCGTTTTGACTGGGACAACGTCGCCCTCGTTGAAGAGGAGCTCGGTGATGACACCAGCGGCAGGGGCTGGGATCTCTGAGTCAACTTTGTCCGTTGATATCTCAAGGATCACCTCGTCCTTCGCGACGGTATCTCCGACCTTCTTGCGCCACTTGGAAATGGTCGCCTCGGCGATAGACTCTCCCATCTGCGGCATCAACATCTCAACTTTCATCGCTCAGGACTCCTTGCAAACTCGAAAAACGATAGTCTTTATAGACTTATACGAGATTAAGAGAAAGGTTCTCGTAGCTCTAAGATGTAGAACGGAGGACGCTCTTCGCAGGTTTTTGGTCAGTTGTTGCGAGACGGTGTTTGATGTGGTGGTTCGACGAAAATCCTTATTAAAAGCAGGTGCTTGCAAAGTTTCGGTGGCCCGGGAATGAGAGCAGGCGTATCGATGGTGCTGAGTAATCTACCCGCTATCGATCAATGCATGGATGCTTCGGGCGTCAAAAAAACCTCTGGGCAAAGGCCATGCAGCTTTCGTTGAAGTCGAGGCGCCACCATGCAGAATGTCATCCCCGCGAGTGGCACATCGGTTCGAGGTCTCGACTGAATCAGTTTCGCGTATCGTTTAAGGAACGATCCCGGGGATGTCCGCATAGTACGTCCTCTCGGTACCTTGCTCAGGAGCGGGGTATAATAATCCTTGGAGAGGCCGAACAGGATCTCTGGCCCCACTGAAAAGACAAGAAATTCATCTTCTACCTGTTCAAGGCGGTAACACCCAGAGGGTATGCAGCTTGCCGTGTTCGAGAAGACCCATACGGTACCAGGGATAAATGAGTGACTCATAAACGATTCTCCAGGGATAGCGCGTCGCAAACGACCTATGGAGGATGTATCGGAGAACCTTGTAAAAAGTTGCGTGGCCTTGGGGGAACCGTGTGCCTGTAACGTAGTATGGCCGGAATATCGAAGCGGAGTGATTTTCACTTGTTTGCGCCAATCGCGTGCCCTGATAGAATTACGTGACGGGAATAGGATCTCGAACCCCGCTAGCCCTATCGTTGAGCTGTGGTAATGAGTTCGATCCTCCCCCTTTTTTTGGAGCAGCGTGGGGCACCTAGCATTAGCGTTACTGTTTGCGGTCTTGTATCTCCTGCTTGGGGTCTACTTCATCTATACCCTCATCGCGATCTTCCGTGGCGCGGCGTATGTGCCGACGACGCACGCTCGAGTCGCGCGATTGATGGACCTCGCGCGGATATCGCCCGGTGAACGGCTCCTTGATCTTGGGTCGGGAGACGGCCGAATCCTCTTAGCGGCGGCCAAACGGGGAGCCGTGTGTGTAGGCATCGAGATCAATCCTCTGCTCTGTATCTATAGCCGGCTGCGCATGAAATTCTTCGGCGCCAAAAACGTAACGATCTCTCAGGCAAACTTTTGGGATGTGAGCCTCTCCGATGTTGATATCCTAACGGTCTACCTTATCCCCGGTCGTATGGGGCAACTGAAAGCAAAGGTGTTCGCTGAGATGAAGAGTGGTAGCCGGATCGTCACAGGCGTGTATCCTTTCCCCGACTGGGAGCCCGAGAAGCGAGAGGGGGATGTTTGTTTGTTTAGAGTTCCTTAAGTAAGGGAGGCAAAACCACGCTGACGCGTGCTTTTGCTAGGTAGCGGTGCTACCGCACCGCTTTACTCCAGACGGTTTTGCTTGGGCAAGGCTGCTGTGGATGAGGT
>JAULVA010000150.1:0-8267 GCA_032111275.1 Bdellovibrionota bacterium
GTTGTGTCCCGGGTAACCGCGATGCTGCAAGAGAAGGGTGTTAGTGCCTGCAAGGATGAGCTGAACATCGCTAAGGTCTTCGTTCATCAGGTCACCACACGGGTGAATGCCAACGTTAAGGCGCTCTCGGAGAACGCGGACAAGGAGTTGTGTGCCCTAGCTGACTGCGTGTTAGAGCAGGGCAGCTATCGCTGGGATGTTCTCTAAGGAAGCGAGCTGGTCCGGTAATGGGCCGTACGCGCAGCTCGTCCATTAAGCGATAGTCTCCGCTGTTGCGTGGCAGTGCGGTAGCTCCGCTTGAGGTGATAGGGGACAGCCTCCTTACGCGGAAAGGCGAGCTATGATAATTACTGGCGGGCTGTCAGAGGGACCGCTACCTGCCCTGAGGTAGCACGTATTCGTCGCTACACTACCGATGGTGCGGCGTATTGTCGCGATCTATAACAGGGACGCCGCGTTTACCTACCCTGCACTCTTGCGCTCCCATGACTCAATTAATCCGGCCATCCGGTTTGCGCTCCCTGAAGATAGTCGGATTGTTTTTGGGGTTGCTTCTCTTCTGCCTTATCCAAGCGGTTCCGACTCCTTCTGGATTGTCCGCTGATGCCCACGACGTTGCCGCTGTAACGGTACTGATGGCCGTCTGGTGGATCTCTGAGTGCTTGCCGATAGGGGTCACGGCCTTGGTGCCTTTTGTCGCCTATCCACTGCTCACCGATTTGAGTTCAGAGGAGGTCGCCCATCAGTACGGCAATCCAACAATCTTCCTCATGATCGGGGGCTTTATGATAGCGCTGGCGATGCAACGTTGGGGACTACATCGCCGCATTGCTCTCCTCATCATCGCCTCGACAGGCACGCGACCGGCCGCCCTTCTCGGAGGTTTCATGATTGCGTCAGCCGGGCTTTCGATGTGGGTTTCAAACACCGCGACGGTAGTGATGCTCCTTCCTATTGCGATTGCGGTTGTCGGGCAAGTAGGATCAGACATGAGAGCCGACGATATGAAGCGATTTGCCGAGCCGCTCATGCTCGGGGTAGCCTACGCCGCGAGCGTAGGCGGGGTGGCTACCTTACTTGGGAGCCCTCCAAATCTCATCCTACAAGGTCAAGCGAGGGCCCTTCTCGGCGAAGCGGGAGAGATTCAGTTCGTTCAGTGGTTCGTATTTGCGTTACCCCTCTCGACGACCTTTCTTATCTTCGCCTGGTGGTATCTTGCTCGACGCGTCCCGTCTGAAGTGGGGGGTTCTGAGGGCGACGTGGCGCCTCGCCGCGAACTTGAGCGCCTCGGACCGTGGTCGAGGAGCGAGCGAATGGTGCTTGCAGTTTTTCTACTCACGGCTCTCGCATGGATAGGAAAGTCGGACCTCGAGATCAGCTCATATCACATTCCAGGATGGGCAAGCGTGCTGGGGCTACCCTCTATTCACGATGGGGTCATAGCGATTTGCGCCGCGTTAGTTCTTTTCGTAATTCCGATTAGCACAAAAGCAGGGATCTTCGTATTGGACTGGGCAACCGCCAATCAACTTCCGTGGGATATCGTACTGTTGATGGGTGGGGGGTTCGCCCTGGCAGAGGGGTTTCGCGTCACGGGACTCGCCGAGTGGATTGGACTCCAGTTCGCGCTCTTCCATGACTTACCGCTTCCCGTTCTCATCCTGACGTTATGCCTTCTCGTGACATTCCTCACCGAGGTTACGTCTAACACGGCAACGGCAGTGGTCCTTCTGCCTATCCTCGCGTCCGCGGCTACCGCTATCGGTATCGAGCCTTTACTCCTCATGGTCCCCGCGACTATTTCATGCTCCTTCGCTTTCATGCTTCCGGTCGCAACCCCTCCAAATGCTATCGCCTTCGGTAGCGGCCACATCTCCGTGCGCTCCATGGCGCGCGCTGGATGGGTGCTCAACATAGTTGGCGCACTCCTAACGACGACCGCGATGCTTGTGTGGGGGCGCACCGTCTTTAATTTGCAGTAGTCCGGGGCTCCTGTGCGGGTAATGGCCTTGCAACGGGGGCAGATTTTCTTTACTTTGAGGAGGTCATTCAACGAGGTAGCGTATGAAAAAACTTTGGGGTGGTCGATTTTCTGATTCCGCGGACGCGTTTGCCGAGGCGTTTGGCGCGTCCATCTCATTTGACCAAACCTTCGCTCCCTACGACATTCAAGGGAGCATCGCGCACGCGACGATGCTGGGAGAGACAGGTATCATCTCCTCCGAGGAGTCCAAGCAGATAGTTGAGGGACTCAAAAAGGTTCGTCAACGGTGGGAGCGGGGAGAGCTGGAGTTCCGGCTCTCCGATGAGGATATTCACATGAACATCGAGCGCTACCTCACCGAGGAGATCGGCCCGGTTGCGGGGAAGCTCCACACCGCTCGAAGTCGAAACGATCAGGTCGCAACCGACTTTCACCTCTACATCCGCGCTCAGCTCGTAGCTATCGCTTCAGTGATCGCGGAGGCGCAGCAGGCGTTGATAGAAAAGGCAGACGCGAATATGGACGCTATTATGCCGGGATATACCCACCTCCAACGCGCCCAGCCCGTTCTTTTCGCGCACCATCTCTTAGCGTACGCCGCGATGCTCGATCGAGATGGTGGTCGCCTTATCGATCTTTGGAAGCGGGTGAATATCCTCCCCCTCGGAGCCGGTGCGCTCGCGGGTACAACCTTCCCAATCGACCGTGAACGGGTTGCGGCGCTCTTGCGATTCGAAGGTGCGTACGAAAACAGTATGGACGCGGTGAGCGATCGAGACTTCGCGCTTGAGTTCCTCAATTGCTGCGCGACGATCATGATGCACCTCTCCCGCCTCTGTGAAGAGATCATCATCTGGTCAACCGGGGAGTTCTCCTTCGTGGAGCTGCACGACTCCCTCTCTACTGGTAGTAGTATCATGCCTCAGAAGAAGAACGCCGACTTCGCTGAGCTTATTCGCGGCAAGACCGGGCGTGTGTACGGAGCGCTCACGACCCTCTACACCGTAATGAAAGGGCTTCCTCTGACCTACAACAAGGATATGCAGGAGGATAAAGAGGGAGTGTTCGACACGACTGAGACGGTATACGGGTCGCTCAAGATAGCGGCGGCGATGATCAGAACCCTCACGGTCAATAAGGAGGCGATGCGGGCCCACGCCGAGCGTGGTTTCACCAACGCGACCGATGCGGCGGACTACCTCGCGAAGAAGGGACTTCCGTTTCGTGAAGCACATGAGGTGGTGGGCAAGCTCGTCAAGCACTGCGTCATCGCGAAATGCGACCTCGGCGCGCTGACGCTTGAGACCTATAAATCGTTCTCACCCCTCTTCGAGCGGGATATCTTCGAGGCGATCTCCCTTGAGACCGTTGTGAATCGTCGGTTGACCCGTGGAGGTACCGGCACGCAAGCGGTAGAGGCTCAGAGCGTCATCGCCGGCCAACGGCTACAACACCTGACAGCGTGGGTTCAAAGCCATCAAGCCGTTGTGGTTGCCGAGTAGCGTTCTATCACGGAGTCGCCCGCATATCTGGAGCGGGCGCACGGCGGAGAACCCCCGTCGCTCTCTCGACCTTTGCAAGAAACCCCTCGCACGCGTCATGATATCGAGCGCCGGTCCATCCGAGATGGCTGAGCTCGTCAAAGTAGGTGCCGGCAAAGGTGAGGTAGTAGGTGATTACCAGCGGTTCGTCAGGCAGTTCAAAATGCCCCTTACGTGGCATAAAGGGAATAGCTCGTACGGGGACCCGGTTTGGTAGCTCGGTTGGGGAGGAAAAGTAGCTCCATGCGTCCCGCGTGAGAAGCTGCGCTATCTTCTCTTCGTCGAGCTCAAGTGGCATCGAGAACATCCTCATCATACGTATCCCTGTACCCTCATTCTTTTCGGTCATGATTAACCGTCGCGTAGTCCCGGGGTATGACGGAAGCTAGACGTGGGGCCCTTCGCTCATCATGGGAGCTGGGCGATAGTCCCGGTAGGCTAATCCGGTTTTTCACCCTTCAACGGAGGAGCTATATGAAAGGATCCGAGCACAAAAATACCGGCAGAGAGCAGCAAGGTAGCGAGGAGCGCTTTATGGCGCTTGAGACGGTCTTCAAGTCGATTGAGCTAACCGCCGAGTCGAATACCAGTTGGGAGGCAGCCGCTCAGCAATGCATTCAGGAGGCGAGCGCAACGGTTAAGAATATTCGGGAGTTGAAGGTTGAGTCGATGAAGGCACTTGTCGACAACGACCAGATCGTCCGCTATCGCCTCCGGTGCCGGGTCGCGTTCGCGGTCGATACGTCGATGCGGGAGCATTAGGCATTGAATTTTCCGGAGGGCCCGTCTCCCGACGGGCCGGAACCCGCACGGGAATTTCTGGACATACCCGGCCCGTCAGGAGACGGGCCCTCCGGGGTTACGTCGCCGATTTCTAATCCCGCTCCGCCGCCTCAATAAAATACGCGTACGTCGCGAAATCGAACGGAAGCTCACTCTCCAGCACCTTGTGAAGGAAGGGCACATCGTCCGGGCCCACCGCATAGCTGTCGAGCATCAGCGGGTCGCGCTCTACCGGAACATCAAATTGATGGCAAAAGGCCTGAAGATCGAACGGCTCAAGCTCGTGGACGTCGATGACCTCCTCGGAGGAGCCATCGACAACGGTGAGAACGTGAATTACGGCGGTTACTGAGCTGTCTGCTGTCATCGCTGACCTATAACAGCTTTTGGTGAAGATGTAGAGGGTCCGCTCTATTCAGTTCTCTACAAGAGGCCGCTAATAGAGTACTATCCGACACTATGATAGCGGCCAATCCCCCACAAACGCTCACCCAACTCGACCCGTGGCTCGCCCCCTATGAGGGTGCGATCAATCATCGGAATTGGCTTACCTACGAGCGTAGTCGGCAGATTACCCAGGGGAAGGTCTCCCTTTCGGAGTTTGCGTCCGGGCACGAATACTTCGGCCTTCATCGTACCCTAGAGGGCTGGGTGTTACGGGAACGTGCCCCGTTCGCCAGTCGCATCACCGTCATCGGCGATTGCACAAACTGGGAGGTAGACCGCACCTACGATCTTCAGCGACGGGATAACGGCACGTGGGAGCTACGCCTCCCCGAGGCCGCTTTTGTACACGGTCAGCACTACAAGCTTCTTATGTTTTGGCACGAACAGGGACGCGAGGTGAACGCCGAACGGATTCCGTCGTTCTGTCGCCGGGTCGTTCAAGACCCGAACACCCATGTTTTTAGCGCTCAGGTCTGGGCTCCGAGCGTTCCGTACCTCTGGAAGCATCCGCACTTTCGAGTTCCCACGAGGGCTCCAATAGTCTACGAGGCTCACGTCGGTATGGCGCAGGAGCGCGCCGGAGTTGGAAGCTTTAAGGAGTTCACCGAGAACGTGCTTCCGCGGATTCACCGAGCTGGCTACAACACCATTCAGCTTATGGCCGTGCAGGAACACCCGTACTACGGATCCTTCGGCTATCAGGTGTCCAATTTCTTCGCGCCGTCCTCCCGGTTCGGTACTCCCGAGGACTTGATGGAGCTGATCGACACTGCTCACGGTCTCGGCATAGCTGTGATCATGGACCTCGTTCACTCGCACGCCGTCAAGAACGAGCTTGAAGGATTAAGTCGTTTCGACGGGTCATATACATTGTACTTCCACGAGGGGAGCCGCGGCGAGCACCCAGCCTGGAACACACGACTCTTCGATTACGCAAAGGGCGATACCCTCCACTTTTTGCTCTCGAACTGTCGGTACTGGCTCGATGCCTTTAAGTTTGACGGGTACCGTTTCGATGGCGTAACCAGCATGATCTATCGGGACCACGGGCTTGGCTCAAGCGTGAGCTCGTATGACCATTACTTCGGCGGAAACGTGGACGAGGATGCCATGGCCTACCTCGCCCTCGCCAACGAGGTAATTCATGAGGTCAGGCCGGACGCCATCACCATCGCGGAGGAGGTAAGCGGCATGCCAGGTCTCGCGGCCCCCCGTTTTCAGGGGGGCGTGGGGTTTAACTACCGCCTCGCCATGGGGGTTCCGGATTATTGGATTAAACTCCTCAAGCACGTACAGGATGAGCATTGGAGCGTAGCTGAGATCTGGCGCGAGATCTCAAGCCGCAGGGTTGACGAACGAACGATAGGGTACGCAGAGTCTCACGACCAAGCTCTGGTAGGGGACAAGACCCTCATCTTCTGGCTCGCCGATCAAGAGATGTACTGGAAGATGCGCACGACCGATCAGAGCCTCGTTATCGATCGAGCGATAGCTCTTCATAAAATGATCCGGCTCATCACGCTGGGCACCGCTGGGAATGGGTACCTCAATTTTATAGGGAACGAATTCGGGCATCCGGAATGGGTAGACTTCCCGCGAGAGGGGAATAACTGGTCGTATCATTATGCTCGTCGTCAATGGAGCCTTAGGGACAACCCTGAGCTTCGATATCGTTTTCTCGCTGACTTTGACCAGGCCATGATCGAATTGGCGGCAAAGACCCGCGCTCTTGAGCACGAGTGGCCGTATAAGCACTACGAGCACGTCGGAGATCAGGTGGTCGCTTTTGAGCGGGGCGACCTCCTTTTCGTGTTCAATTTCAATCCGAATCATTCCTTCGAGGGGAGACACATTTCCTGCCGCTCGGGCTCGTACCGTATCGTCCTCTCCTCCGACGCAAAGGCGTTTGGCGGATTCGACAGGATCGACACCGCGGTCGAATATGTGACGACCGGGGAGCATCCTGAGTTGTCTCTGTATCTTCCCGCGCGAACAGGGGTAGTACTCGCTCGGCAGCAAAGTTAGGGCCTAGGAGAGGCGCTCGATAACGTAGTCGGCGACACTACGCCCCGCGGCGAGGGCGCCGTTCTGGGATGGATAGGAGAGATAATCCCCCGCATACAGAACGCCACCTGTCTCAGAGTATCCAGTGGACATCCGTGGTCGACTTACCACGGAGGCGGGAAGGGAGATCCGCGTTAAGTAGCTCCAGTCCTGAACCTGTTCGCCGTACCACGTCGAAGCTTGCGCTAGAATCGAATCACGCTGCGTCTCCTCTGGAAGCAGCGCGGTATCTCCTATCGCTGTGATGGCGATGAGAGCCCTACCCGGAGGCGCGTACGATGGCTGAACATTTGATACAACGGAGAGGGTCGTAATCGGCCCCGATTCCGCGTTGAGCACCACGATTGGCTCGTGAAAGGGGGCCCTTGGGGCCGAAAAATAAAGGGTACAGGAGGCGAGGTGATGCATCGTCTGCTCGGGGGAGCCGAGTTGAGTGGCTGACATCGTGTCCACCGCGCAGATTACCTGCCGAGCTCGATAGGAGTCTCCATTATCGAGGACGATCTCGTCACGCGCTATGGAATTGACCGTGGCGTTCAATCGTATATGGGAGCGCCCGATATGTTCCGCGAGGAGGTTGGGGAAGCCCTGCACACCCGACTCCGGAAGGGCGGCCTCACCTTGCGCGAACATCTGCAGATAGAAACAGGCGAGCCCGTAGTCAGCGTGAAGGAGGGGATCGAGAAGGATGCCTCGAAGGAAGGGGCGAAGAAAGGAATCCTGGAACCTCTGAGAGAACCCACTCTTCGTGAGCCCAACGTCTGTCGAGAGAGTTTTGGAATGACACCCCGCACGCTTCCGACTCAGGAAGAAGAGCCGTAGGTAGTCCCCGAAGGTCCCCACAGACGATCGCATCACGGCGAACAGCTCGCCAGGGTGACGGAGCGGATCCATGAAGTCGGTGAATCGTCCATTGCGCCAAATACGAGCGCCAGAGGAAAAGCTCCTACATCCTAGACGATCAAAGCCCTCTATGGCTCTTACCTCAGGATAGGCGGTGAGGAGAACCTGGAAGCCATGATCGATCCTGTATCCAGCGGCCTCGTGGGTTATCATCCGACCACCGATCTGGGACTTTTTCTCAAATATGAGCACAGAGAGTCCGGCCTGTAACAAGCGGTGAGCCGCTCGTAGTCCTGTGAGTCCGGCCCCCACTATAATCACATCAGCATCTGGGATTTTTTGCATAAATAGCTATGGCCGCTCGTGGAAATGAATTCGCTCCGCTACTAGAGATACCTTGCCCTCCCCGTGGAGGGCAACCAAGGAAAGCAAGCGACTTTCTTGGTACTGCCTTGTATCATGGAACAATCGAACGAGCCCATAAACTCCTGATCGGCAAGGCCGTTCCGGGCCGGTGTGAAATCGATCTAAAGGCATGGTAGTATCCGCCGTATGGAGTTTACCTCAAATAATGACCGTTTTCTTGGTTTCGCTCAGCTCGTTGG
>JAULVA010000151.1:0-3946 GCA_032111275.1 Bdellovibrionota bacterium
AATAGCCTTCACACCTATGCAAAACAACGCGAACGCGTTGTTTTGCCTCCCTTCCCTAGAGAACGACCTCCCGCGAATCAACTTCAGTCACCGAGGAAGGAATCTCTTTCGGAGCGGCATCGGCGGTCTTAATACCGGCCTTACCTGCTATGGCAACCGAGTGACCGAACGTCACATCTCCACGCACCGTTAAGGACTCTGCCTCCAGCAACGATGGAACCACCTGTATTCGTCGTTCGAAATCCTTAATAAGTCCGTAGTGGGCGGGATCGAGCGACACGAGTGGTAGCCCCGGCTTCGTTCGCCGCGAACTTACGGTCATCGTGTAGTCAGGATTGAGCGTGTAGACATCGGAGCGAACAACAAGGAGGTCGTTGTTTGACTTAACGGGCGCGAACCGGGAGCGCGGAACCTGGAGCGCTCGAGCCCCTTCAAATACCTCGATGGCAGCTCCCATCGCTGTCTCAATCTGGACTACCTTACGGCTCGATTTGTCACGAGGGTTAACGGTCTTCTTGTTACTAATAAGTGGCAGCGGAACCGCTCCATCATGCGTTCGAGCGACATCCGCCACCGCCTCAAGGTCCAACCAGATATTGTTGGTATTAAAATGTCGATACAACGAGACATCCTGGAACTGAGGAATAATCTCTCCGCTCTCTGTTGTCGGAGCTTGGCTACTTTCTCGAAGCAAGAGCCGCCCCGTCGATCGACGCCGCGCGAGGTGTCCACCCTTTGCGTCAGCCTTGGTGCGCTCCGCAGTCTCCATAAGAAAGGGAGCTCCCGTCTTGGCGAGGTAGCCAAGGATCGCCGGCTCTACCGTGGCTCCGAGATTGTCCGCGTTCGCGACAAAGAGGTACTGCTTACCCATGCCGAGCAACTTTTCAGCGAGCCCTGTCGCTATCAAGGATGCGTAAATATCCCCATGACCGGGAGGGTTCCAGTTAAGCTCCTCAGCCGGTTCCTGAGCAGGAGTGAGGGTATCGAGATAGATCTTAGGGTGTTTGTGCTGCAAAAAGGTCGCGGGCAATCCCTGAGGACTAAGATCGGAGTATCCCCGCATCACATTCCGAACATCCTCGTCCGTCGAGAAGCTCGTCATGTGGATGAGGGGAATGGAAATTCCGGTGGTTTCGCCGAGCGCGCGAAGCTGAAGAGCGATGACATCGTTAAATGTGTTACCGTCCTTCACCTTGAGAAGGGATTTGGCCCGCTCAAGTCCCATGGTAGTTCCCAATCCACCATTAAGGCGCACGACGACAAGCTTGTCGAGAAGCTTTCGTCCCTCCTGAGCGGCTTCACCCGCGGTGAGAAGATCGTCCAAGGTGTCAACCTGAGTGACCGGCTCGATCTCCTCCTCCTGGATGATCCCGGTCTCACCTCGAATCACACATTCAAAGAGGCGCTCAAAGTTGGTGATAACTGGCGCCGGCAGACCCTCTCGCTTCATGAGCTCAGTCGCCTCTCGTAATCCTTGATTGTGTTCCACCGAACTCCTTCTCCGTTACTTGTTTTCTGTCCGTCCGCTTACATGTCAGCGGAGGTCGCTCTCATCATGCTTAAAAAAATTCATTCCCGCACTACCTTGCCTCACTTCCCTAGGACATCGCTGGAATCGCATGGACCAACATCGCAGCCGAGGTGAGAACCTCGTACGCACCCGAGTCAGGGGGTAGTAAGGCAGCGCCACCGTCCTGTAGCTCCATACTCCTCCCGGTTATCCGAGAGGTGATGGAGGCACCCTTTCCAACGCAGAAAATCACCGACGGCAGCGAACTCTCGGGTATGACGGTACCGGCACACTCCTCCGGAAGAACCTGGAGGCGAAACTCCTCCGTGGGGGCCTCGACCACCTTAAAACCACCGTCTCCAGGCACCAGGTCACGCACCCCCTCGATAGTAGACCCGCAATCGATCACCTCAAGCAGGGTCTCCACATCTCGATACTTAGGGGTCAATCCCGCTCTCACAACGTTATCGGAGCACGCCATGCATTCGATCAGATCACCCTCGAGGTACGCGTGTGGAACGTTTGGAGCTATGAAGAGCGCCTGCCCAGGCTCAATACGTACCTGCCTCATCAGAAGCATCGCCAGAAGTCCCGGATCGCTCACGCCATACTTCGTAACGAGCTTGGCAAAGAGCGCTGCCTCGTGCGTAAGACCGGGAGCGAGTGGAAGCGCCTCGGCAAGATACTCATTACACGATCTCATCTGGTTCTGATCTAAAGCAAAACAGGCGGCGATAAGCGCTCGCGCGATCGACTGATCATCTCGCGCGTTCGATGTCGCAAGGGAGGAAACGAGTTCCCTTCCAACGAACCGTTCGAGCTCGGGCAACGCGGAGAACAACGACGATAACGCCGCGCGATCCTTAACCCCGTAGAGTAAGCTTACGGGGGTGATCGCCACACCGACCTCTGGCTTATGATTATCGTCAGGATAGTGCTGAGGGCTTTTGCGGTGAAGCTCCTCGGCTTTGGTCTTGGTGGGATGCAGTTGAATAGAGAGCCCATATTCCCCATTCACGGAGAGAACCTTGAGCAAGAACGGCAGGGTCGACCCGAACCGGGTTAGGACACGCGAGCCGAGTAGCTCGTGCGGGAATTTGGCAAGGGCCTCGTTGAGGGGAAGGGTCGCACCATCTGGCAGCTCAATCATCGAAGGAGCTTTTGGGTGTGCCCCGACCCAGAACTCCGCGAGCCGCGCGTCCGCCGCATGGCCGGGTACCATCGGGGAGATCCGTGACGCCTGCCCCACATTACCCCAATCTGACTCCTGCACCCTTCCGGTTAATCGTAAAGGGCCACCGATCAAAGAATCCGCACGTTGCGTCGCCACCTATACCTCTTCCGCGTTCACAAAAAGCGCCCTCAGCCTATCGGGAAAAAAAGCGACTTACAAGGCGATAAGGTCGTAAAATAAGCCAGTTAGACAAAGTCGCCGCGCACAGTCACCGGTCACGTCCCAGATTTAAGGAGACCTCTCTCTCGAACGGACGATAGACTCGAACGCCTTAAAATTATTGAAGAAAAACCAAGCTTCAGAAAGAACGACGAGACCTCTTCAGTAGGTGAACATTTACCAGTACAATGTTGGGGTACTTAAACTTTTCCCCGAGATCTCCCCTGCCATGCGCGTAGCACTCATCCACGTTCCCCGACCTATCATGACCGTCGGGGAAGCCATGAGGCTAACGAAATGGTCGCTCGTCAACGCCAACTTCTTTCAGCTTCAACTCAACGAGATCGCGGAACAAACGACAGAGCCCTTCTCGATGGAATTCTTCGGTAAGGGCACCACCGTCTACATCTGCGTGGCGGCGGAGGACAAGGTCCTCGACCTTGTTGTGCAAGGGATCTACGGATGGTGGGCCGGCGTCGAGATAGAGTACATCGATGACTACACAGAGACGAACGTCACGGACCGGACAGTTGCCGTAAGCGCCGATCTTGATCTCGAGTGGCCTGACATCTATCCACTGCAGCAGTACCGTCCCTTCGCCTGGGACAGTACAGCTCCTATGGTGACGACACTTACCCGCATCTCTGAATTCGAGAACGTACTCATTCAAGTGGTGGTGCGGCCTCTACGAGACACCCCGCTCCTCCACTTCAAGCTAGGAGCCCTTCGCAAAATCGAAGACGTTTGTCGAATGTTTCGAACTCGAACGTGGCTGAAGCGAGACCTCGCGAATCAGAGCATGAAGCTCGTCAAAGAGAAGTGTCTCTCACCACTCTTCTTGGCGAACTATCGGATCACAGCGTTCGCGGATCTGCCTAAGGAGGCGACTAAGAGGGACGCGTCCGCGCTCAAATCCCGTTTAGCGCAACACGTCAACGCAGTCTCCTACGCAGTTAAGTATCTTAACACCGCGGATGAAAACCGCCTCAAGACCCGGCCGTTCCACTCGGGGGCCTCCGCAATCAAGTTGATGCAGCAACGAC
>JAULVA010000152.1:0-2870 GCA_032111275.1 Bdellovibrionota bacterium
ATTTCTCCCCCAGGATTTTAAGTCCTGTATGTCTACCATTTCATCACTCGGGCATACGTTCAGTCACTTTCTTTTAAGTCCTGTGCGTCTACCAATTTCGCCATCCGGGCGGATGAGGGCTGGAGTCTACCACTACTCGTTACCTCGAAGAAAGAGCGGTTAGTTGTCGCTGAGAACGGGCCAATCGATATGATTTTCCACCCGGAGGGCCCGTCTCCCGACGGGCCGGGTATGCGCGCACGCATCGAATTGGTTCGCGATGGATAGTATGACCCGGACCAATGGTCACGATTCCGGCCTGTCAGGAGACAGGCCCTCCGGGTGATCACGCGCCCAGAAAGGTCCGCCTACGCGCCCTGCGCCTTCGCCGGATTCTCCGTCATAACCACTCGAATGTGCACATCGCGGAGCGCCTTCTCGCTTGGAACGCTCGGAGCGCCCATTAGGAGGTCCTCAACGGATTGCGCCATCGGGAAGGCGATGACGTCACGGATAGCGCTCTCCTGCGCGAGGAGCATCACGATACGGTCGATACCTGGCGCCATACCGCCGTGCGGTGGAGCGCCGAACTTAAAGGCCTTGATCATGCCACCGAACTTCTCTTCGACCTGCGCTTGATCGTACCCGGCGATCTCAAACGCCTTGTACATGATCTCAGGTTGATGATTTCGAATCGCGCCGCTCGAAAGCTCGTAGCCGTTACATACAATGTCGTATTGGTAGGCCTTAATCGCGAGTGGGTCCATCGCCTTGAGCGCCTCTAAGCCACCCTGTGGCATCGAGAATGGGTTGTGGCTGAACACGATCTGCCGGAGGTCCTCATCGTACTCATACATCGGGAAGTCAGTGACCCAGCAAAAGTGGTAGCCACCGGAGAGGAGCTTGAAGTCCTCGCCCAGTTTATTTCGAAGTCGCCCAAGATGGGGCAATATCTGCTTCGGCTTACCGGCGCCAAGGAAGACGATCTGTCCAGGAGTGAGTCCGAGCTCGTCGATGAGCTTTTGCTGCTCCTCGGGGCCAACGAACTTCTGGATAGAACCACGCCATCCCCCCTCCTCGTAGATAAGGTACGCGAGACCCTGACCACTCCACTTCGTGAAGAGATCGATAGTCTCATCGAAGTACTTACGAGCCGGTGCTGTCATCGCTGGCATCGCGATAGCGAAGATACCACCGCCATCGGCGATTACCTTCTTGAAGACCTGGAAGGAGCACTCCGCGAAGGCGCCGGAAACATCAGCGACACGAAGAGGGTTTCGGTAGTCTGGCTTGTCAGAACCAAAGGTACGAAGGGCTTCGTCATACGGAATCCGAACGAACGGAGCTGGCGTAACGGGTTCTTTGGCGAAGGTCTTGAAGAGCTCTGAGAGAACCTCCTCACCGACCTTAAAGACATCCTCTTGCTCAACGAAGCTCATCTCCATATCGAGCTGATAGAACTCACCAGGTGAACGATCAGCGCGAGGATCTTCATCGCGGAAACATGGCGCTATCTGGAAGTAGCGGTCAAACCCCGCCACCATCAAGAGTTGCTTAAACTGTTGCGGAGCCTGCGGCAACGCGAAGAACTTTCCTGGATGGAATCGAGAAGGTACGAGGAAGTCACGCGCGCCCTCGGGAGAGCTGCTCGTGAGGATCGGCGTTTGGAACTCTTGGAAGTCACGCTCGTGCAACAACTCACGAATACGTTTAATCACCTTAGATCGGAGGAGGATATTTTCGTGAACCTTCTCGCGCCGAAGATCGAGGAATCGATAGGTCAAACGGGTTGGCTCTGGAGCCTTATCATCCTCAGCCACCTGGAATGGGAGAACCTCTGAGGTCGTGAGCACCTCAAGGTGCTCGCAGTGAAGCTCTATCTCACCCGTTGGAATCTTGGTGTTTATAACAGCGGCATCACGCTTCACCACCTTACCCGTCACCTTAATCACCGACTCAACGCGAACGTCCTGAATCTGAGCCCGTCCCGTCTCGTTGAACACCACCTGGGTCTGCCCGTAGTTGTCGCGAAGATCGACGAATACGACACCGCCGTGGTCACGCTTTCGCAGAATCCAACCGGAGAGGGTGACGGTCGATCCAGCGTCTGAGGCTCGGAGGTCGTCGCAGGTATGAGTTCGGTAGATACTTGTAAGATACGGCGAAACGGTCATGGGAAACCCCTCAAAACAGCGCACCAACGCGCCAGGGGGGTAGTACTACTACACTTGTAGCGTTTCGTCACGGGAGGTGCGGGAGATGCGGGAGATGCGGGATGTGTATCGAGGAGGATAGCCCTAAGGAGATAAGGTGAACCCCATTTTGGTCGCAAAGACGACAGAAGAGAGCGGTGCGATAGCACCGCTAGCTAGCAAAAGCCTGCGATAGCGGGGTTTTGCCTTTTACCCCTTAAGAATTTAGGGACTTCAACGGGTTGCGGTTACCACCTCGAGCCCACCATCAAACGGCGCCATGACCATCTGCCTACCCGCTCCGGAGAAGGAAAGCTGCCATGCACCAGGGGTGGAGAGGGATTCGGTAATCTTAACGTCCCCCTCAGGATGAAGCCTCAGTTTCACCGCGAACTCGGCGGCCGCCCCCTCGAAGGAGTTGAACACCCGAGCCCTCAAATAGTCACTCCCGTCGCCCGGCATCCGCTCAAAGAGGAACCAACCACCCTTTCCCTTGAATGGGCTCTCCGGTTTATGGGCCTCAAATTCGATGCCGCGCCCGAAGGCCCGCTCTCGTACCCCAAGCTCAGAGCCAGGGTCCCCTAAAAAGACGAAATTGAGTGACTCAAGGTTCGTGATACCGGCCTGTTCTAAGAGCATCATGGCGTAATCCTTTGGGCAACGCGGAGAGAACTTTAGTTCCTCTGAGGATGTGGACCC
>JAULVA010000153.1:0-15013 GCA_032111275.1 Bdellovibrionota bacterium
TCTGCGGCGAACAGCGGGAGCTACCGAGGTCGGATGGAAAAACGTTCGCTCTTGCGTCGGAATGCGAGTGGTGTAATCCGTAGTATTTTTCCTGCACGTCTTATACGATCGCGCCGACTTGTTGCTCGTCCCCGATACCGATAGCTACACCGTTATGATGTAGTCACCCCACTTCTCCTGCCGAACGGGCTCACGACGGACCGCTTCTTGCTGGTTGCTATCAATGTCAGATGGCACCGCATCAGCGATAGAAACCGTAACAGGGCAACCATCACCATTCACCCTACTAAGCGCTTGAACCACTGAATTCGTCTCCGCCCAGTCGACGACAGCCTCAATGAGTATCCCCTTAGGATCGAAGTACGTTGCGGAGTGCTGTTCCTTAATGCAACGGGACACCCGTCGCATCACGGCTCCCATCTGAATCAAAACCTCTGTAACCCGCTGTTGAAAAGAGGGCGTTGTTTCGACGATCAATCTACGCACATTACCAAGCTCCATGATTCCTCCTTATGCCATAACGCGAAAATACCAGTCGGCGATCCCAAAATACAAAGGGATACCGATGATGATGTTGAACGGAAAGGTGATAGCGAGGGCCAACGTGAGGTAGTAGGCGGGATTAGCTTCCGGTAAGGACGCTCGAACAGCGGCTGGAGCGGCGATGTACGAGGCGCTCGCAGCCATCGTAGCTAACACAGCCGTCCCACCAACACTCAAGCCAGAGAGGTATCCCAATACAATCGCCATGGAGGCATTTATTACGGGAATCATAATCCCCAACGCCAACAAAAAGATGCCCATCGAACGCACCTCTTTGAACCGAGAGGCCGCCGATATCCCCATCTCAAGGAGGAAGATGCACAGCAGTCCGCGGAACACCGCGCCTCGTGGGTCGAAGAACGGCGCGATCGTCTCCCAATTCTTGGTGCCCATAACGCTCCCCAGAATCAGACCTCCAACGAGCAAGAACATCGTGCGGCCCGTGACTACCTCGTGCAGCAGACTGGACGTCGAACGCTCCTTAGATTGAGAGCCCAGAAACGCACCAAGTAACAGCGCGACGGTGATGCCCGGACTCTCTAGAAGCGCCACAAGGGTGGCCATGTACCCCTCAAGGGGCGGCAGATCCTGGCGCACGCTCAGTAGCGCGGACACGAAGCCCTCAGCAGCGATAAAGGTCACCACGGAGACAGACCCGTAATGGGCGGCGATTGCCGCGCTATCAACCACGGATAAACGCCCCAAGATACGTAAGATCAGAAACGCAACAATTGGGGTCAACACCCCCAAGAGCAGCGTGACACCGACGGGGCCAGCCACCCCACTCAGCGACGCCAGGGATAACTCGTGCCCCCCTTTAAGGCCGATGGAGAAGAGTAGAAATACCGAGATAGCCGTTGAGATATCCTTTGGAATCGACAGATCGCTGCGCACAAATCGCGCCGTAGCGCCCAGGCAAAACGAGAGCGTTGCCGGATTCAGAAGATTGGTGGCGACCGTTACTTCATTATATGCCATTTATTACCTGCATCCTATTACATGATATGCCTTTCATGTTTATGATCAGGCAAAATGGGAATAATGTAAAGGTCTGGTGCCGATGAATTAATTTTCCACGAGGTGTCAGGTACTTAGACTCCCTGCTTTGTTGGATAGATAAGACATGCCCCCTTCCAAAACCAAACATCGAGCCTCACCCTCGTCCGACCAGGCGACCGGTCGGCGGCGCCGAGAAACGGAGTCCTCAGGATGGACATTCCTCAGCAACCATAGCCACGTCATTATCTGCCTCGCTCGCGACGCTGAGATGCGTGTACGGGACATCGCCCTTGCCGTCGGAATAACCGAACGAGCGGTCATCCGAATCATCGTGGAGCTTGAAGAGGGTGGATACCTCCGTAAAGAACGGGTAGGACGCCGTAACCGCTACTCGATCGCGGCGGAGAAACATCTGAGGCATCCACTCGAGGCCCACCACTCCATTAAGGCGATATTGGCGTTGGCGCGGAAGTAGGACGAATTTGTAGAGTGCGGCAGACTGCTATTTCATTACCTGCCCCGGAGGGCCCGTCTCCCGACGGGCCGGAACCCGAAAACACTGTCGTTACATACCCGGCCCGTCAGGAGACGGGCCCTCCGGAGGAATATCCGATACCCAAATACTCCTGCGTCCGCTCAATCGAATTCCGTGCCAGCCACTCACGAAGGAGGTCATCGCAGCGGTCAGCCATTCCCAGAACAGTCACCCGCTTCCCGAGCGCGCGAACACCAGCAATCTCTCCCGCGTACACCTCGTCACTACCCACCACGAGCTGCCCAAAGCCGAAGACCTTGAACATGCTGTACGCTATCGGGTCCGGACCGTGCGTGAGCACTAAGGTATGTCGCCCCCAATCGTCCCGAGAACCAGCGGCTCTCCAGGCGGCCATCGCCGCGACCTTACTTGGATCATTATCGCTCACAACACGCGCGTGACCCGCTCCAACCACCTGCCCCAGTTCGTCAACGATCACCGCACCGATCGGCATCTCCCCTGCCCGCTCGCCCTCCTGCGCAAGACGAATCGCCCGTTGCATCAAAGCATCGAGCTCCTCGTGAGAGAACGACCGAGAACTCATTTGTGGACCCGTTGAGATACCGATATCCCGCTTCCACAATACGTCATTGCGAGGATCATTCACCCACCGCGCGAAGGTCTGCTCAATCTTCGGATGTGATTGAACGATCGGCGTAATACCAGCTTTTTCATAATCGCTCTTGTCGGGACGGTAATTGAGATCGTCGAGGATGCGGACCGTTTTGATACCGAGCTGCCGCGCCAAGGTGCACTGACAGAAGGGACACGGACTCAGTGACGAGGTAGCGACAAGGTCGCCGTATCCACCAACGATCTGCCCCATCCCCTTCACGGCTCCCGTCTCACCGTGAACACCAGGAACGCCGTCCGCCAATTCATTATGCCCGAACCCCAGAACCTCATGCCGCCCATCCGCGAGGGGACGACTAATAATAGCCGCTATCGGAATCATCCCTCTCTCAAGGGCGTAGAGCTGCACCTCGTGAACGGCATCATCGAGTTCGGGGAGGGAGAGGAGGTCGTGCTTTTTGAAAGAGAGTCGAAACATGGTTGGGGAGAGGATACTACAAACACGACAGATCCGACTCACTAACCCAAGCGCCGAGCGCCCGTTCACGAGCGAAGCAAGTGAACGCGCCCCGCACCAAGAGCCACAAATTGAAATGGGGTTAACCCCTGATCAGGGGGAGAGGGGCGAAGCCCCTGGACTCGAGCGTCGAGCGGGAAAAACTGGTGGGCGCTGCAGGGATCGAACCTACGACATTCAGCTTGTAAGGCTGACGCTCTACCAACTGAGCTAAGCGCCCGCTTTTATGACAGAAAGAGAATTTTCCGTCGCGAGAGTGGGGAGATTACCGAGCCCCACTTACAAAGTCAACTGTGCGGGCTCATGAATAACGCCCAATGTTTTAGGGGGTTAGAAAAGGTGAATAACGTTTGCCACGGACAAGGTACGGCCCGCCAGGAGTCGGGCCCTACCCTGTCAGGAATCGCGCGTTCTAGTGAGCTACGATACTGGCGGTCTGACCTTTCTCATCGCGCTGCTCGCGGTCACCCTGCTCATCCTTCTTCTTCTCGTCAGCGAAGAGAAGCTCATGACGAGCGACGTTTGCGGCCAAGAGAGCCGCAAATTCATCCGGCTTACGGCAACGAAGCGCTTCGTACAGCACCTCATCAACGTGGGATACCGGAATAAGCTCAAGCTCGTTACGAACGGTCACCGGGATCTCCTCGATGTCATTCTCGTTCTCCTTCGGGAAGAGAACACGACGAATGCCACCGCGATGCGCCGCGAGAGCCTTCTCCTTAAGTCCTCCGATCGGAAGAACGTTACCACGAAGGGTAATCTCTCCGGTCATCGCGATGTGCTTATCGATCGGAATACCCGTAAGGGCTGATACGATCGAGGTCGCCATCGTAATACCCGCGGAAGGTCCATCCTTCGGGATCGCTCCCTCAGGAACGTGCACGTGGATATCTACCTTGTCGTAGAAGTATCGTGGTAGTCCGAATACCGATGCGCGTGAACGCACGTAGCTGAGAGCCGCTTTCGCGGACTCCTGCATCACGTCACCGAGCTTACCGGTAATCTGAAGACGTCCACGTCCTGGAAGGATCGTGGTCTCGATAACAAGAAGCTCACCACCCTTGTCCGTCCACGCCAATCCAGTTGAGAGGCCGACCTGATCGAGCTCCTCTGATTTTCCGAAGCGGAACTTCGGCTGACCAAGGAACTTCGGAAGGTTTTGAGCGTTGATCTCAACAACGGTGTCCGGCCCGTGCTCAACCACCTCAATCGCGGCCTTACGAGCAAGTGTGGCAACCATTCGCTCAAGATTACGAACCCCTGCCTCACGCGTGTAGCGATTGATAATGTCCGAGTAGACCTGTTCCTCTATCTTCACGTTCGCGACGTTAAGCCCGTTCTCAGCAAGCTGCTTCTCGATAAGATACTTCTTGCAAATAGCGATCTTCTCAAGCTCGGTGTACCCCGAGAGACGGATGATCTCCATACGATCCATCAACGGCTGAGGAATCGTGTGAAGCGAGTTCGCGGTCGTGATGAACATTACCTTCGAGAGGTCGTAATCGGCATCCAGGTAGTGGTCATTGAACGAGTCGTTCTGCTCAGGATCGAGAACCTCAAGGAGAGCCGATGAAGGGTCTCCTCTGAAGTCGGTCGACATCTTATCGATCTCGTCGAGCAGGAATACTGGGTTACTTGTTCCAGCCTTTTTCAGGGACTGAATCACCTTACCAGGAAGCGCTCCGATGTAGGTTCGTCGGTGACCGCGGATCTCAGCCTCATCACGAACGCCTCCAAGGGCGGCGCGCACAAACTTACGTCCGGTCGACTTCGCGATAGACTTACCGAGAGAGGTTTTACCAACTCCTGGAGGTCCCACGAGGCACAAGATAGGTCCACGAATCTTACCAACGAGTTTCTGAACGGCGAGGTACTCAAGGATACGCTCCTTCACCTTCTCAAGACCGTAGTGATCCTCGTCGAGAACCTCACGAGCCTTTTCCATGTCGATCTCCTCCTTCGAGGTTTCGTTCCATGGAAGGGAGAGCATCCAGTCAACGTAGTTACGAACAACCGTAGCCTCCGCCGACATCGGTGACATCATCTTGAGCTTGCGAATCTCCTTCTCGGTCTTCTCGCGAGCCTCCTCCGGCATATCCTTAGATTTGAACTTATCCTCAAGCTCTTGGATCTCGTTTCGGAAGTCGTCCTTCTCACCGAGCTCTTTCTGGATCGCTCGCATCTGCTCGTTGAGGTAGTACTCCTTCTGCGTCTTCTCCATCTGCTTCTTAACGCGACTTCGAATGCGCTTCTCAACTTGAAGGATCTCGATCTCAGACTTCATATGTCCGAGTATCTTCTCAAGTCGCTCCTGCGGCTCGATGCACTCAAGGATCTCCTGCTTATCCTCAAGCTTTATGTTGAGCTGCACGACAATGGCGTCGGCGAGACGGGAAGGATCCTCGATCGCGTTGACCTGCATGATCGTCTCTGGGTTGACCTTTTTTCCGAGCTTCACGTAGTTCTCGAAGGTGACGTTAACCGAGCGCATAAGCGCCTTAAGCTCGGTCGACACCTCAGTCGACATCGGGATCTCTTCGACATCGACGAGCATAAAGTCATCCTCTCGCACGAACTTTTTGATTCGAGCGCGAGCCTTGCCCTCAACGAGAACCTTGATAGGTCCATCAGCGAGGCGAATGAGCTGAACGACTTCGCCGAGCGTTCCGATATTGTAAATGTCCTTAGGTCCTGGATTGCTTGTGCGAGCGTCCTTCTGCGCGGCGAGGAGGATATACTTGCCCTCCCTCTGAGACTCTTCGATTGCGCGCACACTCTTCTCACGACCCACGAAGAGCGGAACCACCTGCTGTGGGAACACAACAAGCTCGCGAAGCGGAAGAAGCGGGATTGGATTATTAAGTGGTGATTTCATCGTTTTCTCAGATGCCTACTTGCTTTGGTCTTCCCTTTCCCCCGATGGCTACCGGAGTGGCCCGAGGGCTACCGGAGTGGATAGAGACAAACCCGTTGATTTAACTACTAGTAACCTACAACACACGAATCAGCCTGGGTCACAAACTGAACCGCGTTCGGCGCATGACCAATGTCAGTTTTCGGAATTCCGCCGCCCTAACACTGGCCGACTCAACAGTCACATCCTGTTTGGAACGCCCTCGAAAGGACGTAACCCCATGAGACTGACTAAAGAATCTCTGCCCCTATGATCTAAGATGCTAGTCGACGCCCAGGAAAATCACAATAATGAAGCGGTAGTAGAAAGATTCTTTCTCTTGTTGAGTGCGCCATTTTTTCGACCCAAACGTAGCGACTGGCACGAATGGACAAAAACGCATAACGGACGGGGTTCGGGCTGTCCCGAGGCAGCACGTATCCCTCCTCCAACGCACACCCCTTAAAAAAAAACGGCTTTTTAAAAGCCGTTTTTACTCCCTAGGATGTCTGTTTTTTAAAGAAATCGGCGCGGAAGGGTGACCGCTAGGCGTGAGCTATGCCGACTCCGCGTGCTGATACACGATCAACGGCTTCTCACCCTTCGTAACCGTGTCCTCCGATACGATCACCTCTTTTATATCTGGCTCGGATGGAACTTCGTACATCACCTCAAGCATGATCGACTCAAGGATAGCGCGAAGTCCACGGGCACCCGCTTTTCGCTCGATAGCCTGCTTCGCGACCGCCAGCAGCGCTCCCTCGGTGAAACGCAACTGCACGTTCTCCATCTCAAAGAGCTTTTTATACTGCTTCGTGAGCGCATTCTTAGGCTCGACCAATATCTTGATCAACGCTCCCTCATCGAGATCACTCAAGACCGCGATCATCGGAAGACGTCCGATGAACTCCGGAATGAGACCGAACTTGAGGAGGTCCTCGGGCTGCACCTGCGCAAGAAGCGAGGCAGCCTCCTTTTCCTTGGAGACCTTCTGCGTTTTTACATGCCCTCCGAAACCGAGCTTCTTCTCTCCGACACGACGACGAATAATGTCCTCAAGCCCAACGAAAGCTCCGCCCACAATGAAGAGGATATTGCTCGTATCAACTTGCAAGAACTCTTGCTGGGGATGTTTTCGTCCACCCTTAGGAGGAACGCTCGCCACCGTACCCTCAAGCATCTTCAAGAGAGCCTGCTGAACTCCCTCACCTGAAACGTCGCGGGTTATGGATGGATTCTCAGCCTTGCGGGAGATCTTATCGATCTCGTCGATGTACACGATACCGCGCTGCGCTTTCTCGACGTCGTAGTCGGCGTTCTGGAGGAGATTGAGAATAATATTCTCAACGTCCTCTCCGACGTACCCAGCCTCGGTGAGGGTCGTGGCATCGGTAATCGTGAAGGGAACCTGAAGGATGCGCGCGAGCGTTTGCGCCAAGAGGGTCTTACCAGTACCCGTTGGTCCGATGAGAAGGATATTCGACTTCGCGATCTCAACCTCACTCTGCGAACCCTTTATCTCAAGTCGCTTGTAGTGATTATGGACCGCGACCGAAAGGGCTCTCTTCGCGAAGTCCTGGCCCACAACGTATTGGTCAAGAAAGGTCTTAATATCTTTGGGCTTGGGAACCTTCGACTGAGTGGGAAGAACGGTCTCCGTTTCAACCTCTTCCGCGATGATGTCATTGCAGAGGTCGATACACTCGTCGCAGATATAAACGGAGGGACCAGCTATGAGCTTACGAACCTCTTCCTGCGAACGACTGCAGAAAGAACACACAAGGGTATGTCGTCCTTTATCTCCCGACTTGCTCATCCTTCCCTCCCTTTACAGACTAGTCCTTCTTTACCTCAACGACGCGACGCTCAAACACATCATCGATAAGTCCGTACTCCTTGGCCTGCATCGAGGTCATGAAGAAGTCACGATCGCTATCTTCTGAAACCTGCTTCACCGGCTTGCCACAGTGGTGAGCGAGGATCTCGGTAAGTTCTTGCTTAATTCGCAACATCTCCTTCGCGTGAATCTCAACGTCAGATGCCTGACCACTGAAACCACCAAGAGGTTGGTGGATCATGATGCGTGAATGCGGAAGCGCAGCGCGCTTCCCCTTGGCTCCGCCGGCGAGAAGAACAGCGCCCATGCTCGCGGCCTGTCCTACACACACCGTAGACACGTCCGGACGGATGTACTGCATCGTGTCATAGATCGCCATTCCGGCTGTGACGACACCACCTGGACTGTTGATATAGAGGAAGATGTCTTTCTCTGGGTCTTCGCTCTCAAGGAAGAGGAGCTGAGCGATGATCAGGTTTGCGACCATATCGTTGACCTCGGTGCCAAGGAAGATGATTCGCTCTTTGAGGAGGCGGCTATAAATATCGTACGAGCGCTCGCCTCGTCCTGTCTGCTCGATTACAAATGGAATATACGCCATGGAAGAAAATCCTTGAGATTGCGGCTTAGTAGACGATGGGAACTTAGCACGGGGCGACATCGGTAAAAAGACCTAAGTGTCGTCACAAGCTGCAAAAACACCCCTAAATCGAGCCCACTCTTCGCAGCGATCGCGTTTACCGAGAGGGTTATACACGATGATGCGAAGATCGTAGCGCGAAACGCGCGGAAACGAGAGCTTATCTGAAGGCTGGCGACTGGTGCCGCCAGCCTCACCTGGAATTACTTAGCCTTCTTGGCTTTTTTCTCTTCCTTCTCGGCCTTTGGAGCGTCAACGTACTCAACGGTCGTCTTCGCCATCAGGTGCTCAAGGATCTTGGTTCGTCGAACCTCAAGCAAGAAGGACATGATCCGGCTCTTATCGAGCAGCGCCTTGCGAGCTGCCTCCACAGTGGATCCGTTCTGTTCAGCTATGCGCTGTATCATCTTGTCACGATCTGCCTCTTCAACCTTAATCTCCTCGGAGGAACCGACTCGGTCGATGATGATAGCGCAACGGATGCGATTAAGCGCGAACTCCTCAAACTGCGCGCGGAACGGGGTGATATCGATGGTTTGAGGGTCTACGTCACGACCACCGAAGCCGTACCGAGCCACGATTCCTCGAATCTCCTCATCCACGAGGACCTGAGGCACCTTGAATGGGTTCTCCTTTACGAGAACGTCGAGAAGAGCGCCTTGCGCCTCATTCTTCATATCCTCTTCAGCCTGAGCTGAGAGCTGCTCTTTGATCTTGGCCTTGAGGGCATCCACAGTATCAACGTCGAAGCCCAAGGTCTTAACGAGCTCGTCGGTGAACTCAGGCATATTCTTGGTGAAGAGGCCGTGAAGGGTGACCTTGTAGACAAGATTTTTGCCAGCCATCTCAGGGTTAGCGTGGTCAGCTGGAGCTACGACGGAGATCTCCTTCGAGTCATTAACCGTCATGCCCGCTACCTGCGCCTCAACATCCGCCGACAACTTACCAGCGCCGAGCTCATCAACGAACGGCTCAGGACGCGAGAACTCGCCACCATCAGCTTGAATTGAGACGGAGAGAGCAACCACATCACCCTTCTCCGCTACCTTGCGATCTTCGATAGGCTTGAGCTCAGCTTTCGCCTCGCGCAAACGCTCAAACGACTCCGCGACCTCTTTGTCGCCAACGGGACGCTTGGCAACCTCTACCGATCGGTTCAAGTAATTCGAGATAAAGGGTTGAGGATAGAGCGCGACTTTCGCGGTGAACTCAAGCGCCTTAGCTGGCTCCATCTCCTTGAGATCCACTTCAGGCTCACCAACAACTTCAAGCTTGTGCTCCTCAAAAGCGCCACGAAGACCTTCGTTGATTAATCGATTCGCGACATCATAGCGAATACGATCGCCCATAAGACGCTCGACCATGTGTCGAGGAACTTTGCCTGGACGGAATCCGTTGATGCGAGCGGTTCGGCTCACGCTCTTGACTGAGGTCTCATACTCCTTCGCGACTCGTTCCTGTGGAACGGTAACAGAGATCTGCTTGGTTACTTCATCGATATCGACAACTGACGACTGAAAATCCATCTTAACTCCGATCTGTGCGAACGTGGCTCTAGTGGTTAGTAGGTCGCTTGCTGCGGCAAGGCACTCCCAACTAGCTTCGTCCCGTTCACCTGCTTACTATTCCTGTAACTCATCGCGGCCGCAGTAATTATTGCAACGAGGACGCCGATTATATATGCTCGCTGCGGGTTTATAAAGCCAACAGGCAAGGAAAAGGAGCATCCCCAAAGATGCCGTTCTCGGAGCTGATTGGCGGGGCCCGCTAGGTTAGATCGAGCGCCGATCAAGGCTAACTCACTATAACCGTTATCAAAACACAAGCTCTGACGTGGGAGCCTCGGCCTATCTGTCCCCTTGCGGACGAGCCATATAGGCGCCTCATTTCGTATTAGCTCGTGTACCCCTATGCGGGGGTGGTGGAATTGGCAGACACGCCAGACTTAGGATCTGGTGCCGCAAGGTTTGGGGGTTCAAGTCCCCCCTCCCGCATTTTCTTTTCTGCGCGAACTGCTTTCGTCGAAACTGGAGCCTGGAGTATGGAGTTTCCGTTACCCCTCCCAACTATCGCCCTAAGTGTACTATCAGTCGTTTGCTATATCGCTTCTGTCGCTTGGCTTCTCTACGCAGAGGGGAGACGAGAGCTTGTCGGTGTCGTTATCTTGACGATACTAGCAGCGGTGCTCCGCTTGGCCTGGATCTATGATTTACCTCCAGGGCTCAACGACGATGAGATCAAGACTATACTGGCAGCTGCTTCTTCTGCACGATTTCCTGGGATATTTTCTCCTGGCGTTGAAGGTCCGATTTTACATGGGGTGCTTTTTCAGTTGCCCGTGACAATGGCGACGCAATCGTTGTTCTGGGGGTCGCGGGCGTACCCGCTTGCATTGGGAATTCTTAGCGTGCCACTCGCTTTTGTGATTGGAAAGTCTTACGCGTTTACGGTTCGTAGTAGTTTTGTCCTGGCTGCTCTCGTTGCAGTACTTCCTTGGTCGATCTTTTGGTCTCGATTGCCGTGGGGTGGGGAGATCTTGTTTTATCAGGGCCTGCTTATTGCGGCCCTTGCACGCATACTGTGGCGAGATGGTGGTTTGCGGGACGCGTTAGTTGGCGTAGTCGGACTTACTGGACTCCTATGGGAATATACTGGGGCCTGGAGCATGGTTTGCATGCCATTCGTAGCGATAGTGCTCGCAAAAGGGGTACGCCCCAAGATGTATGCGGCGACTGTCCTTGTTGGAGGCCTCTTATTCTGGAGTCCTTATTTGCTCCGCGCTTCCAGCTGGATGCATTACGTGACTGAAAAAGTAGTCTCGCCGGCCACTACCCCCTCTTGGAGCAGCGTGCCGTACCTTCTGCAGGTGTTAAGCACCTTTCGTGTCTTTTGGGCGCCTGTCGGAGCCACATCATGGCTCTCGATGCATTCAGCGGCGATTCACCCGCCGATAGTTCTGCTGGTGGCTCTGCTCGGACTTCTGAGTATCGCTCCGCGTAAGGCCTTATTTAATGTATGCGGTTTCGTTGCTGGAATATTTACTGCGTCTATAAGCAACTCAGGTTCACCCAGCACTCATCGAATGATATGTGCCTATCTATTTATCGCGATCTCCAGCGCTGGAGCCTTTCACGCATTGGAAAAATCCTTGAAAGGTAAGCGCGCGGGATTAGTAACCACGCTTGCGGCACTACTCTTTACCATAACTTCTGGCGTAACAAGTTGGAGAATATTTCTTTCGGATGAATTTTGGGAGCGTGGCGAAGGTAACGTCTTTGTGCACGGCGAGACTCTCCTATCTGAAGCTCTGCAACTTTCACCATCGACCCCACCAAATGTAGTAGCAAACTTAGGACTATTACTCCAGGCAAGAAGCGGAGATCCACGCTCGTATAAAACTCTTAGCTATGAGAATTGGCTTCCGGCCTCTGCGGAGGAGCAGGCATTCAATCGGCCTCTCGAGGCTTTAATTCCACTGTACAGAGAGGTAGTCGCTCCGGCGCATATTCGAGTTTTTGGTGGACCCAACTACCCCAAATCTTTTAGCGTCAGGTTTGACGAGGCTGAAGCAAAAGCCTTGAGCATATTTGGGTGGGGCTTAACGATTGACTGTAAAGATGGAACTCCGACTAAATTCTTTCGCATCCCAACTTTTATGATGGATCGGGAACTTAGCGGATTCTCTAACTACTGTAAATCGGAGTACGAATATCGATATTCGACTACGTGGGTAGGCCCTCCGACTGAACTAAAGATCATGCAGGGCCAGGTACTACATGTTGAAATTATCTCCCCTGCTACAGTCAAGAAGAGCGAAGATCTTACATTTGCGGTGAATACTGGAGATAAAGTCGAGATCAAGGTCACAACGAATTACTCAGCAGGCTCTGTTAGACTCTATGTGGCAGGTGAGCCAGAAGGTCGAATGCCGTCGATTAAATCATGTATGCCCTAGTGTTTAATATGAATGAGCCGGATCTATGCTTCGCAGAACCGCTCGCAGTAATGGAGAAAGTAGTAAAATGAGAACGAGACAAAGTAGAGCGCGAGCCCCAAAAGTACCGCCTGAATAGCCGGCTTGCATCTAGTACCGCACATTCGAAAAACTAGATCTCCCAAAAACACAGGTCCCAGAGTAAGCAGAAACATATCAACGGGAAGACTTACAAGCATTCGATTGTTAGTAAGACCGGTCGTGAAAAGAAGGGGGACCCACCCTGCAAGTGACCAGCCTACGAGAAACAAATAGCGCGGATTACGCCATGCGCTTATGACGCATACAGCAAATCCGAAAACAAACAAGCGGGCCAGCCACGTATGAAATGTATGTTCATAGGCCTGATAATGCCAGAAAAAGAATCGCTGCCCGCTCTCGTAGACAGACGAAACTTTCGGCAGATTTTCGGCTACCTTCGTACTCGTCTTATCATACAGGCGAGCAACCACAGAAGTGCTCTGCTCCGCATCACCACGAAGGGTTGATGCAGTTAGCAGCTGCTGCTCCCCGCGAGCGCCTATAAAATCAGTCAGCGTCCCCGAGAGCGATTGAGCATAGTGCGACCTGACGTAGACTCCCATGAGTAGCGCTAACGCGCACAAAGACAGAACACATGGAACCCAGTGTCTCTTTCTGAAATTCGGCGAGCGAAGCATTTCACACGCAATTATCGCTACCGGCAACAGAAACATATACCGAATAGTTGAATAAAACATCGGCATCAAGAGAATAGCTACCGTAAACGGAATCCAAGCTTTACGCTGGTTCGCCCACGCAATCCTCATTCCGAATAGAATAATCACCATCAACAGAGTTGTAGTAGGGCCAACGTACCCACCAATACGACCCAACAGAAGCAAGTGCTGACTTCCCAGCGTTACCAGTCCAGCCAGAAGGGCGAGATCTTTACGGTAAAATTGCCGAACTATCTCGGCCATGATCAGCGGAATCGGTGCCGTTAGCAGCACACTTGGTACCCGATGAGCTAATAGGTCATTCGGGAAAATCATTTTGGATACGTACATGATGATCAGCCATGCTGGCGAGAACACTGCCGCATTTGTGTCGTTGCTCCCCAGTTTTGAATACTCTCGCAAGAACGCGCCCCAGCCCTGCTGAAAGATAGCCAACTGCGGATCGACCCACACCTCGAAGTGATGGAGTCCGGGCGGTATAGATCCAATGCCGTAGAAGAAGAGAGCCGCAGTTGCCCCAACGATAAGGAGATTCTCAAAGGTCCGCTGTGATATTAAGGAAAAGATAAGATTACCTAGGGGCATGCTGCTCTCTTTTTCAAAATCTCTGCTATTCTAGGAATCTTTGGCACGGGCACCTTCCCGCGGTATGGGCGAACCGTCACCGACTCTCTACTCTGCAAAAAAGTCTTTCCGTGTCGACCAATAAGATCAATCAATTACGATGCTCCGGTTGTTCATGCAAGTGCAAATGAATTCGCGTACATGTGTGTGTGCTACGCGGAGCCGGGCGAGCTCATGATCAAACCAGTTGGCGGCTTTAAAGAGCGGTGTTACGCCACTACTGCTGTCCGAAATAGTTCACTCTGGAAGTAGGGTGCACCAGGGGAAAGGGGGATTCGAGTGAGAGGCTCTACTGGAACTCTCTCGTGAACGTGCCCGTAACCGTGAACGTACCCGGAGCTAAAAACCTAACATTTTCGAGGACGTTCACGTTTACGAGTGCGAGCCACGTTCACGTAGGGAGTTGCAACGTGAGGCCACTCATAGGTTCGGCCTCTTCTGCCTAATGCAGCCCGAACTCCATCGAGAGATACTCCTCAAGCGGGGTAAGGTCGTGCTCGGCTAAGCGAACGACGCCGTTGCGATCGATAAAAACCACATACGGAATCTTCTTTCCGCGCAAATTCACAAACGCGTCATCATACGAATCGTTGCCTGAGAAGATGTGCGTCATATGCTTGAGCTCTTGCTCTTGAATGCGACTCTTCAACACCTCGAAATCCTCGTTTTTATCGATGCTGACAGCGATAAACTCGATATCGCCTCGTCTCGAGTAGCGGCGGGCCACCTCCTCGTACCGCTCGATCAAGGATCGAGAGAACGTGCACCACGTCGCCCAAAAAACGATGCAGACATTCTTCCCTTGGTAGGAGCTCAGCGGCACCTCAGATCCATCGAAGAACATAAGACGAGCGTCCGGAGACTCGTTGCCCACCATCTCTTGGGCCTTGTCGTCCATTACGGAACACCCCGCGAGGAGCACCATCAAGACCACAAGCAAACTAGAAATAAAACGCCTCATCTCATCACCGCGCCATGTATGCATTATGTACCGCTTTTGAAGATCGTCACTACGCTACTTGATAATTCGGGTAAAGGTAACCCCTCTCTCGACAAAGATGACCTACGAGAGACGATCCCTAACAATCGATATCTTTTCCTGGTACACCGCCCGCACCGTTGGATCAGCCTCATCGTCATACGCTTGAGATATCAATTTC
>JAULVA010000153.1:15023-17691 GCA_032111275.1 Bdellovibrionota bacterium
ATTTCAGGAGCATTATGTCATTAACGGCCGATACATGAGAAACCGCGGCGCTTCGAACAGCGGAGTTGGGATAGCTCAAGAGGTCAATCAGATCCAAGGGGTCCATCGCGTCTCCATGCGTGGACACGATCAGCAAAAGAACCTCGGGAGGAGCTTTGTCGATGGCGTGCTTGAGGAATTCCTGTAAGCGCGGGGCTCCTTTCACATTCTGAAATTCGCGCTGGAGAGCATCTCCACCAACGTCATCCCGTAGTATGATCGCCGCTACCACTCCGTGATAGCTCTCGGTATCGTCACGCGCCCCCTCTCGAACATAATCCATAATGCCCGCCGCGTAGGGATCAACAACCGATTTTTCAGTCAACGCATCGAAGGCGTCTTCCCGTATCGATTGGTCAGTGGTCGTCAGGATAGCGGCCGCCAAAACCCGGGGAGCTCCCGTACCATACCACTCGCGAAAGCGCTTAATACCCTCGCCCGAAAGTTTACCCAGCGCGCCGGAGACGAGGGCGCTTCGAACGGGGGCGGGAAGCGTGGCGGAACGGTACAACTCTTGGGCAAAAACCACCCGAGCCCCTCCAATGATGTCTCTCTTGTCGGCGATGCGCGCCACCGTGGCGACCTCAGGGCGCCCGTTCCCCCCCAGCTCCTTAAGCAGCCATATGATATCCTCCGGGGGAATTCTCTCTTGGAGATCGAGAATATCGCTTGAAAAAAGATCATGGATATCTCTCAAGGATAGCATGAGGGCGTACGCGTTGTGCTCCGCGCCTTGGGAATACCCGCTCTGCTGTTCGATCACTTTCGCGAAGAGACCTCGATACGGCTCCGCTTCGCCGGTATCAAGCGCCAAAGCCGCGGCCACGACACAGGAGAACCGAGGGTCTACCTGGTAGAGGCGAGCCAACTCCTCAAGCCTCACGTTATGAGACGCGGTGGAATCAAGTAATCGGCTGATATGTCGGTACAGTTCGCTATCCTTGGATGTGTCAATACCTCCTCCTTTGGACCATCGAGTAAGGATCACGTCGGCTGTTCGGCCTAGTCCCTGACGCCTGGCGCGAAAGATGGCGGTTTTAAAGATATCATCTCGAGTGCCCGAATCCGCTGTCTGAGACACCAACTCAAGCAGCTTCTGATAGGCGTCGGGGTCATCAGACGCATAGAACGCGGCCAGCGCTTTGCTATCCACAGTGCCTTTGATGAGCGGGGCGCCTTTCTCCTTATTGCTTAAAGCGTGTTGCGCCTCCTCCGTTGAGAACGTGAAGCCAAGCACGCCAAAGGCGACCACATTTAAGAACGCTAAGACGAACACCCTGTTCGGATGTCTACAGAGATGCAAAACCGCTGTTATCCCCTCGCGTGTCGCGGCCGCTAAACCAGAAACCCCAACGCCACTGGTACCGGCATCAGAACACCCAGCTTCGAATTGAGACACCGCATCGGAGTTATCCGACTCATCTTCCTGGTCAAGCCCCTCGAGTACCGTTGCTAAAGGTCTGCCTGAGGCCACCCCTCCATCCCCATTCGTCGCGCCCATCTTGGCGAGAGCCTCCTCCATCCACGCGGGCCGACCAGGCTCCCGCGCGCTCTCCTCCTGTATTTGCACGGCCTCTAGACCCTCTCGTAGTCGAGCGAGCGCGTAGGTGTCAACGGAAGGGGACTGAATCCCGCCCCGCTTCTGTTCAGGAGCCACGAACGGTAGATAACGATGAGGATTAAACCCGCTATTCGGATCCTCATATTCTAAAGCGACATCTCCGAGAACGGCGAAAAGGGAAACCGCGCCTCGGTCATTCACAAGAAACGAATCAAGACATATATCTCCGCACGTTATGGAGCGTTGGTGAAGTGCGTCCACGATGGATGCACATGCGGCAAAGCGCTCCTCGATCTCCTCCTCGGAATTCGCCACGCAATCGACCATTCGACCATCATACGGACGAAGCACCGCGAATCCACGATTGGTTCCATCGATACCACACGAAAGAATATGCGCTACCCGGGGCGCGCCACGCAGCGCGAGAAGCCTCTCTTGGAATCGAGCGACCTCTACCCCTTGAAGAGGGCCGCGAGTGCGCCACACTGTCACCTCTTGATTGGTAGCGCAATCGATGGCTCGAAGAACCTCAGCGGTCATAGTGCCGCCGATAACGTCTAGGAACCTAAAGGCCTCCTCAAGGGAACCGGGAACTATCTCGAAGATATTCGAATGCCCCCCCATATACCTTCCTACCGACCCGCTAAGGTCCACATCCCAATCTGCTGAACCGGGACACTCGGATCGAGCTCCTCGAAGGTAGTGACGAACAACCCGTGCTTCGTCATTCTTGTAATCGAGAGAACTTTCTCCTTCACTTCGTTGGCAAAGTGCAAAATTGCTTCCGGAGTAAGGGCTGATCGGTGTGGCCCTCTTTCGATTGCTGCAGTCATCTCTTGAAGCGACCACGGCTTGCCGGTCATCATGGGGCAGCCGAATGTGGACCATTCTTGGAGTAGATCGCCCGCGGGGTGTGATACTGCAAGGCCCGATGGACACATCTGCTTCGTAGTCGCTGGTCGGCTCGGTCCGTCGTCGGGGAGAAAAAATTCACCACGACTTGTTGTCCATTGGGTGCTGGGATCTTGTATTGATTGGGCCTGCAATCGACGCTGTTTGTTCAACTTT
>JAULVA010000153.1:17701-32308 GCA_032111275.1 Bdellovibrionota bacterium
CCACGGGCAAGATACCCTGATCCAACGTTGGTTTCAGCACATTCGCCAAGCCCTGTATCAGGGCATCAAGGACAGGAGCTTCAACCGCGACAGGGAGCGATTTATTATCAAAGTCAGCTTCCTCAAGGGTTCGCTCGACTTCAGCAGAAAGGGAGACAACATGGAGGCTGGAGCTTGAACCTAAAAACCGCCGCAACACCTGGCGACGACGATGCCCACGAAGGTGGCGAACCACCTCAGCAACCTCTATACCGGCATCGTCATCGATTGAGACCCGATGAGCGGAGCAGTACGACGCCACTCCCTCGATGACTCCCTGGAAGTCTCGGATACTCACACCTTGGCGCACGAGTTCATGGAGCAATTCCGTCAAACGGGGCACCGACACGAACTCCTTTCCGAATCCCTCGGCGATGAGACCCGGATGTCGTTTCTCAATCTTTCTCAGTAAGGAGTGCACATCCGTGACCGAGAGAAACTCTTCAGGGTGTCGCAAGCTAAAGCTCGCCATCTTGAGACAGATATATTCAAAGAAATCGTAGCTCTTTACAGCGCCAGCATCGAGGATGCCCCTAATCTGTGGGGTGTTTTGAGTCCAAAACACACGATGTCCCGAAATCGGATGCTCCTCCTCCTTCACTACCGGCAACCCGAGAATCGGCGCCTGACAACTCGACACCTCAACAAGCAGCCCATCCACCGAGACTATCCCGGATATCATCTCCACGCCGGAATGAGAAACTCGGTACGACGATGGCGCCAAAAGATCGTTTAGGCTGACATGCAGGTCCGGCAACACCATGCCAACGTGCGAGTGGAACGCCTCGTTGAATCGTTCCCAAGCGTCGGTGTAGCGCTGAAGTTGCGAACGATACGCTCTAAAAAGAACCGTCGGATCGCACTCTAGTTGCAGCTCTCCATCACCGATCTCACTTATTCCCCGCTCGTGGCGAACCTCTGACCCACTCCCCGCTCGACGGAAGTCACCGGAGATCCCACTCCGAACGGGCATGCCACGTTCCCGCCTCAAAAGGAAAACTCCCGCTCCAACGGCGAAAGCGGCAACCAGCAGAAATGGCGCCGCGGGTATTCCCGGCAAAGAGGCGAATACCACGAGGACCAGCGCCGTCACGAGAAGCGTAATCGGCTGAGAGAATAACTGAGATCGGAGGTCCGTTCCGAGCGTCGAGGTCTCGGATGAGGATACCCGAGTTACGATGATGCCGGCACAAATGGAGGTCAGGATGCTTGGAATTTGGGTCACAAGTCCATCACCCACGGTCAATACCGTATAGCTCTGCACCGCGTCGGTGAATCCAAGTCCCGAAGAGATGCCCATGTAGACACCACCGAGGATATTGACCAGAATGATGAAAATTCCGGCGACAGCGTCTCCCTGCACGAACTTCATCGCTCCATCCATGGAACCGTAGAGCTGTGACTCAAGGCGAAGGTGGTCGCGCTTTTTTCTGGCCTCATCCGCCGAGATAACGCCCGCTCTGGCGTCATTATCTATCACTAATTGACGGCCGGGCAACGCGTCGAGGAAGAAGCGAGCGGCGACCTCTGACACACGGGTGGCGCCCTTGGCGATCACGATGAAGTTAACGATCGTAACGATGGAAAAGATAATCACTCCAACTACCACCTCCCCTCGAATGAGGAAGGTGCCGAACGACTCGATTACCCGTCCCGCGTCCCCCTGGCTCAGAATAAGCCGCGAGGAAGCGACGTTAAGCCCGAGGCGAAAGAGAGTGCTGAGGAGCAAAATAGTTGGAAAGGTATAGAGGGCGGCGGAGTTGGATACGTAGAGACCGACCAACAAAAGCAAGATCGAGAACGAGATATTGATGACGAGGAGGATATCGAGCAGCGGTGTTGGCAGGGGTACGATCAGCATCGCGGCGATAGCGATGACGAAGGCTAGGAGCACCACCTCTGAATACCGCATTCGACTTGTGAGTATGCTCATGCTCAACATAGATAAATGCCTTAGCTCCCGACCGCTTTAAGCAGACTCATGCCAAACCCAAGGAGGAGAATAATGAGAAACCCGGCGAACACCAGGGTTACCGGTACGGTAGCGACGAGTTCAAGCTTTTTAATCTTTTCATCCACTTTCGTCTCACGCTCCGCTGAAACCGACTCAGAGAGGTCTTGGAGTTGCTTAGATATCTCTCCTCCATATCGAGCGACCTGCGCGAGCGCTTTGAACGAATGCTTCACTTCGTTATTGCCGGATTGGCGCCCCACCTCATTTAAGGCGTCCTGCAAACTGACCCCTGATTTAATATATGACTGCGCGAACCTCAGGAGTTCCGTTACTGGATTGTGGGCATCTCGTTCATCAGCCATCTGAACCACGCGGGCGAGACACGGACCGATATCGAGTGAGCTGCTTACTCCGATCGCGATCTGCTCGATTACAAGGGGCAAATAAAATCCGATATCATCCTGTCGTCTTTTGGTCCACCGATCGAGACGCCACAGCGGAATGTAGGTACCCAACATCCCACCCACCGTCGCATACAGGATGATGTTCAACGGATCTCCGGTAAATATGCCCAAGGTTGCTCCTAAGAGCCCCAATGCCGAAGGCATCACGATCTGGAGCCGACGGAAGTCTCGACGCTGGTCAGTCGAGAAAATCCCCGCTTGAAACATTCGCTCCTCAATGGTCGGAGCGGCCCGCTTCGACGCGTTCTTCCTGGCGGCGAGTCGCGACATGAGTTCATCCTCAGCGCTGCGAGAGCCAACATCGAACTCGTCGGAATTGGAGTTGTCAGTCGTCCTTTCATTGTCGTAGCGCTGACCCATTAACGCGCGGAGGTTGTCTCGTCGCTCTAACGATTTCGAGTAACGAACGAGGAAAACCATGAGAACAGCCAGGACAATCCCTACGAGGGGAACAAGAAGCCAGATGTCCATAGTCCCCTCCTACACCTTAATCTTAGTCACCTGCATAACCCAGTAGAGACCGGTCAGTATCATGGCCAATCCGAACTGGGCTCCTTTGGACGCGGCTGGGTCCGTCCACGTGATAATCACGCACTCCGGCCACGCGATGTAGAGGTAGCCCTCCAAAAAAACAAGAATCGCGAGAATGAAGAGGATCGACCCCCGCTGCATAGCTACAGCAGCTTTCGCGGCCGCTCTGAATCGCTGTCGTTTTCGCGTTTGACGAGCCAAGCGGTCAATCGTCTCCGAGAGGTTGCCGCCTACCCGACGGCTCAAAAGCAAAGATTGCACAAACAGCTCGATCTCTGGGTGATTAATATCCTCACCGAATGACCCTATCGACCGCTCTTCACTCACACCAAGTCGAAGCCGCTCCAGCATAAGTTCGACCTCCTGACGCACTAACGATGTCGGCTCCAGATTGGAGGCGCACGCGTCGAGGGCTTGCATCGGGTTCAGACCGGTCTTTAACATTCCGACAAACGCGAGCAAGAAGGCGGGAAAATCTTTATCAAAACGGTTCACTCGGTTGTTAATTCGCAAGGTGATGAAACCGTTAACGAGCAGGGGCCCGGCCGAAAGAGAGAAAAGTTGGAGCAGCTCATAAAAATACGGACGTACCAGGAGAAAGGCGGCGACACTCAAACCCAGTTGCGCGATGGCGAAGAGGTACGGGGGATACTCAGCTAGCTGGGCGTACTTAAGCTGTTTTTGGAACGTGAGCTGATCATGGCTGGTCGAAACTCCAACATCAGAGATCTCATCACTAATAGACGCGCGCGGGGTGCCCGTGAGGGAGCTTCTCATATCCGCGGCGCTCTCAACACGCTGAGCGGCTACCATATCTCGAATCGTGTGACGCACTGCCACATCGGGGCTCGCGCCAAAGCCAAACGCTCCCCTCGCCCTGTAGACCAAAGCGCTAAAAAGTAGAATCGAGGTAGCGATAAGCCAGACGGTCATACGTTAGCTTCGACCTCCTCCACTACTACCCGTAGGTCCAACGGGACGGACGGGTCCACCAAATGTAATCTCCTGTGGCGATTCTCCGAGGTGAATACCATCCGCTTTGAGCTGTTCATCAAAATTACTCGACCATGAATCGACCCGCCATACCGGCCGTTGGCCCTGCTTGATGAGGCTAAACATCGGTCGAACCTGAATCTGCCCCTCCACAAAATGCCCCACCTCAATCACCTCAGCTATACGAGGTTTGCCGGTCGACTTTTCTCGAATCAGCCACACGATCGAGTCAACCGCGAGCGCGATCTGCTGTCGAATGATATCAATCGCCACCGACTTTTGCGCTCGACCGAGTAGGCTCTCAAGACGAACGAGGGTTTCACGAGCGTTACGCGCGTGAATGGTGGACATACCCACGTGACCGGTCTGGGCGCTTTCAAGGAAGGCCTCTGCCGAGAACGGAGTTCTCATCTCACCCAGAATTACTCGGGTTGGGGTCATTCGCAGGGTCGTCTTAATGTGCTCTTGAAGAGTTACCTCGCCCATTCCCTCGGCGTTCGCTGTGCGGGAGACGAGGGACCGGAAGAAGGGGTGCGAGAAGTTCAACTCAGGGGTGTCCTCGACAGCGACTATGGATTCGTCAGGCCCAAACTGAGTAGCGAGGCATTTTATAAGGGTGGTTTTTCCAGTGCCGGTTTCACCCGCTACCATCATGGTCGCGAGTCCACTTCGAATGAGGCACGCCAGATAGTTGACGATAAGGGGAGGCGCAACCTGGTAGGACACGATGTTCTCAAGAGCCACCTCAGACATACGCGGCACCCGGATACACAAAAGAGGTCCTCGCTGGCCGCATACACTTTCATGAACCGCGCAGACACGGGTACCGTTCGAGAACGATCCATCCACCGTGTGCTGAGCGGTCGTAAGCGACTTGCCAAGACGGAGAAGAAGACGATCGAGGAACGTGACGTAGGCTTGATGATTTGGCCAACTGAGTCCGGTAAGCTCGCTGAGCTTTCCACGTTGGAGCACCACCGATTTATAATCATACACGTGAATATCGGTGACCTCTTTGTTGTCGATGAGCGGTTGCAGCACGCCCCATCCAACCAAATCTTTTTGCAGAGAGAGGATGATGTTCGCTCGCTCAATGTCATCAAGCGTTTCACCACGCTTTTTCAGAACTCGATCGACGACACCAGCGATCACCTGCTCCGTCATAGATGGATTATTCATCTGCTGCTGAAGAGAGAGGTCACTGCCCAGTTCCCGTCGAACCTCGCGCATTACCACCGAACCGATCGGCGATAACTCAGCACTTTTAGTGAGTGTCGTCTTCGCTGAGCTTCGGGCTTTATCGAGGTTCGGCTGAAAGATCTCTGTTTTGTTTCTTTGCACAGCAGGGAGTCCGCCCGGATTTGCAGAGGAGGAGGTGGCAGACCCCGCGGCGCCGGTCCCGGCATCCGACGTTGGTTTAAGCTGCGCTATCCGCGTCTGCGTACCACGCGCGGAGAAGATCCCAAGCAACTCATCTTTTCCGTCTTTGTCAGAACCAGCCATGGTCGCCCCCTACATGTAAAAACACCTTTCCCACTCCTGGTATCGGCTCCCTCTAGAGAGAAGATGAGGAGATCTCGCCAAAAAACAGAAACAGAACAGTGATTTAGGTGAAAGCTGCTTGATGAGACTTCAAAACCTCGTTGTATGCTTGGGACATTGGGGTGGGGACAGTATGGCTAAGCGATGCG
Source organism: Bdellovibrionota bacterium (assembly GCA_032111275.1). Taxonomy (GTDB): domain Bacteria; phylum Bdellovibrionota_C; class UBA2361; order UBA2361; family OMII01; genus OMII01. The sequence continues at coordinate 23,374 of JAULVA010000153.1, forward strand.
GCCGGTGGGGGATTACTAGAGCGATAGCAGCTACCCACTTGTTTCTGTTGATACATTTCCTCCTCCACCCCGTAACGGTAGGGCCCGACTCCTGGCGGGCCGTATCACAACTGGAGGTATCAATGCCTCATCGACAGGCGATATCATACGGCCCGCGCCTTCCGCAAAATTCGTCACGAAATGTGTGGAGATTACGGTTTGGGCTGCGCGGTATCTACGGCCTGCTCAGGCACGAGCTTTCCACCCACGATTATGTAGTTCCGCCCTCCAAAGGTGATGCGTCCCTCCTGAGGGGGACCGGCGGCGGGGCGAGGGGTGCCAATACCGAGCACACCGTCTAAGGTGACGGTCTGGCTATCCGCCGATTCTACTGTGTCCTCATCACCTCGGAGCGCGATACTCATGACACCCGTTGAAGAAGCGAGTTGAATCTTTGTCGCCTCGTCGACGGTGACCATAACGGTGATAGTTGTTGCTCCACCCCCACCACGACCACTCTTCCCTCCTTGCAATTTTCCGGTCGAGAGAACCTTAGCGTTTTGGGCGAGAAGGGTGATGACGGGTTTTTTCGCCACCGTCGAGGCAAGCATCACATCAACCTTTGCTCCTGCCCGCACCCATCCCTCTACATTTGAGACATCATCAACAGCGACGGCAACAGCACGGAAGCCCTCTGGAATGTTGGCTTGAATCTCATTGACCGGAGCCTTTGAGGTAATATAGTCCTTGAGGAGGGGTTGGCCCGCCGCGATGAAAGAGGCGGCATAAGCTCCACGGAGTTGCTCGAAGCCAGTGATAACGGTGGTACCACCACTAATGACTGGACGGGTCTCCTTCTTAAACCGCGATGGATCAAGGGGAGTGCCGGCCTCAATTTTCTCAACGGCGACGAGACAATCAACGAGCTCAACAACGGGTGCTGGAACCGGGGTCGGCGTCGGTGGTAGCTGAGGTGGCTGCTCCGTAGATATAGACTGCACTACGAAGATGGCGGCGAGGATCACAAGGAGAGAGCCACCCAGAAAGGCTACGCGAAGGGATTCGTTCCCCTTCTTACGATTGAACCCACCTGAGGATTTAATTGGAGGCATCTAGAAAGTGTCCGCCATGCAGCATGAAAAACTAAGGACAACCTGCGAGAGGGAGAGAAGGCTCGTAGAGTGCCTCTCTCCCGAGAGAGTGTGGAAGCGTTAAACCCCTCATCAACCCTCAGCGTCAAAACCTAACTGCCTCAGTCCATCGTTGAACAGAGGCAGTTGGTTAGCGTACGAGCCCATGCTGTGTTCAATACACGCAAGGAACTAAAAGCGCTATTAGTTCATCTGCACGTTCAGTGAGCTGAACTGGCCGCTGATGGTGTTACCGAGGGTCCGAATAGCCACGATAGCGATCACGGCTATCAGCGCTACAAGAAGCGCATACTCTACGAGAGAAGCTCCTTTCTCAGCTTTCTTGCTGCTCTTGACCTGCTCTGACTGATTAATTTCCATTTCCGTCTCCTTATGACAATATAGCTCAGTTGGGCAAGTGGGGCCTGCGCACGAAGCTGTAGACAATTATGCTAAACACCTAGAATACTTCCAGCAAGCCATTTTTTGTAGGGGCTTATCGTACCGTACCATCTTGCTTACGGGCGAAAATTCGCTGGAACCACTTCGGAACCCCAGCCTCACTCCCTTCCGTCGCCGGCTCGGCATCCAGACCCGTGGACGCTACCCCCTCTAAGAGCCCGAGCTCCTTAGCAATAACTTCGAACGCGCGTTGAATTCCCTTCCCGCCAGCGCTGTACAAGGTCTTTCCACTCCCAGGCCACAGCGATGCCTTACTGTCATGTGGCAGAGGAGCTAATCGCCACGGACGGTCCCCTAAACGGTGAGTAGGCTCCAATTCAGCGGCGATCTGCTCAACGCTCGATATCGAGCCCGCAAAGGGATTAACGAGGAAGCAGATCCGCTCGGGACTGCCAACCACGGACTTCACGAACGAGAGGAAGAGATCTACCGCGGTCACTCCTAAGACCGAGTCGTCGATCACGACGAGCACGATGTCAGCGTTGCGTATCAACGCTCCCGTTGCAGGCCCCAGGCGGCCAGCGGTGTCGATAATCACCACGTCGTTATCAGCGCGCGCCACCTCGGCGATCCTCTGAGCGATAGCCATGCTTTCGGTGTGGCACACCAGGTCCATCGACTCAGCTAAGCGATCGGGGGTCGTAAGCACGGCGACATCATTACTGACGGGAATGACGGCCGTTCGCAGCGTGTCCCTGTTAATCTCTTGCTCCCCACTGACCCACGCGCTGACGACCCGAGCCTCCTCCCCACTCACTTTCAGGGAGCGACTGAGATCTCGGGTCTCGACATCAAGGTCCCAGAGTAAGGTGCGACGGCCATACTGACCGCAGACATCCGCGAGGGCAGCGGCTATAGATGTCGCGCCCACTCCGCCTTTAGCGTGCGCGACCACCACAACCTTCCCCTCGTGGGTCCGCCCCTCACGCCGAAACTCCGTGTTAATCGCGACCAACTCCTGCAAGAAGTCGAGGGGACTGCCCCCTTCCGGGAACACCTTGCGAACTCCAGCCGAGTGGGCAAGTCGAAACGCTCCACCTCCGTAGGCGTCGTCCGTCACAAACATGATTAATTGAGGGCGCGGAGAGAGCGCGTTGGCTTGGTGAGCCAAGGCGATTCCCGCCTCCCCCATTCCCGAACCGATCACAACCACATCCGCGTCAGCGGCACGATCGGCGAAATCTCTGTCGCTCACCAACTTGACCTTGAGATCAAGCATCTCAAGGTCGCCGCGACTAAACGACTCAATTCGTTTAGCGCATCGAGCCTGGGCCTCAGTTGTTTTATCAACGATCAGCAGCTTCATCTTGCAACTCGCTTAAAAATACCACTTTGCCAACAGAGAAGGCGCGAAGAGTTTGAGAAATACGAACCCACACCCAATACCTACTGCGCCTGCGAATACAAGCGCAAGGATCTCAGCCCAATTCGATTCATTTTCAACATTGCGTCGAGCTCGTCCCGTACCTCGCGACGAGCGAAATTTACCCTCTGGCACAGCATCGTCGCGACTTACTTCCCCGTAACGCGATACGAGGGGATCAGACGCTGAATACGGAGATCCCTCTAAACCATCGCTCTCGACGGAGAGTCCCCTAAATTCCTCACCGATCACCTCAGTGTCATGGGAACGGGGTTTGCCTTTTTGAGAGTGCGGAGAGGGAACGATCTTCTCTGCTACGTCTGGACCCATGAGAACGGTTACGCCTCGCTCCTCGCTCTCGCTCGCTCCTCCACTGGCGCCCGTCGTCGTGGCACCAACGAAATCTTGGGTGGCGCCCATCTCGGGCGGTGAGTGTCGACGGGCAGACGGGCCGGAGGAGTATGCCTTTCTCATATGAGCAGCGGCGTCCCCCTCGCCGATGCCCATCTCATCAGCTAACTTTTGAAGGTCGAGGAACATATCGAGAGCTGTTTGATATCGGTGCTCCGGCTCACGCTGCATCGCTTGTAAGATGATGCGATCCAGGGCCTCCGGACATTCCGACCGAAGCTTGCTTGGCGGTTCAGGGTCCGTTTTTAAACGCTTCGTCATCGTGGCATAAAGATTCTCCCCCTTGAAGGGAGACTCGCCCGTCACCATCTCATACGCCAGAATGCCGATGGCGTAGATATCCGACTTCCAGTCGACTTGGAGATTAAGGATATATTCGGGAGCGACGTAATCGATCGTTCCGACAACGCCGCCATGCTCAGTCAGCTTAGGACCGTGGCGATTCCGAGCGATTCCGAAATCGGCGATCTTCACGTTACCCTCTGCCGTTAGAAGGATATTCTCAGGCTTCAAATCTCGATGAACGATCCCAGCGTCATGAATCGCTTGGCATCCAGCTGCCATCTGACTCAAGAGCTTGACGATCTCGGGTATCGACATCCGTTGATCCGAACCAAGCTTTTCCGCTAAATCGCCGCCTCCCACATACTCCATGGTGTACGCAACGAGGTCTCGATCGGTAAAATACTCGTAGGCTCGAACCACGTTTGGATGGGAAACCTCATACGAGGCGAGGATCTCATTCTTGAAACGAGCTGAGGCGACCTTATCCGAGGCGACCTCGGGGAAGAGCACCTTCATGGCGACCAGTTGCCCTTGGAGCACCTGATTTCTGCACGAGTAGACCGAGCCCATGCTGCCGGAGCCGAGGCACTTTACGACCTCGTATTTTCCGGCGACCACGGTACCTGGCTGAAGGTGTATAGAGAGTTCTTCACCCATAGTGGCTTAGCTTAGCTCTCCTCCGTACCACCTAACACAAGTAGAACGTGAAATTTTCTATCACCAAAAAAGACAATGTCACCGTGAGAGAGCGCGCTCTTCTCACCCGAGAGGAACTCCTCCTCCACTTGCCCCAAGTGCCTTACGCGGGTCCCCGTCTCGGATAGCTGATCAAGCACCTGAAGGACGCCGCCCGGCGCTACCCTCATGATCGCGTGCATCGGTGAGACGGACTCCCCGGCCACTACGAGGCAACTTCCGGAATCCTCACGTTGGCTGGAGACGATCAACCGCCCCTGCCGCAACTCTACGTAGGACCCTTTTGGATCGTGATCGTAGGTCACCAAAAATCCAACGAGTGGAGATTCGTTCCTCCAAAAAATCTGATCTCGTGTGTCAGTCATGCTCTCAGCCTCCATCTCGACATCGCGCGAGCTTGTTACAGGTTTGAATGAAGTTACGGGCTCCGGCTCCGCTGGCGCGTCCATAGCGGTACCAGGATCCTGATTAAACGGTGGAACGATCACGCTCTCCTGAGCGGCGATCGATTCACTAACTCTTACTATCTTCGGTGCGGGCTGCGTTTGAATAACTTCTTGCGTGAGAAGGGCATCAAACCCAACCGCGGGCTCCTCGAGGGGGGCGACGGCGGAGTCCTGCCCTTGAGGAAGGGAATCGTGAGATTCCTCATCGAGGCCCGCGAAGGGATCGAACAGATCGGCCGCGGCGACCTGTGTTTGCCCAGAGGTCTTTCCCGACGACGCCCGCACGATCTTCGGGGCGCTGAATGATGTTGGCTCTTCAGCGGGAGGATCAAACACATCGAGCGCCGATTTAAATTCATCATCTCCGCCAAGGTCACCGATACGGGTTGATGACGCGTCACTCTCTTGGTGAGTCATGGTCCCTAGCGGTTCAGTGCGCGATACCGCCGCATCCTTGCTCGGAGTAGCCTCGCTATCGTGCACCGCCGCGAACAGCTCATCGAGGGTCTGAAAATCATCGTGGCTATCCAACGGCGAGACGTATGCCTGGTCCTCCAACGCTTCGAGACCAAAACGGTCACGCTCATCCACTACCGACGATGTCTGCGCGGGCGTCTCAACGCGGGACATGACAGCCCCTATCCGCTCCGCGGCGCCCATGACAGTCGTGCGATTTCGCGCGCGCATCCCTGAAAGCCCCACTTTGTCAGCGTTTCCTGGTCGCCCTGTATCATCCTTCATAGTCAGCTCCCTCTAAGATTCCCCAAAGACCCGAAAAAAGAGAAACAACCCAACCGCGGCGAAGGCGAGCCCACATCCAAAGAGGCTCGCCACGATGATGTGGTACACGAACGAGCGTCGCCACCACCGCTCCTTACGGACTGATCGCGCCCGATTCATCCGCTCCCTCTCCAACGTTGGCGACTCCTCGGCGCGCAGATGTCCATGAAGGGGCACTATCGATGCCGTGATATTGTCAAAACCGCCGCGCCCGTTGGCCAACTTGATAAGTTCGGCGCACGCCTCATGTGGGGGCATCGATGTCACAACGGTTGAGATCTCCTCGTGATTCACCATGCTATAGAGCCCATCCGTGCAGAGCACGAGATAGTCGGTAGCCGCCCCTTCGCGTAGGGGCCATATCCAATACCTGCCGACCTCAACGTTCAGATCTGGGGAAGACCCTAAACATTGGGTCAGAATGTGTGATTGCGGATGGGGCAGAGCCTCCTCACGGGAAATCTGATTGAGATCCACCAAGTGCTGAACGAAGGTGTGGTCCACCGTAAGCTGTTCGATCCCGTCCTCGCGCACAAGGTACGCGCGGGAGTCTCCGACATGAGATATCGCGACGCTCGAATCCTCAATCAGCGCGGCTACGACGGTTGTCCCCATCTCTTTGAAGCGTTTGTTCTGGCGGCGAAGCACTATCGTTCGATTCGCCTCCTCAATGGCGCCTTGGAGAACCTCAACAACGTCCCCCTCAAGATCACGGGAGAGCGCGCGTCGCATCGCATCGACACTTATCTGCGCCGCGAACTCACCCCCCTCGGCGCCTCCCAGTCCATCAAGAACAACGAAGCATTCCCCCGTAGTCGTGGAGAGTGTCGCGAATTTATCCTCGTTCACGGAGCGCTCAATTCCGATATCCGTGGCCGCGGCAGGAACAAGCGCCCGGTCGCTTCGGCCATCGGGATCTTTTCGTCTGGTTTTGCTCAACTCAAAGTTTAGTTGCATCGCAGCACAATGTACGTAGTTCGCGAAACTCCCTCAGAGCCGAGTGGGAGAGAACATGCACGCGTGGTTCCTACCAAGCACGTCCCATGTGTCCCCTGGTCCCTAGAGGTTTCCCTGAGTTGGGGAATCGGCATTACTATGAGGCAACTAAATAGTTTCGAGCCCTTCAGGTAGGAAAAACCTTCAAAAATAACATCGGTTTACAGGGGGATGCCGTTATCAACCGAACGAAATCCGCCTAAAAGCCCCCAACCGGCTGATATTAATACACAAAGCAAATGTCGCGCCAAACTCCGAACAACCGGGCCCGTGGATGCTTCGTGGCTATGAGCGTTTTGCCATTATCGGTAAGACCTCGCGAATCCCCGCGGGTAACGCTAGAATCGAGGGATCTTGTGAAGACCTCTAGAACCCACAAAATCTCTCTCGCAATCCTTTCCTTAGTGGTGTTCGCGTTGTTAGCGCCATACGCCGGTTGCAATCAGATATTCTCAGGCACGCACACTGAGCCCGAAAGCGCATCGGAAGCTGAGGACATTCCATCCCTAGCCTCCCGGCATACATCTGACACAGACAACAACAAGGGCGAGCCTCTCGATCAGATTGAGGATCTTTTGTCGGACTAAGGCGACAAGGAATCATTTACTTCCTTAAGATGCCCAGCGTGCCTACCATGGGAGGGCGCTTTTGGTGAGGACGGATAGGAACTCCGCGGAATTTGTGTGATACAATAGGGGACTTTGATGAACAGATCGTTACTAAATTCCTTTTTCAGGCACGGTTCGGCACACGATGGTAACCCTTAACAAGATCTACACCCGTACGGGAGATGACGGCACCACCGGACTCGTCGGCGGTTCCCGCATTAAGAAAAACGCCCTTCGCGTATCCGCGTACGGAGATATCGACGAACTCAACAGTCATCTCGGATTATGCGTGACCCTGTGCTCGGATAGCGCCACGCAACCTCTTCGCGACAAGCTCGTCATCATTCAAAACGAGTTGTTCGATATCGGTTCGGAGCTCGCATGCCCATCATCACCAACTGACGGGTCGATTCCAACAACGACCGGTACTCAGGTCGACCGACTTGAGAGATGGATCGATGAACTCAACGCCTCCCTGCCCACACTCCAATCGTTCGTTCTGCCAGGGGGAACACCCCTCAACGGACACCTACATATCGCGCGATGTGTGTGTCGGCGAGCTGAACGAACTATGCTGGATCTTCACGATAGCGAGCCGGTCAATGAGCACACACGCCACTACCTTAACAGATTAAGCGATCTTTTATTCGTGATGAGTCGTTCAGCCGCGGCCGTCGCCGACGTCAAGGAGTTCCTCTGGATCCCTGGTGCTTCACGACGCGAGCGCTCGTGACAGTCCGCGCAGCTCTTATTTCGTGGCGGTAACTCCAAGGCCATAGCCAAAAACGAGATCGCCGCCAAGGTATCCCACGAAGAGTGAGAGTGAGAGCTGCGCGACAAGCGAAACGCCATAGAGAAACATTAGCATCTTTCGACCATGGAGCGCTCGACCACCGAGCCACGCGAAGCTGAGCATCAAAAGAGCGTTGATCAAGAGAAGACGACCGTACGCATGGTGCCGCCCAACCGCTAATTGAATATCAGCTGAAACATCTCCTAGAGGGCTGCTCGCCTGATATCCAGACAAAAAAGCAAGGATAGTCGAAAGGACGACGGCAAGGATCAGTATACGCCGGGTCACCACAAGTTTCGCTCCCAACGATGGCCACATCCTCGCGACCTCAACGCACGAGAGAAGCGTTACAAACGCGAGGGGCATACCACTCAAAGGGGGATGAAGCGCTAACATGAGGTCCCGAAGATACCGTATTCACCGCCCCGCGTATCGAGGCTGTGCCCGGATATCGTAGCCTTAGGCTGAGCGTTTGAGAAGAACCACCGTGACATCATCACGAATTAGGCGCTCACCTCGAAAGGAATTAAAAGCATCGAGAATGGCCCGTAACATATCAGCGCACGAAAGGTTCTCTGAGGTCGCGACGAGAGCCTCCGCCAATCGCTCCAATCCAAACGCCTCCCCTGAGAGATCTTGAGCCTCGGTAATCCCATCGGTAAACATGATCAGAGCGTCACCTACCTCAAGCTTATCTTCGAGCAGCGAGTAGGTTGAGTCCTCGACCTCCTCGATCAACTGGGCTCTAACCTTGATCACACGCCGACGCACCACCTTAATCTCGCGCTCCCAGCGCCTGGCCGCGTAGGTGATCACGATGGTGTGACGTCCCTCGGGGAGTATTAGCGTGGTTGGCGTCTTCTCCTTCGCGACTCGGCCATCGACAGCGATCTCAGCCTGAAGCTCGACCCCTTGATCAGCAAAGGCTGAAATCTCGACGTTACCTGTGTCCTGAGACGATGCGTAGACCGTGGACGTGACCAGCA
>JAULVA010000154.1:0-3647 GCA_032111275.1 Bdellovibrionota bacterium
CGGGGCGATTACTCCGAACCTTTCCCCGTGGGGCTCTTTCCTCCATGTCAGCCTATCTTGGCTAATCTGCTACCGGCTTTCGTACGAAACAGCCTCGCTCCGGTCTGAAAAATAGATCGCAAGTTTGTCAAAATCGCTCCACCACCCACTGTGACGCCTGGTGTACTATGTCGCCTCGTCCAAAGTAGGTCCCTTTGGCTTGGAAACTTGGCTGAAGTAGGACCTTGTTGGTGCTTAAAGGTTACTGCTTATGGATTCCAGTGGGTGCGCTGCCTCGCCTCCCCTTGCCTTCCCCTTGCCTTGCCTTGGACTAACCCCGTACCAATCTCGTACGTCCCCTTGCCTTGCCTTGGACTAACCCCGTACCAATCTCGTATACCAATCTCGTATGGATTCCAGTGGGTGCGCTGCCTCGCCTCCCCTTGCCCCTTGCCTTGCCTTGGACTAACCCCGTACCAATCTCGTTATATGCCTTGGACTAACCCCGTACCAATCTCTTACCAATCTCTTTATCGCTGTTTAACAGGGGAGAGATTTCATAATATCTACGCTGGGAGTTCGCACGTTGAAATCATGGGTCTGGTAGGTGGCCTTGGGATTGAAGGCACCGGGTCTCCCGCGTCGGCGGGTCTGCACGCTATGCATGCACTTGACCTCTCACTAACTCGCTCCAGTTGTTGGTTCAAGTCGTTTAAGTCGCGTTCCATCTCTTGCAAAAGAGACCAGATTTTTTGCTTCGCATTCCGAGTATCGATCATCCTTTGAGCAGCTTCGTCGGCTAGATTGTTGTAATAGTCACTTTTAGTGATGTCATACTGAACTTGGGCCCACTGGTAATCCCCACGCGCTGAATAAAAATTCTCGCAAGCAGCTCTGTGCTCCCATTCGACGTCGAAGAATCGATAAAGCAAACCATCTATGGAAGCCAGAAGCAACTCCGCATCAAATCTGTATTCATCCCAACAACTCGGCCACACACCATCACAAGGATCCGGCCCATCGCTAGTTTTACTACTTGAAGAGCTCGACGACTCATCCGACGAACTCGACGAGGACGACTCATCCGACGAACTCGACGAGATAGTCGACTTCGAGGATTGCTCTCCCTCGGAAGAGCTATTCCCCGCAGATGAGCTGCTCACTGGTGGTTGGGCATCCTCAGCCACCGGCTCCTGGTTTCCTGTCGGCACGCCGTTCGCATAGCGTTTGTCTCCATTAAACCCAACGATAAGTGGTCTAACCCACGCGGGCTCCAAGTTGAGACGCCACAGCGAGTAGTTTACGCAGACATCTCTGCCAAAAGGCGCGAAGCGCTTATTGTCATACGAATCAACAAAACCAGGACGGACAAGCTTGCTCCCAAGTTTATCGGTATCGCACTGAGGAGGCTCTTGCCTTGCAATTTCAGCGGTCAGAGCGTAGCCGGTACCCGACTGTGGGGTATACGGAAGTGTCACGCCAGTAGGTAGGCACACCTGCGCCGACGTTCTCCCTGCCGGTGCTGGAACAGGCACCCAATACTTATCCCCGTCGTCGTCCTTGAAGTTGTAATTTACGAGGCTCTGCCCAGTCGGGCAGACAATCGCCTGTGGGGCTCGCGCAATGCACTGTGGAGCTCGCGCATTAGGGGCTATCACAGGGTTCCATTTGACCCTGACCCGTCGTTGCGACCTTCCTTGTACCTTCACGACTTCGACAACCTCCTGCCTCCTATGCCATCGAGGTGGACCCGCCTTCACAGCGCGACACTGAAACGTGTCCTTCCCCGACTCGCACTGCGCCACGGTTGGCGCCGATGCCTGAGAATACGCGACTATACTCTCTCCTACACCGTGTTTCGCTCCCCACAGCCAACACACCGGCGCAGCTGCAGACGCCTTTTGCGCCTTACGGGCAACAGGTGCAGACGCCTTTTTCGCCGTGCGGGGCTGAGGAACTCCCGACACCACTGAGGCTGTACCCTTTTCGGCAACCCTTACGTCTATCCGAGCTACCTCAGCACCCCGCTCCTTTAAGACAACAAACGCTCTCGCCGGTCCACTCTCAAGCGGAGTAAGAACAAGATTGAACCCCTCGATTTTCGCGGCAACTGGCGGGAGGAGCACAGGGAGTGAGTCCGAGCACCGCTCGCTCACCTTGTCTCCCTCAGCTGGCGAGGGGAATTCACACTTAGACGAGAGCGTGATCGTTTCGATCCCTTCAAGGCTATCGGTTATATTTCCCCGCAAATCCCCTACACCTACCGGGATGAGGTATCGCCCCTCACTCATTGCGTACAGCTTCGTCTCAGGGGGTGTTAGTGTCTCAGGGGGTGTCGATGCGCTCCCGCTCACAAAGCTCTGCCACGCCGAAAGTCGACCCTCTATCTCCTGCGCGGAGGGACACGTCTGGATGATCTCATATCCCCCGATGCTCCCAACGTGACACACCGTCTCAAGGGTCCTCACCGTCTCGACAGCCCTATCGGCGAAGCTACGGTGCGGTGCGGTGCTCTCAAGTGTGTCGACCTCGTACGAGGTAAACGCCGGACGGAAGTTCTTGACAAGAGAGCTCAGCGGAACCTGCTTCGTCTCGCCGGTCAAAGTAACCGGAGCGCTCTGCGTGTACCCGCGATATGGGCAGAGAAGAGAGAGCGTGATAACAAACGCGATTAATACCGTTCTATGTATCATACTGGCTTATACTCAATTACCTACACCGCTGAAGGCGCTTTTCCTTTTTATGATGACTGACTCATGCGGTGGGTTGCGATAAAAATGATTGCCGTCGGGAACCCGTACTAGAGAGCGAGGATAAGGTATGCGTAAAGGGTTCGTTTATATTCGTTTTTCCGCAAGGAAGGCAGCACAGCGAGAGTCGGGCCCTACCGGGTGCCGTGACGAACGTGAGGTGTCGATATCTCATGGATGGGCGATGCGACACAGCCGTGCTGGATGATGAACAAACGGTGGGTAAGGGGAGATCCTCACCTTTACATTCACCGCGCCTTTTGCGGAGCGCCCTTACTCACAGCGCATCGAATGCTGGGGGAGCTTGGCTAACTCAGCGAGAAATACCTTTTGAAGGTTGGCGTGATTTTGGATCAGCCGTTTGATCGCGAGCTTCGATCGTCGTTTAGTGACATTTCTATGAACGTGGAGGAGCGAGTTTCTCACCGTTATGTCCAACGTCCGAGCCGATGCCGCGATACCGGCTTGAGTAGTCTCAAGGTGGACCTCCATGCACAACGTCGCGGGAGTACAGTTTTTAACGAGGCGATCGTGTTTCCAAATGTTGGTCCAGCCAAGCGCGTAGAGGTTCTGCGCCTTTGCGCGAATATCTGACCTGTATCTACTGTTTCGCCTTGAGTTATTCTCTTGCAGAAGGATCCGCGTGGCGTGGTTAAGGATGTTTAGGCGGCGAAAGAGGTTGTGATCAAGAGCCACGAGGTTATTGGAGAGGTCTTGTGTCTGACATAGAGGGGCCTCCGTTATCGTTCTGCCTCCTGGAGTCGCCGTGGGCGCCGGGGTAGGCGTAGCGGTGGAAGGAACACCTGCACAGGAGGTGAGACCGATCCTCAGCTCGGCCGTTTGTCGCGATGTGGCGAAATCGTAAGTAAAACTTCCACCTGCGCCCAATGAGGTATCTCTTCCGTTAGCTCCATGGCC
>JAULVA010000154.1:3657-8358 GCA_032111275.1 Bdellovibrionota bacterium
ATCTGCATCGCGCGGCGCGTATCTCCAATCACGATGGTCTCACCACTCCGCGCGTTCTTCCCGAACAGCGTTCCCTTAAAGGTTTTATAGTAGTACCACGATGAGGGATCGATCGTGCCGCCCTGCGCCGTGTACGCTGATGGTTTGAGTTCGAGCACCGGACTCTGAGAGGGGGGCATCGTAACCCTACCGGTTAAAGCTACGATCATGGTGTACGCGGCTGATGGATCACTTTTCCGATAGACTGTCCCCGATAGTCGAGCGCTCCCGTTTCCGTATTCCTCAAACGATGCCCCATCTTCAAGCACGAAGTCGTCGCCGACGTGAGGCAACGAGAGCGCGTAGCTTCCCTGAGTGGTGCTCACCGTTGGATCCGGTGAGGTTGTGACAGCGCAGTGTGAATACTTCAAGCACCCGGGGCCCGAAACGGCGCGAAGATCGAAGCCGCGAGCCGGCATCGAAGCGAAGGCCGGATCCGATGGATCGGTCACATCGGTGATTCGAAGGTAGGCGATCCACGGCATGGTGCCGAGTGAGAATCCAGTGCTCTCGCATACGGTTCCGAGTGGGAAGAAGTGCTCGCCGTCGATCGAGCCCGATACCTCCGCGCGCACCGGGTACGAGGCACAGGGAAGAGCGCCTTGTGGGCGTTCGATAGTTAAAGCGCCGCTGGCGGGATAGTTAGCCACCGGCACCGTGAATTTCAAAGTTACCGCTCCCCCTATACCTAAGCTCACCGCTTCGGCGTCGGCGGCGGTCCTCAAAAGGATCGTTGGATCCGACGTGCCAGGAGCCGCTGCGCTCTCTGGTGGGAATGTGCCTCTCTGAAAGGCAACAACCTCGCAGGGGCGGTCGATGGTACAACTGTTCAGTGCCCAGGCGGATGTGTGCGCTACCGTTGATGCTAGGATAAGAGCTGTTACGAAGTTTTTTCCGGTAAAAATACTGTGCATCGCTAATTCCAGGTTGCCCAAAAGTAGGGAGAAAAACAGTCGGTTGGGCATCTGATGACCTACCGACATCGGTGCAACGGAGCGTATGTCCTCCTTCCATTAAAAAGATATGAGAGGCGTCAGAACGCGAACGGGACTTTAGGTTTGTCTACAGCGGATGTGCTGAAGGCTACTACTCCGAATTCAGGGTGCTCGAGATGGATCCGGCGCGCTAGACGTCTCCATCGGACGGTATCGGAAGAACAGATCCACAATGCTTACAATGCACCGCGTCGCTCTCATGAAGATAGAGCCCACACGCGGCGCACGTGAACCGTACTTTAGAGGGACGGAACATCGTCTGGATCAATCGAAGAAAGAGGGATACCCCAAAGATCATGATCACTATCGCAATCACTCTCCCATCTTGTCCTTGCAGCGTTACATCACCGAAGCCGGTTGTTGTCAGGGTTGTGACCGTAAAGTAGAGCCCATCAATAAAACTTGAGATCCCGGGATTTCTTCCGAGCTGCGAAACCAGTACGAGTTCCGTCATCAGGAAGATAAAGACGACCAAGTTGATCCCGCTCACAATTATATCCTCGTGTCTTCGGAAAACATCGAGGTCCTGTCGCAGACTCTTTAAGACTCGATAGGACCGCAATAAACGCAGGATTCGAAGAGCTCGCAGAAAGGAGAACTCGCGAACAACATACGGCGCGAAAAACGCGCATGTCGCGACGAGATCGGCCATATTAAGGGGAGCAAAGAGAAAGGGAAACTTCTTGCGAGCTATCCAGAGACGCGCCACGTAGTCTGCTCCCATATAGACGCCGAACGCAATATCGAGCGCCTTAGTGAGCGGACTTGCCGACAAGAGGGTGGTACTCAGAACCACATAGAGAACCGAGAGGACATCTGCCACCAATAAGGTGTACCGGAAGCGGTGAGCTATGGGAGAATCGCCCTCGTACCAGAATGTAAGCCAGGTTTTAGCGTTAGTCTCGTCCGCCATCGTATCTGTCCTTCGGTCTTCTTTCACTAACGCGCGACTGCCACGCTCGATGTCGAGCGTCGAGAAAGCGCATGGCCCTCCTGATAGCGCCCACTTGAAACGATCACAAGCCCTGATTTAGATTCCTTCGTGCTTGGTCCCCCAACGCTCACACTGAGCGCTCGAATCCGCAATCACGCTCGCCACTTGGACGGTGTCAGCTCGGGTTATCGGCCCGTGACAGCCTCTCGCAAGACCTCCTCGTACAGAACTGGCTCAACCAGGAAGGAGTCGTGCCCTTTGCGTGAGCTCACGATGCACAGGTCCGAATCGATACCTCCCTCACGTAGGGTTTGATGGAGGTCCTCTTGCTGTGACGTCGGAAAGCAGCAGTCAGGCTCAATCCCGATCACCGTAAAGCGACTCTCGCGGCAGCGAGCGAAGAGGTCTGGGAAGCTCGGCGCCTGGTACATATCGAGAAACTTCGCCCCCTGCCATAAACCGAGCATAACGAGGTAGGAGTTAGCGTCGAACCGATTAACAAACTTCGCCGCGTTGTTTCGAAGGTAGGACTCTACAGGATAAAACATCCGGTACGAAGGATGACTAACGGGGTTCGTCATCTGTGACCCGGAGCGCTCGATGAGGGTCGACTGATCAACGAATGTCATTTGCGCGATTTGGCGAGCCAACACGAGGCCATTCGAAGGTCCACCCGCATCGTAGTAATCGCCGCTCCGGAAGTGAGGATCGAGGACGATAGCCTGCTGCTGATGAAAGTTCATGGCGATCTGCTGGGAGTTGGCCACATGAGAGGTGGCGATCGGGACGATCGCTTTCGCCCTACCTGGATACTCAAGAGCAAACGTTAACGCCATGATCCCTCCGAGTGAGGGTCCAACGACTGCGCGAAGGGAATCTATCCCCAGTTCATCCAAGAGGAGACCCTGCGACCTTACGACATCTCGCACGTTAATCCATGGAAACTCCGAACCGTACCGCCGCTCCGTGGCATCGTTGCCACGGCCATCAGGAGGCGTGAAGGACGATGGCCCGGTCGTGCCGTAGCATCCACCGAGCGCGTTCGCGCACACCACGAAGAGTTCATCGGTATCGAGAGCTTTTCCTGGGCCGATAAAATCATCCCACCATCCGATCTGTAACGATTCACTCCAGTCGACCGTGAGTCCGGGTACGTGTCGATTGATGCCCGCGGCGTGTTGAGAGCCACTAAAGGCGTGAAAGAGAAGCACGGCGTTGTCTCGCGCCTCGTTCAAGGTGCCGTAGGTCTCGTATGCGATGGTGAGATCTTTAATCTCCTTGCCCTCGGTCAACGCGAAGGAACGGCCGGTTTTCAAAAACTGAGTCTCAACCTCTCGGATGGGTCGAGGTGGTAGTGTGATTGGACCGGTTCCACTACTCAGGGGGTGAGAATGCGCTACTGTCATGAATCCTCCATATCCTGTTCCGCATATGGCCGGCCTAGAGCGCGAGAGGGGCGAATAGTAAACCGTCAGGGAGCAAAGCTCTGACTGTTTTGTGACTCTTTCTAAATTAAGAACACTTCGCCCGTAGATTTTTCCAGCGTGACGGCTACCGTCTCCGCAAGACACATCGCTCTCTAGGCTGGCTGTAGCACCTCTCAGGACACGGGAGTGACCTGTAGGTTGCCGGGCGTTCATAGGGCCAGTTCCCTCCCGCCGCTCACGATGCAGACGTAACCCCATAAGGGTTACCGTGGCCCATAGTTTATAGAGTGACGCACACTAATCAAGGGGTTGAGGCGTTTTCTGAGGTGAAAATGTGTGTGCCCATACCCCTAAAGGTCTTTGGGGACTTAGAATCCGGGGTAATCCTGATGCGTTGACGATTACCCTGGAAGGGTCGTGAGATCAGGCAGCCGTGGATATTCCTCAACAGTTGAGAGCAGCTCCTCGGGTGAAAACTTTTGATACTGAAATTCACTCCAGTCTCCGGCTATTCCTGCGTGGGGACACGAACTCCGAACCCAGCGAAGTTGTCCTCGTCGTTCGTTGCTTTCCGGATTGATCGAGCTAAATTCCACGACCTGACAATTTTTAATGTCACCCGCCGGGGTCTGAAAGAATTCGCGTTGCGCCTCGGTGGAGAAGTGCCCAACCTCGGACCAGAGCGCCTCAATGTACTCTCCATGCGAGAAGACGAGTACCCGTTGTCCGCGGTTCTCTCGAGTGATTCGCTCAAGCAGTACGCGGGTTCTTGTACGAGTTTGGAGCAAGGTCTCCCCGTCAGGCATCGGAGCATGCAGTGGGTCGCGGTGGCGTAACGCCATGACCTCGTCGCGCCTCTCGCTATCAACGAACGCGAAGCGGCCCCAGTTTCTCTCCCCGAGTTGAGGGTCGATTCGGATCAACACATCCTTCCAGCCCGCCTCGCGACAGACGAGTCCAGCGGTTTCTCTCGCGCGCACGTGATCGGATACGTAAATGACATCAAAGCCCTTTGCATGCGCATCTCGTAGCCATCTACCGGTTGCGACGGCTTGTTCGTGACCCCGAGTCGAGAGACGAAATTCCCGGTCAGGGATAGAGAGCACGGATTTTGGATATTCAGAGATCTCTCCCCGTTTGAGTGCTCGATTGATCACGTTGATGTCGCTTTCGCCATGCCGAATCATCACGAGGGTGTCGGGCATCGCGAGCGTGGCGAGACGAGGGGGGTGATTCTGAGGGGTGGCGGGGGAGGATAAAGCGGCGTTCATAGCTCTTACATCGATACAGCTGACACACTGGATCT
>JAULVA010000154.1:8368-11818 GCA_032111275.1 Bdellovibrionota bacterium
GGGGAGAATCCAAATAAAAAAGATTACCCGCGGCAATTTGCAGCTGGCTTGAGCGAAAACGACCGGGACCTTTACCTCCAGCGTTTTCGTGTAGACAGGAATAGAGGCGCAGCTATAGCCTTAAGAGGTCACCTTTTGCGAGGCTTATAATGCTCCGATCCCTCTCTTCCCTTGTCGCTATTCCAGCGCTATTCCTGCTCTCTCTTTCGACCGCGAACGCCGCTCCTGAAACGTGTGGCGAAGGTCTCTCGGGAGTGTACGCCACCTTCTCGCAAAGTACGGGGACATCTGGAACGGGCTCGTTCTCTCTCCCCACGAATCGGGTTGCTGTCCTACCCGACTTCACCTGGGAAGGCTCCGGAACCATCCAGTACATCAACGTTGGTACTGATGAACCGTTTGGTGGAGGTAACTCCATGGTGACCGTGTATGGGAGTGCCAAGAATGCGAGTAACCTCAACATCCGTACCAAGACCAACAGTGTGGTGCCAGGGAGTCCAATTACCAAAAAGATCACCGTCACAATCCGTTTCGATCAGCCAACGCCGCCGTCAGGATGGGGATTCTCCTTTGTTGATATGGATGTCGACCAGGTCCGGTTTCGAGCCAAGGACGCAAGCGGTGTCACCGTGCCTCGCGAGACGATGGCAACATGGTTCATTCAAACCTTTGACGCCAGTCCCGTGGTGAACGGGTTGAACATCCCGTCATGGGATCCTGCTGAGGTCGCGGTCGTAGGCTCGGAGAGCACCACTTCAACGTGGCGTACCACGATCGATACATCGTCGGGAGATACGGAGGCAGGGGCCGCGTGGTTTCAGCCAAATGTTTCGTTGAACGAGATGACATTCGAGTATCAATCGATCGTTCAAACCGGAGCACCATCTTTTCACCTCATCATCGCTGCGTGTCAATCCGCGTATGTGAGCGGTACGCCTACCCCGGATCCAGGAGTTACCGCGACACCAACACCAACCCCTGTCGGCACCGCCGATACCGATGGGGATGCGATTCCGGATAACAGAGAGGGAACTGAAGACACCGATGGAGACGGGTTACCAAACTATCTCGACCAGGATAGTGATGGCGACACAGTTCCAGACGATGTTGAGGGCGTAGCGGACGCCGATGGGGATGGAAATCCGAACTCTCTGGACAGGGATTCCGATGGAGATGGGATAGGCGATGCGATCGAGCGTGACCCCACAGGCCCTGAGCCAACACCATCGG
Organism: Bdellovibrionota bacterium; assembly: GCA_032111275.1. GTDB lineage: Bacteria > Bdellovibrionota_C > UBA2361 > UBA2361 > OMII01 > OMII01. The sequence continues at coordinate 9,599 of JAULVA010000154.1, forward strand.
GTGTCGATTCAAATAACGATGGGATCGACGATGGTGTGTCCTCAGAGACCGACAGTCCTCTAACCGATAGTGACGGTGATGGCACTCCAGACGCATCGGATGCCGACTCAGATAACGATGACGTTGGCGATATGACTGAGGCCTTTGACCTCAACGGAGATGGCGTGGCCGATGTTGCCCCCTCCGGAAGAGACTCAAATAAAAACGGAATTGATGACGCTTTCGATGAGCTACAGGATCCCGACAAGTTGAACCTCTCGTATACCGGCAAGCGTTCCTCTGCTCCATGCGATACGGTGCGAATCCCGACGAAGAAAGCCGTTGTTAGCAGACGGATGAACGCTCTGTACGCGCGAGTTCCTAAGTTCGCCAAGCGGGCAGCGGCGTGCGGTGGGGTGTATCAAGCATCGTTGGTTAAGGGAGCAACCATTACTCGTCGTGCCTTTGAGCGACGGCTCGCGTCCGCCTTCAAGGACGTGGAGCTTCGGTGTCCGAGGACTATGTGTCCGAAGGTCTCCTTGTCGAGTGATAAGGTGGCGCTCAACGTGATGGCAGAAAGTTTATTCAAGAGCGCGAAACGAGCTAAGTTAAACGCCATTCAGGTGTGTGGACATACGCCGAGCGGGAAGCCTGATAATCGTCCCCAAACGATTCGCTATCTTGAGCAGCTCCGAGCCGATATCGCCAAGTTGCCGCGGACGGTGAGTCGGTGCGGGTGATAGATGCTATTCGCTAAGGGTAACGTTTGCGGCCTCTTTGAGTTTTTTGGCGGCCGAAAGCGCCTCTTCCGCGGTGTCGGCCTTAAGGAGGGCGCGGTAGGATTTTGCCATATCCTTTCCAGAGACGAGTCTCTGCTTGATCTCCATATCACCCCCCGCCATCTGTTCCATGAGTTCCGGTTGTGCGAGCAGGTATTCACAGATGCCCTCCGCGCCCTTCGTCGCGCGCACCAGAGCGTTCGTGATGTGCTTCATAGTAGCGTCTACCTCGTTCGGATGAGCGTCTATTCCGGCTTGCAGCTCAGTGCCTGAGATGCGGCCATCTTTCTTGGAGCCGTCGAGACCATCAAGGGCTTTGACAGCATCCTGACGACTAAACCCGTTCGGAAAAATCGTATCGTATGCCTTTGGAGTTCCCTTGTTGAGAGGGGTTTCTGCGAGCATCTCTCGCACCATCTTAACCACCTCCGTATGGATCTCGCGAGAAGAGAGGCGCCCATCCCGATTGGTGTCGAGCGAAGTGGTCGCCTTCTCAGCACCTTTAAGCACCTCGTCTATCTTTCCCGGCCTGAGGCTCGTCACGAGTTGTCTTGAGTCCTTGACGGCTTTGAGGAAATCACCCCGCATGCCAGCTAGAACAACGCTGAGGCATATCCATACGACGTCCAATTAAAGTTAGACCCGAGCCTGGTCCAGCCCGATGGCGTTGTTATATCCGTTGGATTGGCGTTTGTGACCATCGTAATGAGGAGATCTCCCGCCTGTATTCCCGATGGAACATTAACATTTGCATAGAACGTGGTACTAGACACAGACACGAACGCGGCGAGGCCTGTTGGGATCGCCGTTGGGGTATTCGTAGGAGGTGGCGTACTAGTTGGGGTCTGTGTTGGTGTGTCGGTTGCGTTGTTAGTTGGTGTTGTTGTCGGGGTAGTCGTTGGCGTTGAGGTCAAGGTTGGAGTACTTGTTGGCGAAGCCGTAGGTGAGTGTGTCGAGGTCATCGTTGGCGTGGCGGTTGGTGTCGCCGTTGGTGTGAGAGACGGTGTGATTGTTGGCGTTGATGTTAAGGTTGGAGTGTTAGTTGGTGTGCTTGTTGGCGTAACGCTCGGTGTGAACGTCGGAGTTTCGGTCGGAGTCTCCGTTGGTGTTCCAGTTGGAGTGAAGGTCGGCGAAGCGGTCGGCGTCGCGGATGGCGTAGCGGCGGGTACGCTCGCTCCGAACGCGAGGCGCACCCCACGACCGCTCGTTGTGTTGCTACGTGTCGCGTCGATCAACGCGCTACGGCTTCGGTCAGAGAGGCGAGCGAGAGTCGCGGAGTCATACCAACTTCCACCACGGAAGCCCGTGCCCTGCGCGGTGCTGTTCGGCCATGAGCTAACATCAGCGTCACCACCTGCGTTAAGCACCCCGTTTCCGTGAAGCGCTCCGTTAAACGATCTCCCGGTAGCGTTGCCAACGGTTACTACGCGCTCCCATAAACTGCCGGAGAGGTCCATCGCTC
>JAULVA010000155.1:0-2272 GCA_032111275.1 Bdellovibrionota bacterium
GAACCGAGGCATCCTCTCTTCTATCGGAACTCCAACCGTCGCTTCATCATACCAAGGACGGACAGGTTTTAATCGACCGCTTCGGTAGGCTCAAAGGCGCAGGATTAGGGAATTTGCAGATATTTCTCCAAGGCGAAAGCGAGGATGTTCACGGCATCAGCAATACCCTCCTCTCGGTCTTGCCGTTTCGCAGCGGGGAGATCGCCGACCTTGTAAGGTCGAGCATGAACCAACCAAATCATGAAGACTATCATGCAGCCGCATAGTGCCAAAGCGATTATTATCGGGGGCGGAATCATCGGAGCCGCCATATTTGAGCGGCTGACCTCCGTATTTCCGAAATCAGTGGTGCTAACAGAGAAAAATCAAGTGGCCTCGGGTGCGACCGGCAAGTCTGCCGGCATAGCACGTGCGTATGAGGCAGGAAGCGGCCCCCATCCGTTCGGCGCTTATCGGCAGCTGCTCTACAAACGGGGAGATGACACGGGAACAAGCCTTGCTACTCTTCACATCGCCCGTCGCCCATCCGCTCAATCCCGTGAGAACGAGGAGACTCCCTCCTCCGCAGAGCAACGATATAGGCATATTCGGATCGGCCGCGACGAGATCGCCTGGGTAGAAGAGGTGAGTGGCTACTACGATCCGAAAGCCGTAACGCGAGCTCTCGTTGGCCTTGCACAGTCTCGCGGTGGACTAGTTATGGAGGGCACCGAGGCCCTCAATCTCATCGTAAAAGATCACAAAGTCGTGGGCATTCAAACCTCTCGGGGAGAGCTCCGTGGCTCAGCCGTTGTCCTAGCTACGGGAGCATGGACTGAGAAAATATCGAAACGTTGGACTCTCGATATCCCGGTATTCGCGAAAGGTATTCAGATGAATAGATACATCGGAACCGGAGACAAGCGAGAGACTCCGATCTTTCTCGACGAATCCCTCAAGCTGTATGGACGCGGTGATGGACCGGACGCCGTCCTAGTTGGAATGCCCATGGCTCGGGAACGGGTAGACCCCGATAATCCACCCACTGCTCATCTCGGTCACAAAGAGAAGACAACAGCGCTGGCCATCAAGCGTTTCGCGTGGGGCAACGGCGTGGCGCTGCACTCGGTTATCGCTGGTTATGACGCATACACTGAGAATGGAGAGAGTGTGGTGCAACGGCATTCCAGCCTTCGGAATTTTTATCTCGCCACTGGCTTTTCGGGCGGTGGCTTTAAACAGGCTCCAAACGTAGCACGCGCCGTGTGCGATCTCGTCTTTGATGACATTATAAGGGAGGAATTATGCGCTTAAGACACGTCATGGAACAGCGGCCGAGCATCTCATATGACGTGGCCTGTCGGCCGGTATTTGAGTGGGCACCGGGAGTAAAGCCACCCTTTGGCTCTTGTATGTGCGTTGTGGACCCACTCCAAACAAGCCAACCCCACCAGCACCACGAGAGAGAGGCCTTTTACATCTGTGAGGGTCTTGGTGAAATTACAAGCTCAGGTGAGACAGTCGCTGTTCGAGCCGGCGATATTGTGATGTTTGAAGCCTTCGAAGACCACTCCATCCGGAATATCAGCGAGTCCTCTCCTCTACGGTTTATGGCCATTTACTGGTATGACGAGCAGCGAATTCAAAAGCATGTGAAGGCGGAGCCTTATCCGAAATCAGCGCTTATCTTCACAGCGCCCCCGACACCTAACGGGGATCTGCACCTTGGGCACCTGTCAGGACCATTCTCTGGCGCCGACATCTTTCGACGATATGTGGAGCTCCACGGGTGTCGGGCGTATCACAGCTGTGGTCAGGACGATAACCAGAGCTACGTGGTTCGAAAGGCGCGTCAAGAGAATCGGGAACCGCGACGGTTAGCTAACGATAACGCGAGCTTGATTCAGCAGACACTCGCCAAAGCGGACATCACCTTGGCGAACTTTCACAAACCTCACAACAGTTCCCATCATACCGAGCTGACACAACAGGCTTTCGAGAAGCTGTATAGAGAGGGCATAATTTACGCCAAGGAGGTGGATACGCCCTTTTGCGTTGAGAGCGGAGCATATCTCTATGAAGCGCACATCAGCGGACTATGCCCCCACTGCCTTGCTTCGTCGGATGGAAGTGCCTGTGAGAGCTGCGGGGAGCCTAATGACTGTTTCGATTTACTTGAGCCACGGAGCAACCTCGGTACTGAAGGGATAGAACTACGACCAACTACGAGACTTTTTTTTCGTCTCAGCGCTTTCGCCGATCGACTCGCCTCCTATCACCGCTCAATCTCACT
>JAULVA010000155.1:2282-3410 GCA_032111275.1 Bdellovibrionota bacterium
GAGCGAATGATAGAGAAGGGGCTTCCTGATATATGCGTCGCTCATCCAACAACATGGGGAATCCCGGTTCCGATGAAAGACTTCTCGCACCATCGAATATACGTCTGGTTTGAAATGGCCTTTGGTTATCTGAGCTCAGCGAATGAGGTCGCGGCCTCTCTCGACAGCCGTACCACAAGCAAGGACGACCTCTGGCGAGAGTTTTACTCAAGCTCTCACAACCCGGTGATTCATTTCTTTGGATTTGATAATAGTTACTTCCATGTCCTCCTTATTCCGGCAATCTATATGGCGTACGATGACTCTCTTCATCTGCCAGACGCGTACGTTGTTAATGAGCTGCTAAGCCTCGATGGAAGCAAGTTCTCAACAAGCCGGGGACACCTCATTTGGGGCAGAGACTTGCTGGACCGCGCCGGTCCCGATTATGTTCGATACTACCTTTCAGTCATTCGGCCTGAGACTAACAAAACTGATTTCCGAATTCAGGACTTTATTGCCACCGTCAACACCGAACTTCACGAGACATGGCAGTCATGGATCTCCGCGCTACTGGATCGCTGTGAGCGGCGCTATGAAGGGATCATTCCAGAGCCTGGCGCGTGGAACGAAGAGCAACGGAGCTACTTCACGAGGCTTGCTCGCAACATCGACGAGATTGAGAGGTCTTATACCACCCACGACTTCTCTCCATCTCGGGTTTGTTTACAGGTGGGAAGCATTGTGCGAGAGGGTATTCGATTTTCTGCTCAACAAAAGTTCTATGATGAGATGCCCCACGCAAGCCCTATTGCTCGAACCGGTATGGCGCTTGAGCTTTTGACGGCAAAGGCTGTGGCTATTGCCATATCACCTATCATGCCTCGATTTGGTCAGAGACTCTTCTCAGACCTAACCAACGAAGCAAAGATGGAATGGGACTCCATACTATCTTTCTGCGGGGGAGGGAGGCGGGTTCCCGCCCATGAAACGATCTATTTTGAAGCTATGGATAAGAGCGCCGATTTAATTGAACACGCGGCACAAGCCGCCTAAAACCAGGAGAAAATATGACCAATCGCCACGCCGTTCGACGCGCCACTGTAGAGGACGCTCCTCGCCTTGCCAAGCTCTTCGACGTTGAGCTCT
>JAULVA010000156.1:0-2304 GCA_032111275.1 Bdellovibrionota bacterium
CTTAAGTTTTTGATACTTTCGAGGTTTGAATCTCCCAGGGTATACTGAACGGAGAGGCTGGACGGAACGAGGTCGGCTTTGTCGCCCTAGTTCTCGAAACCCTTACACAATAGGAAATCCCTGCCAGGCGGGTGCTACGTTCATCCGACCACGCGGGGTAGTGTTACAAAAGGATAGTGGTGGCACATGAGCGATGGAGCAGCAAAGGGCAACAACCCCGTTTTGTGGGAGAAGTTCCTGGCGGACCTCGACGAGAAATTGCAGCTCGGTCTCCTCGATAGAATGCGCCGGGTTCAAGCGTACCACTTTGAGTCTGACACCCTCTTCCTAGAGCCCGGCTCAAAGGATGACGAGGCCTACCTACAAAAAGGGGCCCAATTTACCCAACTCTGCCTCTTAGCGCAGGACTCCACCGGCGTCACCGAGGTGAAGTTCAGACCTGTCGCTCCTACAGACAAGTAGTCACGCACCGTGCTCCCCCTCTTCCCTTCTCTCGTCGCTTTTGCGACCCTTGTCGCATGAACGCTCAGGAAAAGAACGACACGAAGACGAAGAAAGGGAGTACCCACTGCAAGATGTGCGGAGCTCCACTTCCCCCATCCGGGGAGGCAACGCGGTCACCCTTCTGCTCAGAGCGGTGTCGGATGAACGATCTCTCGAAGTGGTTCGGAGAGAACTATCGAATCGCCTCCAATCGTGTTCCTCGGTCGAATGTGGAAGAGGACGGCGAATCCTAAGCCCACTTATTACCGAGGATCGCCCACTATCCCCATAAACAGAGGCGCCTTCGACGAGCGGTGCACGAGCGCGAACACAAACGGTCGATCAATCCGCACCTCTTTCGGCTCCGGAGGATTTGGTATGAAACCTTTCGCCATCATTACTGCGGTCGCGGCCGCGGCTTCAGTTCCCCCTTCATCGACCGACACCACCGCTTCGTGAATCACGGCATCAACTCCACCGACTCCCTGCGGCGAGATGCCCGAGTAATCTCCCCCTCGCAACGTCGTCAGCCCAAAACGCTCAAGCGCCCCCACCAGTTCGGTACTGAACCGGGCCTTAAATCGAGGGAGCGAGAGGTTCACCTTGGTAAACTGCGACTCCTCAAACGCGCGGCCCAACAACTCAGTGGAGATCGACTGCGCCACCTCACTCACCGACCGCCTCTCCTTCGGAACGAGCGCGACAAACAGAAAGTCATAAGATTGATAGGGAAGATGAACCCCCTGCCACGCGTCATCTTCAAAGTATCCCATCGTATCCGATCTCCACATCATCGGTGTCTTCACGGAGCTTGTAGGAGAGACCCAAAAATCACTCTCTTTGGTGAACACCTTATCAAACGGATTGAGCCACGCTGATTTGAAGTACAATGCGTTTACCAAGACGCATGTCGTCTGCGAGGTCACGGTACCCGGCGCGAGAAGGTTCGGGATAAGCCTATTAGTTTTGGATGAAACCCAGTCATTGATAGTGGCGCGGGCGGCCTCCGGCTTTTCAAAATCGACAGCACGCGGTTCCGACGCGAAGATCCGAGTTGAGAGATCGAGATAGCTCTTCGTAAATGGATATCCGGTCGCAAGCCATACTGAGTTCGCCAAGGTCGATTGCACCTTCTCATTCGTGAGGGAGATCTGGTTGTTGAGATCGGCGTAGACCCTCTCCTCATCAGGAGACAGGGGTTGAGGCAGGAGCTTCTCATCAAGCTGACGCGCCGCATCACCCTTCGCGCCGAGCCGAAGCAGCATCAACGCCGAATGAATGCTGTAGGGGGAGAGTGTGACATTTGAGGCACCTTGGGCGCCGTACTTCAGGACGAAGAGGCCGAGGTCTACCTGTTTACGAGCGAGATTCCTCTCGACGGTCTGCGCGGAAGCGGTGGAGAGAGAGAACAACGCAAGGATGATGAAGAGGAGCGACGTAGCTTTCATACGCCCCGAAGGTTATCAAGTCCGGCGGGACGATGGGAGTCTCAATCGCACTCCCCAAGAGAAGAAGCTCAACGACGTCGACGAGGGTCGGAGGGTTCATGCGCTTTCTCCCGCCTGAGCCCCCCACTACGCTGCGCTTTCACTATGGCTGAAGAGAATTTACGGGCTCCGTCCAACGCAAGGCTGATCATCTGCTCCGAGACCATATCGTAGGCGATATTCGAGTGAGCGTCCCGCAACCTCTGCCAGTCAACCTGAGGTTCGGTCAAAACCATCCCCGTATCGATGAGGCGATTCGCTATGGAGGATAAGACGCCATATGGACTCCTCATAAAATCGTTGGCGAACGATCGCCGCGCAGAAGAGCTGAACG
>JAULVA010000157.1:0-5271 GCA_032111275.1 Bdellovibrionota bacterium
TGCGCAGGATGGAATGTTGGTGAAGCGTCCCTTCGTTCTGGCTGGAGAGCATGGGCTCGTTGGGTTTAAGCCCGAGCAATGGGAGCTTCTTGCCTCGGCGTGAATGGCCTCGATCGTTGTTTCATGAGCAGAGCGTTCCGCACTGAACGCTGCTTTAGAATTCACTCATTCGTAGCTTCACGGCCTTGAGAATGCTGAGGAAGATCGGCTTCTGAGCCATGTAGGTTTCTCCGGCTTCGCTTGTCCATTGGGAGACCTCGGCGATCGATCGCTCAACCGCCGTTCCCGCTGTGCGCCTCGCGATATCGTATACCTGTTGGGCGTTCGGATTGGTACTGAGCGCGCCGAGAACGTCGAGAACCTGGTTCCATTCACCTTGGAGTCGTTCGGGCGTCGTATCTCGGTGCCAGAGGAGGCGGTAACCATCTCCTTTCTCAAGGGGGGTGTCGAGTTGAAGCTTTTCGACCTCGATATAGGCACTCACGTAGCGACCACGAATCGCGGCGAGGAAGTTGGCGAGGCGCGTTGTGGGTAGTCCCAGCCTATCGTGGTGATGAACTATCGAGTCCGCGGCACTTACGAGGGAGAGAAAACGGTCATCGCCTGCCGCGGGATTATACTCCTTGGTTATTTGGTCGCAGAGCGTGAGATAGAGAGCGGTCAATCCCCGCTTTTGAGAGTCGGTGATAGTGGCTGGGTCTAAAGCATTCAGATACTCGGAGAATCGTGTCGCGTCCTCGATGTGGAGGGATAACTTGTTGGAATCGAAGTCCTGGCCAACACCATGAAATCCCCACCCACTCCGCACCGGTCCTACGGTTAGGCCGATAGTGGCAAGTGTGGGAGCCAGTTCCCGTTCGCATCGCTCTCGAGATGACTCTCGTTGAGCGCTTTCCTTTTCCATCGCTCCCGCCATAAGGGTTCGAGGGGAAGCTTTGGAGTTTGGGGAGAGCTGCAGGAGCTGGGTCACCGTCCCGGTGAGGAGGCGAGCAACGGTGCCTCCAAAGCCGTTCTCTTCGTTATGTGTCTCCAGGCGGTCAGTTATCACCGAGAGATCGATTGCACCCACGGGGATACCGATCCCGGGAAGTCTCAGCTCCTCCTTCTGCGGGTTTTCGGTTACATGTTTGTCAGGGGAAGGTGGTTGATGTTGTCGCGTCATATGGCTTTTTATGGTAGTTCGTCTCATTCTGGCGGAATGGGTCCGCTACGCAAGAAGGGGCTGATTCGGACCGTTTCCGACCTCATGAATCCTCGTTACCTTAGTTCGCCTTTAGGCAGTTAACGAGTCCCTCGCACACCTTCTTGGCGTCTCCGAAGATGAGTGAACAGTTATCGAGGTAAAAGAGATCGTTCTCCACACCTGAGTATCCGGGGTTCATCGACCGTTTGATGACGTACACCATCTTGGACTTGTAAGCCTCAAGGATCGGCATGCCGTAGAGGGGGCTCGACTTGTTGGTGCGAGCCGCGGGATTAACCACATCGTTGGCGCCGATAACGAGGACAGCGTCCGCTCTTGAGAAATCCGGGTTGATCTCCTCCAACTCAAGAACTGAGTCGTACGGTATCTCTGATTCGGCGAGGAGGACGTTCATGTGCCCAGGCATGCGTCCAGCCACAGGATGAATGGCGAATTTTACCTCAACCCCCCGGGAGTGAAGTTGTTCATAGAGCTCCTTGACGGCGTGTTGGGCCTGAGCGACCGCCATGCCATAGCCTGGCACCACGATGACACTGGAGGCGTTCTCGAACATAAACGCCGCGTCCTCGGTGCTTGCCGAGCGACACGGTTTCTTCGAAGCGTCTGTCGCAGCTGCTTCCGCGGTAGTTCCAAAACCTCCGAGAATCACGTTCAAGAGTGATCGATTCATCGCTTTGCACATGATGTAGGAGAGAATCGCGCCGCTCGAACCGACGAGTGCGCCGGTCGCGATGAGGAGTTGGTTGTTCAGGGTAAAGCCTGTGGCCGATGCCGCCCATCCTGAGTAGGAGTTAAGCATCGATACCACGACCGGCATATCCGATCCGCCAATCGGCAACACGAGCAAGAACCCCAGAAGAAGGGCGAGTACAGTGACCGCCGCGAAAAGAGTCACATTATGGTCGTACGCGAAGAGACCGGAGAGTGTCAGTATAGCGCCGATAATCAGGGCGTTGAGCGCGTGTTGTCCCCGAAAAACAAGCGGAGCTGAACCAAGGATGGCTTGGAGCTTTCCAAATGCGATCAGCGAACCAGTAAAGGTGACAGCACCGATAGCGCTTCCGATGATCAGCTCGGTGAGAAGCACCGCGCTAACGTGACCCTCCTGCGCGTGCATCAGATAGGTTCCACCAGCGACCAGCACAGCCGCTAGTCCCACGAAGCTATGGAGCGCCGCGACGAGCTGTGGCATCGCGGTCATGTTGATGCGCATGGCGAGGGGAATCCCGATGAGGGCGCCCGCGGCTAGCCCGCCGAAGATAATGCCGTAGTTAGAGACGCTCGGATGAAAGAGCGTTACCACGATCGCAAATCCCATGCCGATCATCGAGAGGAGATTTCCTCTAAGCGCGGTCTTAGGATGGCTGAGACCCTTGAGGCCAAAAATAAAGAGTATCGTGGCTACAAGGTATGCGAAGGCGAAAAAATCAGCGTGTAGGTTCATTGTTATCCTCTCTACGATTTCTTTTTGAACATCGCCAAAATGCGATTGGTTACGACGAAACCACCAAAGATGTTAATCGCCGCCAGCGTCACCGCGAAGAATCCGAGCGCTTGAATCCATACCGATTGATTAGCCTCAGGGGACCCCGCGACGAGCATCGCGCCGATCACGAGGATGGCGCTAATCGCGTTCGTCACCGCCATGAGCGGCGTGTGAAGAGCGGGTGTAACCCCCCAGATAACGTGGTACCCGACGAAGCAGGCGAGTGTAAAAACGTAGATGGCGGTCATCGTTGTCGACATAACCTTCCTATTTCCCCTTCAAACGTAGAATTCCTTGGTGAACAAGCAGGGACGCCTGAATAATGTCGTCCTCAAGATTCACGATAAATGTGGACTCTCCACTCTCCCGCTGCGCGACGAAGAGATCGAAGAGCGATACGAGATTTCGCGCGAAGAAGTTACTCGAATCGGTGGCCATCATTGCGGGATAATTTGTGTAGCCCACTATCTTTACCCCATTATGATCGACAACCTCATCCGCTTTGCTAAAAGCGCAATTACCTCCGCTTGGGGTCGCCATATCGACGATGACGGAGCCGCGGCGCATGTTTGACACGACGGATTCAGATATGAGGATCGGCGCTTTGCGACCCGGAACGTTCGCGGTCGAGATAATGATGTCGCTCTTGGAGAGCTTCTCATCGAGCGCCTCTTGGATCCTCTTTTTCGATTCCTCTGAGATCTCTTTAGCGTAGCCCCCCTCGCCGCTTCCTGACTCCTCAAGCTTAATCTCGATCGGTTTGGCGCCAAGTGAAAGAATCTGCTCACGCGTCTCGGGACGCACATCATAGGCCTCTACCATCGCGCCTAATTTGCGCGCGGTCGCTATCGCTTGAAGACCAGCTACACCGGCTCCGAGAACGGTAACTTTCGTGGCTTTAGCCGAGCCCGCGGAGGTCATCATCATCGGAAAGAATCTGCCGTAGTGTTGCGCGGCTTCAAGAACCGCGCGGTATCCGGCGATTCCCGCTTGCGATGAGAGGACATCCATCGCCTGTGCGCGCGATGTTCGTGGAATCGCTTCCAAGGCTAGCGCGTCAACCTTTCCTTTGGCGAAACGCTCAAGGAGGTGCGCGTTGCGATAGGGCTCAAGGAGTGAAACGATCATCGCGCCGGATTGGATGATTGCGCTTTCGTCTTCCGTTGGGGGCGCAACTTTTGTCACCAGCTGATTGGCCCACACATCCTTACTGGAGACGACCCTTGCTCCCGCGGCATCGTAGTCCTCATCTCGAAAGCCGGCCGCGAGCCCCGCACCCTGTTCGACGTTTATATCGAATCCGTACTTTGCGAGACGCTTGACCGAATCAGGGGTCGCCGCGACGCGGGTTTCGCCTTTGCCTGTTTCTTTTGGTACGCCGAGCGAGATGCCAATCTTCATAGTTAGTTCCACCAGTAGGGGAGGGTATTCATACCGAGTACAGCTCGCCCGTGGGCAAGAGATCCTCGTATGGATAAAGGTCGGCTGAGAGGAGAGGCAACTTGAGTGCTAGTAACTCGCAGGGTGAGATAGGTAGCGAGCTGAGCGTAGATTTCAGTAGGGTGCGTGGTAACCTATTGAAAAAGGTCAAGGGTTGGAGATGCCTGCTACGTCACGGTCCGCCGGTATTTCACGTATCGTGAAAGTGGATCCTGGTCGCCACAATTCCGCGCATCGTTCCAGACCTTAGGCGCAGATCACCCATCCGGAGGGCCTGTCTCCTGACAGGCCGGGTATGTTCAAACGTATCAGGTTGGGTCGCGATGGATGGTGCCCACCGAAAACTCGGCCGCGAGCCCGGCCCGTCGGGAGACGGGCCCTCCGGGTACATGCGCGATATGGCGGTCAGGACCCGCCTTTAACGCCCTCCCAGATCACGATGCCTACGGCAGCGTTCCTATTGGCGCTTAATCCAGAGCTCTTTATCCCGCATGAGGGTCGAGAGGGAGACGCCCTCCTCAACCTGAACGGTTATCTCTACCGTATCTCCCTCAACCTTTGGCGAAACCGCCAGGATGCCCTTGTAATCAGCAGGTGGATACTGGGGAAGCGCGAGTCCGAGATTTGCCAGTGCGCATTTCGGAATCGCTATCTTATACGTTGTCGGATCCACTTTGCTCATCTGCGCTTGCGCGCCCGGTTTGCTCAACGAAATGCGGAAGGCCTCCTTATGTTCAGGTTCAAGGAAGGAGAACTCCGCGCGTTGCACCGTGAATTCTGTCACCGGGGCCGCCGGGATCGCATTCGAGCGAAGCCCTCCGACCGAATCAGATGTAGCCGGGGCTTTCTGGTTCGTCACACCGGTTGGAAGGTCTTTCGTGACAAGTGCTGCGCTCTTCGAAGTCGGTTCCTTTGCCCCCGCTCCAGGATCTTTTTCCTCCGAGAGGTCCACATCATCAACGCCCTCGACCGGGACCTCAACGAGATCCTCTCCCTCGGCCTCTACGGGGTCGGGTAATTCCTCTCCGCGCTCGAGCGCCTGGCTCGCGCGTGCAACCTCTTTATCGAGAGCCTCCTCAAGCTCCTGTTCGGTCATCTCAGGAAGTTTAGGCTCGGGGTTAGCCGCTCGTTGCTCAACGGT
>JAULVA010000158.1:0-1660 GCA_032111275.1 Bdellovibrionota bacterium
AAGGTGTCTGATGAGGAGCGAGAGCTCCTTGAAAAACTCGCCGTCCTTCAGGGAACCGCTCTCGATGATGACTCCGATAAGGGGTTCTTCGACAAGGTGAAGGACATGTTCTCCTAACGCCACCAGACTGTTAGGGGCCCGAGGTCTCGGTGCCTCCTGTTATCTTAGATGTAACCGAATACCTTTTGACCGAAGATATATGACGATCTTGGTTGCTTGAAGGCGCGCGGTCGTCAAAATGACCCGTGGCTACCTCCTCTCCACCCTATTATAGTTATGGGGCGTTGCTCATTAACCGCTACCACACGGACGTAGTACCTTTTTATGGTTCGACAAACTGTTCGCACGTTACTCATCTCATCTTTGGTAGTGTCCGCCGTTGGCTGCTCCTTTGATGAAGGTGCCCGTCCTCGTCGTCCCGCCTCGAAGCGGGGACAGGAGGTTTCCCCTACCGCCGCGTCGGAGCCGATGCCGTGGGAGATCTGGCAACCGTTTTATGATTCCGCGGGTGTGAAGCTCACCAACGGATCGCTCCTGCTCGGTGATGAGATGCTTCGGAAGGGAAAGCGACGGTCAGCGCTCGAAGCGTATCTGCAAGCTCCAAAAACTAAACTCACGGACACCGAGGCAGAGGCCGCGGCGCTCAGAACCGCCAGTCAGTACCTTGCGCTTGATGAGTCGGCTCGCGCGCTCTCAACGGTGAGCAAATATTTTAAATCACGCGGCCTGAGCGAGACCGATGTCCCGACATCCTTCTCACTGCTCCTCGCATACGCATATGGGCGCCACGGTGATACGGAGCAATCGCTCGCCTGGTTCTCAAAAGCGAACCGCCAAGCGCAGCAGGGAGAGCGCGCTGGTGTTCAAGCCTCTGAGACGGGAGCGACACTTCTTCTCCGCGCCATTCCGCAAAAGGATTTCGAGACCATCGCGCTCGACTGGAGTAGCGATCCCTTTGTGAACGAGTTGTTCGGGAGAGAGCGTTTGCGACGATCCTCTCCGGGGTACCGTGAATACACCGACCTTCATAGGCCGTTCTGGGAAGGAGCGGGCCAAACTCTCGTCGCTACTGATTTGCCAGCCGCTGGTATCGTTGGTGACGGGCAGCCTGCCGTTGTCGGCGTTATCTTGAGCCTCTCGGACAAGTTCGGTTCGCTCGGCCGGGATACTCGGCAAGGATTTGATCTCGCGGTTGAAGCAGATCGAGAGACGCCACGCGCGCGCGTTGAGGTGCGTGATGTCGGTTCGGACTCAGCCGCCGCGTCAGCCGCAGTCCGAGAGCTTGTAGCCACCTCAAGTCCCGCTGTCATCGTGGGACCACTTTTGACCGATGTGTCGGTGGCCGCCGCGGATACCGCGCGTGAGCTGCGAACTCCGCTTCTCTCCTTCTCGAAGAGTGAATCCTTCCCGATCGGCAACGGAATTACCCGCCTTGGCGCGACAACGACATCGCAGATCGAGGCGCTCGTAACCGCTGCTCATAAGGATTATGGCATCTCTCAATTCGCCATCGCCTATCCGGAGAGCGCGAACGGTAACGAGGTGTTGAACGTGTTCAAGAGACGGCTCGCGGGGTACGGAATAACGCCGGTTCTCGAAGCGCCGTACAACCCATCTGATGAGGCTTCAGTACTTGAGGTCGCGCAACGACTCGATAGCG
>JAULVA010000158.1:1670-2637 GCA_032111275.1 Bdellovibrionota bacterium
CGGGGCTCAGGCGGTTCTTATCCCTGATTCGATCGAGATGAGTGTGAAGCTTCTCTCGAATGTCAGTCCAACAGCTCGTAAAACGATGCGACCGCTTGGAACGGCCTTGTGGGATAATCCGAGTAAGATCGCTAACTCTCAGGCGCTCTTCGATTCGGCGATCTTTGTGACCCCGTTCTTTCCACAGAGCTCCCGTCCGGTCGTCCAGCAGTTTAACGAATCGTATAAAGGGAAGTTCAAGGTCGCTCCGAATTTTCTCGCCGCGCAGGGATTCGACGCTGGTACCCTTGTCGTAGCCGCTCTTCACAAAGCCGCGCGCGAGCGAAAGAGCTTCACCGACGCGCTCTCATCGCTCCCTCGGTATGAAGGTGTGACAGGGTTAATCGACATGGGGCCGGGTGGTGAGATCCGCCGCTCGTTCTACGTCGTTGAGGTCTCCAAAAATGGATTCCTTGAGCGCTTTCCCGGAACGGGAGGTGTGAACGTCGCGCCACCGGCAGCAGCTGCAGGCTCCTCAACCACTCCGGTACGAACCGGTCCCTCGCTTCTGAAGGAGGAGGAGCGGGTGGAGAGCGGGTATTGATTGGTAGCAAGGCAATCGACGCGTCCCCTGTCGCCGCAACGCCACGCATCGCACCTATCATCCGCGATAATAAACGTACCGGAGGGCCTGTCTCCTGACAGGCCGGGTATGTTTCCCTGTTTAAAATTGGATCGCGGTCACAGGTGCGAATTGAAACGGCGGCCGCGATACCGGCCCGTAAGGATACGGGCCCTCCGGGTAAACGCCACAACGATACCTTGATGGGAAACCTTCGCCTCGCGCAACCACATGGCGCGTAGGAATGCTCGCCGGAATGCCACACATCGCACCTAAATCCCGCGATGAGAATCAACCCGGAGGGCCTGTCTCCTGACGGGCCGGGTATGTTTCCCTGTTTGAAATTGGATAGATCGGAAGAGCGTC
>JAULVA010000159.1:0-2082 GCA_032111275.1 Bdellovibrionota bacterium
ACCAAATCTGCGATTGGGAAAACGGCGGCATCAACGAGTATGAAACTGCTCGAAGGCGCGACTTCTGTCGCTCCGGGAGCGGTTGGCTCGCTGGTTTTAATTCTAAACGATAACGAGGACGATTATGCTCGACGGATTAATCAAACAATACCTAACGACCCCGATTGCGATGAAGTATCTCGGCTCAGTAGTTCGACACGGGCTCACATTCGTCGCAGGCGTTCTGGTCAGCTACGGCGTGGTAAAAGACGGTGGCGCTGAGTTCGTATCTACGAACCACGACGTCATCATGGGCCTCGTTGCCTACGCTATTGCGCAGGGGTTCTCCTTCGCGGACAAAAAAAAAGACCAAAAGTGATTCGGCTCCGGGCGGTTCGCCGCGTTCGGTGAAACCGCCGAGCACGGCGGGGCGTTGATTCAGTATAGTGATATAATTCCGTTGTCTAACGTGGGAATCGGAGCCCTCGTTGGGTTGCGCTAGGGGGGGTAGGTTGAGACTTTCGACCTACCCTCTCTTTTTATTGCATAGTGATTACACAGGGTTACGCCCTGACATTTATTTCCTTAGCGCCGGTTCCCTTTGTATGATGGGGGTATGACAAGCGAATTGGGAGGTCTTATGTCGGGCATCCAAATTTACGAACTAAAGCCTGGAGATTTATCGGAAAGCATCGGCGAATTGATTCAATGTAAGGCTATCAACAGCCAACGTTCGTATCACGCCGCCCTCGATACATTTGCCGAGTTTCTTAGCGTCAAAAGGAGCTCATACAAATTCGAACGAGAGCTTCTTACATTCACGCCGTTAAAGGCTGGGAAGTTTATTCGCTGGTTGAGGAATCGAAAGGGGGGTGATGGAGGGCGAATTGCCGACACCACTGTTGCCCAGCGCGTCGCAATCCTTCGCAGGGTATTCCGTCACTTGATTGACATAGGCGCAAGGGTGGGAAACCCGATAGGTGTCGTCAGCGACGTGATGCCAATGCGCCAACGTGTCCAAAAAAGGCCGACGAAGCTCATTCCATTTGATGCAGTTCAACGGATTCTCGATGCTCCTGACCCGTCAACAAAGGAGGGCATTCGGGACCGGGCGCTGCTAGCCATCCTTTTCGGTGGCGGGCTTCGCCGGAGCGAGGCACTCAAGCTGAACGTCGGTGACATCGGGGAAGGTAACGACGGCGTCCCATTCCTCATCCTCCGAGCAACGAAGGCGGGACAAAACCAAACCCAGAGCCTCCCGGCGTGGGCTTGGCAACGGGTCATAAAGTATCTTGAGCAACGTGACGACGATGGAAGCGCCCCACAATCGCCGCTGTTTGTCTTTTATTACAGGAACGGGGAATCGCGCCGGAGGATAAGCGAAAGGACGCTGGCGCGCATGTATAAGCGATACGCGGCCAGTGTGGGCGTCGATGGGGCCGCACCCCACTCCGCTCGAGCCACTGCGGTTACGCGGTTGAAAGAGATGGGGTACGAGGACCGCGACGTTGCAAATTTCTTGCGTCACTCGACCGAGACGATGGTGAGAGTTTACGACAAGCGGGGGCGGGGACCAGCGCGAAACCCAGGCCGAATGCTTGAGTACCCAAGGGCAAAGGCCACCGACGAGGATGAGGACATGCCGCTCGTGGCTTAGGGCTAAAACGTTTAGCCCTATTTATTCCGCAAGTTCGGGACGTCGTTTCGATAGAAAATAAGCGGCGCATTGTAACGCGTTACAGAATGTTACATGTAAAACCGACCCAAGTTATCGTCCAAAATGTAACGTGTTACACCGCACAACGTAACGCATCGGTTACACGATACAGGATTGCGTTTCTAAATGTTTCAAATAGTTAGGGGGCAGAAAGTAGGTGTGATGTAACGCGTTACCTTAACGTAACGCGTTACTCTTATACTTATACTAATACTTATACTTATGTATTTAATTAAGGGGGGTGTGGGGGGAGGCGGCGCAAGCTAAAAAACCTCTTCCCTCCGGCGTCGTTCCGGTGTAATACAATCCCGACAAACCTACTTCGACCTGAAATCGTCTAGGCCGTCCCTTCGGTAATTGACCGATAAGTAACGTTATCGGACCAT
>JAULVA010000159.1:2092-3175 GCA_032111275.1 Bdellovibrionota bacterium
AAAGGGGGGGGGTACGGTAAGCCGGCCCCCCGTATCAACACCCCATAGAATGACCGATAAGTAACGTTATCGGACCATTTAGGAGGGTTTATGTGGAGATGCTCCGCAGCCCCCAGCTATTCTCGCGGATCATACTCGGAGGCTTTGATAGCGCCTCCACTACGAATTCGGCGCAGCACAGGTCTAGCGCCGCCAACCTTAACGGTTCCTCTGTAGACCGCAGCGCCTCCGAGTCGGTCGCGAACCGTAAGCGTGACACCGTAAGAGCCTACCCGTTTGAAGGTACGCGTGATCGATGAACCACGAACGATCTTCCTGTCAGAAAACTTCCAGGAAAAGCGCAGCGGTTCTCCCTCAGGGTCTCTGGAGCCTCCGGCGTGAAGTTTCACCGTACGAGCTCGAGCGGCCGAACTCTTAATCCGCAAAGGGATCGATTTCACCGATACCACCGGCGGTCGGTTCGCGTAGATAGCCCTGAAGGTCTTAGGCTCTGCGGCTGTGACAAACGTGCGCACGGGGTCCCTTGCGCCATCCGACCAGCGCACGAACGTTCGGCCATTCGAGATGACGTTAGCGCTGATCGTTTGCCTGGAGCCAACGATAGGTTGGGCAACGTACGGAGCGAGGACCTCCTTATCTTCGTCCACGTAGGCAATCGAAGCTCCTGGAGGCTTACTCGCGAAGGTATACGGTGTCGAATTTGGCGGAATTGGCAAACACTTTTGGTCGATCAGCTCCCCCTGCCCCTGCGCGCTCAAACAGAGTTCGTAGGAGCAGTTGTCGCAATGCTCCTCGGGCACAAAAGATCCGCTCGGTCCCGATACCTCCGCGACGAGATGCTCGTGAAGATTGTGCTTCTGAAGAATCACCCACGTCATGTCTACTCCTGTCGACGGTTCAGCTCGTCCACTAAAGCTCAACCTCTTTCCGATCTCGTATCGATAGGATCGGTCAGGTGAATCAATAAACGCCACAGGAGGATTCGCTCCCGTGCGTATCGTGAATGTTTTGGTAGATGTGGCGAACGGAGCGCTCATCTCTTTCACCGTCAGGGTCGCTTTGTACGTTCCGATCTTGGTGTAT
>JAULVA010000159.1:3185-6824 GCA_032111275.1 Bdellovibrionota bacterium
ATGGGATCGGCCTCTGTAGAGCTTTCTCCGTCACCGAAATCCCACGTGTAGGAGATCTGCTGACCGTCAGGATCCGCGCTACCAGCGGATGAGAAACTCACGACGAGAGGCGTGACACCGATGAGGGGCCCGGCACTCGCTTTGACGTTTGGTAGATTGTTACTCCCTACCATCGGACGAAAGCGACGCACGGCGCCCGTTCTTGTCTTGAGATCGAGGTACACCGCGTAGATGTTAGAATCGGGTCCGCTGATAAGTTGCACGGCCCCAAAATTAGACCCGCTTTCCCTCGCGAACTCGTGCACGGTCGGCGTACCGCTCGAATCAAAGGTGAGATATTTGATGAAGAAGCGGGCGTAATCGGCGAAAAAGAGCGCCCCCCGATACCTTTCGGGGTACGAGGTTCCTGAGTAGAACGCGACGCCAGTGATAGACGCCCCGAGGTCCTTGCCGTTTTCGTCATAGGGGTGTCGATACGTAAAGAGCGGCGGTGTCACCGCCCCAGGGCCCTTCGCGTAGAGATTGTTACAAAAGTCGATCGTCGCGCGAGCGCGCTTGAACCCAACTTGGCGTTCGCTAACTGTAGCCTGCCCTTCCTGCTGCAAGCGCTCTGAAAACCCGCCCTCATAGCAGGGCCAACCGAAATTTCCACCCTTCCCCGCGTTTATCTCTTCGTAGTACGAGGTGCCAACGTCCCCCACGTAGACCTGTCCATTAGCGGGATTGATAGTGAAGCGGAACGGATTTCGGTATCCGATCGACCATACCTTTGAACGATTTGAGCTGGGATTGGCCGGGTCGAAGTACGGATTGCCAGACACCCCATTCCCGGTGTCGGGATCTACCCGGACGACACGACCTGACATGGCATCGAGATTCTGCGCTCGAAAAGCCGTGGTTGCTGGATAGTCGTAATTAGCCCCATCACCAAAGCTGGCGACGAGAGTGCCATCAGCGCCAAACATCAGCGAGCCCGCCGTGTGAGAGAGGGCATCCACAGGGAGGCAGTCCTCAATTGGGTTTCCTGCCATGGTAAGCCCGGTCATGCACGACGCGCGCTCCGGATACACGATCTCAGTTGATGTGGCGGGAGGGGCGATGTATCGGGGAAGGCTGTTCTTACCCAGAATAATCTCCTCACTATCCAGGATGGCTACATTATATCCCTTTGCCGCGTCAGCCGCGTATCTTACCACCCTAATAAGGCGCGACTCCTGCGAGTCGGGAGTGAACCCAGGAGGATCCCACACATACGAGAGATACACATAGGGCTTGGATGGAAAGCTAGGATCTACGGCGATTCCAAGAAGTCCCCGATCGGTCGACTTGTTTACAATCGTCTTAATGTCGAGGAACGGAGTTGGAAGTAACTGTCCGTTCTGCACGACCCGCACCACACCATCCTTCAATGCCACGAATATCCGCGAATCCGGCGCAAACGCGATCGCGGTTGATATAGGAATCCCCTCAACCACAACCTCCTCGATAAATCGCTCACCATCGGCAAACTCTGATTCCGCCATCGCTGCCGAGGGCGATACCCCGATCGCCACAGAAAAAACGAACACGACTATCCTTCGGAGAC
This sequence comes from Bdellovibrionota bacterium, assembly GCA_032111275.1. GTDB lineage: Bacteria > Bdellovibrionota_C > UBA2361 > UBA2361 > OMII01 > OMII01. Next base: position 4,771 of record JAULVA010000159.1, read on the forward strand.
ATTCCCGCACCATATTCACTCCACAACGCTGAATGTGTTGATGAGCTCAATGTCACCTCACTTTCATTTACTGCCTATGAGCGGGATTGGTGGTCGAGAGGATCGCAAAATAGAAAAGACGACCCGAAATCGTAGCAGAACCTCCTCCTCATCCTAATCTTTATCCTTCTTCTCATCCTGCACCTGCACCGGTTTCCTGGTTCTCCTCCGACTACTTCTGGAGGGCTGCAGTCGCCCGGATAGTGGCGATTGATGCGAGGTTATGTTTGGGGAGTGCGATTGTTGGAAGGATCCATACCCAGGTTCCCTGATGATGAAGAGGAACCCGGTGCAGGTGCAGGATGATGAGAAGGATGAGGACTAGGATTAGAACTTGCTGCCGCTCGTATGCTAGTTCTAGAGCGCTCGTATGCTAGTTCTAGAGACTGTCGCGACTCTCGATAGAGCGACCATTTTCGACCGGAGGAACCTGCTCCTCACGGGACATGCGTAAAAGCGCTCTCTCGGCCTCTTTTTCGGCGGCTCGCTCGACGAACTCTTCAACGGTGCAGCCAACCATCTCGGCCGCGATTCGAACCTTACGAAACACGGAATCCTTGATGCGTACCTTGTTGCTGTTCCGAAACATGGTTACCTACCTTAGAAGAGGCTCTTGTGAATGCGTAGCACCGCAGCCCTCCCCTACCAATAGCAAAGGCGAAAATCTTAAGAAAGTGAAACCTTCACCCGCGGGGCAGGTAGTGCGGCGCGTCAGCCACCGGCACGCTTCGCTTTAATTCCTCGTCGGTCCAACTCCCGGAGCACCAGATCGCAGTGATCTCCCTGGATCTCAAGGATTCCGTCCTTAATGGCACCACCAGCTCCACAGACCCGCTTGAGCTCCTTGAGGATCGCTTGAAGCTCTACCTGATTCAGGGCTAACCCCATGATGGTAGTGACTGTTTTACCACCTCGGCCGTTCGTCTCTCGACGCACTCGGACGTTACCATCCCCTTTCACCGCCATCTTGCGCGCCTCCGCGCATCCACACTTAGCTTGCGGGCGTTTGCACTCGGGGCATACCGCCCCCGCTTCCGTTGTATAGACGACCCGGTAGTCGCTTTCCTTAGCCTTAGTCATACGTCCGTTGTAGCAAACTTGGCGCCGCCAGCACATCGAATCTATGACCCGCCGTGCGCCCCTTTCATATTCACCCCGACTAATTGCGACCGATAGAGCCTCTCGTCAAGCCCCCGCAGAGCTTTTTCCTGGCCGGGTAGCAATAGCGGGTGGTGCTTCCGCGCACCGAGCATCTCCACGATCACATCACCTTGGGTGTCATCACACTCCCAGTCGACCCTTCGACGGGATGGGAGGGCCATAGGTGTCGAGAACGCTCTCAGGGTCTTCTCCTTCTTGAGATTGAAGTAGAGTTCGAAATACGACAGGACGAGCTCCCGAGCCGTACGAAAAACCGGATCCCGGTATCGAAGCCCCGGAAAGTTTGACTTCGCCACGGCGCCCCAACGCCCCTTCCAACGAAACGCGCATAGGATATGGTCGTCATCTCGGGTCGCGCAAAGATCGATCAGACGGGGCTCTAAGCCGCATCGCATGAGCGCGGCCGCAGCCAGCAGAGAACCGTCAAAACAATGCGCGCGCCCATCCCGAAGCGCCGCTCGGGCCGATAAATGACCATCCTCGCATCGATAGGGAAGTCGATCTAAAAAGTTTTGTATCTTGGCTGGCGTGCTCAGGCCTCTAAGGATTCGCTCCTCCCGCTTCGTCCACTCCGCTGTCATCTCTCCACCTCAACGTACAACACATGAGAGGTTTAGCTGGTTTGGCGAAAAAGCGGGAGTGGAAAAGGATACTCCCGCTAGGCCGCCACCCTGTGCGAGGCGCCGTCCTTCGACTTCAGCGCCGCCCCTGGAATGGTCACTTCAAACTGAACACCACCATCCTGCGTTACCCTCACGGAGCCCCCCAGCTGCCGGCTCAGGGTCCTCACGAGACTCAAACCGAGGGACGCGCTTTCATCCACCACGCCAGGCGACAAAGGGGTTGTGCCGTTA
>JAULVA010000160.1:0-2155 GCA_032111275.1 Bdellovibrionota bacterium
CTGTGTCATGCGACTCAAATTATCAGTAACCATCCACTGCCGCATCTCGTAAAGCGGTGCGGGAGCACCGCTACCTAGCAAAAGCACGCGTCAGCGTGGTTTTGCCTCCCTTACTTAGGTAGATCGTCGCTTCGCTTGCGCTTGAGGTATCGATAGCGATATCGAGATCTGTCATGGACCCCATGCCCGATCCCTCCATCTCTCTTCGCAGGATAGGAATCCCTGAGTTGACACCGTTTGCGGTTTCAGCGGCTCTCACCACAACCTCGCAGTTCGCTCGTGTTCGCGAGACACTGAATTCCATCGAGAAATTGTACTCGGTTGTTCGGCTCACACTGAAGTCGATCGTAGTAGGGCTTACGTCCGAGCCTGGGGGTGGTGTGTCATTTTTGCCTGCCCGGCACTCCGAATACCACGCCTCAAGGTAGTTACGGATCTGAGTGACACTCTCGCTCGTGAAACGCGGTTTCTTGCCCGTTCTTGAGACAGATGCAGCCATGATTCCGCTAGCTGTGTGGACGGCGTCCACATTGTGCCCCAGTTCATGAGCGATCGTTGTCGGAGTTACCGAGTCGGAGGTGTGACGCACCACCATCGTAGCGCTCAAGGATCGGCTGTTATCGCAATACGATCCGATCGTCGCGATTCCGATGACGTTCCCCGACATCTTTTGGCCGGTGAACGCGGCGAAGCCGTCTACGAGTTTGGACCCCCCGTTAGTTCCATCATGCAGGTTTCCGCTATGAAGTGATTCCACGTAGGCTTCGTAGTTGTCGATCATTCGCTCCGAGGAGGACGTGCCGGAGGTAAAGGTCACGGGTCCGAACTGTCGAGCTACTTTGAGGCGGGTACCAAGTTGGCGAGCATAATACACGGAGGCCTGATTGATCATGCTGAGAATACGGTTGTTGCACTTCGAAGCGGTTTTACACTTCAGTACCTTCATGAACTGTCGATCGAAGTGAGTGCCGAGGTAGAGCACCTTGCTCCCGCCTTGTTGCGATACCAAGGCGCGCTGCTCTGTGTGGAGATGTGTGGACATAGAACGCTCGTGTGTGGCGGTGCCGCAGGTAGTGCTTGCGAAGGCATACGATGAGGGATGAACGGCGCGCCCTCGCGCCACGGAATCGGTAGCGGACGAACCTAACAACGCGCGCGCTACTATCACGCGGCTGGAGTCATGATGATTTATGTGAGTGAGCGCGATCTCAAGTTGGAGGATCCCGCCGTCTCGATAGATGGTTCCGGCGATCGGAAATTCGACTCGACCCTGGTCCGCGGAGAGGTGTCTGCGGTAGCCAACTCCCCTGAGCAACACGGGCCGCTCACTGATATCGTTTACACTCTGATATGAGTCCTCTCGACGGATACGTCGGGTATCCTCCGCTTCGGTAAACACAACCTGGAGAGAGGGATACCCCTTAACCGAGACAGAGAGATGAATCGGGGAGATGGATGAAACGCATTCCCGATCGTCGCACCCGTGTGCTTGTAGCGCCGCCGGTAGCTCTCGTAGCTCAGATAGCTCCCCTCGTATCGTTGTGTTTGGAAAGAGGTCCCCCGACTCCGCAAATCCTCGCGGCGTGAATGGGATAAGAAAGATGGCAGCAACGAGTGCAACCCACGACCGGGCTCTCAATTCCTTATGACTACGAGTAAGCTCAGGTCTTGTTGGCATGCGTTATCACCAGCTTGTGATGGGCGAATATCGTGTCGGAAATTTATAAAGTCCCTTCGATAATCGAAGACTCGGGTACGCCCCTTGAGCCCCTAGAACATTCTTCTACCTTCAGGCTTCGTCTCCTGGGGCAACCTGTTGGATCTACGAGAGTATTCGAATGAGAGGGTTCTTCCGTTGATAGGATGTCGGGTGTGGTCGCTGGGAGTTTTGGTAGGCCATGCTGTTCTGTTACTACCGTCTCCTCGTCGTCCTCCTTGTCCTGATCCTTCTCCTCATCTTTATCCTCGTCCTGCACCTGCACCGGTTTCTTCGTCATCATCTAGAAATTAGACGTAGTGGGTTTGTTTCCGAGGAGAGAACTTACCAAGGCCGAATGTAAGTCGGTCGTCGCTGTTCTCTCAACCGCATCCTGATGCGTGCAAGCTGAGGAGAATGAAGACAATGAAACCGGTGCAGGTGCAGGAAGAGGATAAA
>JAULVA010000161.1:0-3612 GCA_032111275.1 Bdellovibrionota bacterium
AGAGGCTTGAACCCTACGAGAAGTTCGCTCGAATGATCGACGCTCACTGGAATGGTATCGCTGCCTACTGCAAAGCTGAGAACAAAGTTGCTCTCGGATTCGTTGAGGGACTCAACAACAAAATACGGGTCCTGCAGCGCCGAGCTTACGGATTACGAGACCAAGAATATCTCAGACTTAAAGTCCTAACCTGCATGCTTCCGGAGCTCTAATTCCTCTCTTTTTACCCACTCGAAAACCCGATGAGCCATAAAATATATGCGAGATCCTTCCGGCGAATGCCCGGTAGCGAGACGCTTCGATGATCCGTAGTGCCTTCATCTCCACGCCCCGATACCGTTCCTCCAGGATGGACGTCGCGCTCTCTGCTGTGGGTACTTGCTCAACCGCGAACGCCCCCAGCCGGGTCAGATTCCATGCGGCTACAAGTAGGGCACACGAGGGCTCAAAATGCCGATCGACGATCGTCCCTAAGGTGATACCTCCCTCGTTACAACGCAGAAAGAGGACCCGCTTCAACGCTCTGCGAAATGGTTCCCAATACAGGTTGCGTCTAGGGAGGCCCCTGATAACTCCCTTGGCGACATCCTTCAGCGCGCTCTCCTCGACCACGGTATCCACACCAAAACCTAAGTGGGCTGCCCATCCCTTGATCTGCTGCGGCGTGATTTTTGAAGCTCCCACGTGGATATCGTCGACAAGCACTACCGAGCGTACCGTTCGACCTTCCGCTTTCCACCGCAGACTCTCACGTTGAGCGATGGCAAGACTGGTTGCATGGGCGCACGTAAGGTTCTCGTCCGCGTAGATATGCGCGCACTCTATACTGACATCACAGTTTACCATTTACCCCTCCCCGTCTGAATGCCACGATGTCATCTCGGGTGACCGTTATGCGATCGACGGTAATTGAAGCCGCCGGAAGGTCCGTAACAACCTCCGCTCCACGCATTCGCAGAGCATCTCTTAGGAGCCTCGTCGTCTGGCGAACGAGATCAATCACGTCCGTCAGACCCAATGCACGGTGTGAAAAACTGGAGTAGTCAAGCAAGAGAACGACACCGCCGGGCTGCACCTTTTCTATAAGGGTCTCAGCGAGCACGGAAACAAATTCACCTACGAGATTAGGGGTGGCGACGATCTCTTTCCACACATTCATGTAACGATCCTCCCGATCATAGACGTTGGTAGCATCGACTCCGTGTAGCGCGCAAAAGTGGTTTAGAATGAGATCATCGAGAAGATGATTAGCGAGAATGACGTCGTATCCTCTGACTCTTTCATCAAAGAGAGTGGCCCTTACGATGCCGACAGGATATCGGGCCCCTATAAGCTCAAGGAATCGACTCGCGCGTTCCAGAGCGATAGCGTCGTTATCGACAAGATCTACCTTTCCCGCGAAACCCAGGTAATGAAGCCCGATCGCAACCTTTGGTACATGTCCGCACCCAATCTCGGCGATACGCGCCGTGGGGCTGATATGCAGAGCCTGGGCGAGGGACCACCAAATCTGCCCGACGGACCAATAAAAGGCGAGGTCGCTAAAGAGCTCCTCAGTACGGTCGGGAATTCTGAGCGTGTTTCTGGCTCGAAACGTGCTCTGTTGGTACTCCAGTGAAATGAGGCGACGTACGGCAAGACCGATATCTCCCACAAAGCGCTCGACTTCCAGACTGTTGAACCGATAATTTCGTCCGAGGCGCGCGACGCGGCTCGATGCGCGGTCCACAGAACTTAACGGCGACCTCCTTGGCGAAACGGCTATGCGGCGCATGCTGTTTCCCTCCGCTTTCCGATGGTCTCGGGGAAGATCATATCGACGATCATACCGGCGACGTTTCTCGGGCTGCCCCTTCCTGGAGCCATGTGGATTCCGATGCCGGGCACCGAGTTAATCTCAAGCACTCGATAAGAGTCGCCCTCCTGCGGCTTCCTGATATCCGCGCACATAAAATCGATTCCCGCGTAGGGCAGTCCCGGAATAGCCGCGAGCGCCTTTGCGCATATTTCACGGACCGAAGGATGAACAAGTTCCGTGACGTCGGTCGGGACGCCCCCTTTTTTTACGTTAGAGCTTCCCCGCAGATAGACCTTCTCTCCCAGTTGAGGAACGGAAAGCGGACTCAATCCCCTTCGCTTGAGGTAGTGCGCACTCTCACCATCCAGGGATATTGGGCAGAGGCAGTTAGTTCGGGGATGCATTCTACGGTAGCTCTCCCATGAAGCGAGAAGCTCTATCGAGTGGAAGCCGTCTCCGATAATGTGCGCAGGCTCTCGATAGAGCGCAGCGAACCCGCCCCGGGCGGTCATAAAGACCCGAAATTCGTGCCCCCTGAAATGCTCCTCAACGATGATCTCTTGATTCCCTGAATCGATTACGACCGCTTGAACCGCCGCCAACACCTCATCAGCACTCTCCAGGGCGGTGAACACGTTCTCTCCCTGGACACCAAAGCTTGGTTTGACGACCACGGGAAAGCCGGTCACATTTTCCGCGTACCGGGCTATCTGACCGGCGTCCTTCGATGAAAAGTGATGGCCCCGGGGTGTCGATATACCTGCTCGGTGGAGAAGTCGTTTCGTAATCGACTTACTACCCGCTACCACTGAGGCCGTGTAGGGCATAATTGAACTATCGATATCGGAGAGAAGTTCACGATGATCGCCGAGGACAGCCTCAAGGATCTCGTTATTGTGGTCAAAGAGCGTTACCTCCACTCCTCTGGCCCACAGTTCCCTGGCGAGAAACCTTTGATTAGCCCGAAGTTCATTCAGATTGACCCTCTCAGCCATGGTTCACCCTCCCGTGCTTCTGTAGCCGGACGATCTGCTCTCTCCGCACGAGGCGGGAGTACTGCGGGATGACGGTACGACCCTCGCTCGAGCCCGCTTTTCGTACTCTTTACCGATGAGTTGAATTAATTCCTCCCGTCGCGATCGCTCGGCGAGTGTCAAGGATCCTCCCTGTTCCTTAGCTCGTAGATCCCCATACTCATCAAGAAGCTCAACAGGTGCAGTTAATGACCGAATAGTTAAAGCTTTACCCGAAACGGCAACGGGCCGCTAAAGGAGAATGATCTCCTCAATCCCTGGAATACCTTTCACCTCAAGGTGGGTTCCATCGTCCTGCGATGCAATCGCGACACCTTTTGAGAGATCAGTCGGTCTATACGCCGCGATTCCTGCGGTTGCTTCAGAGATAAGAAGGCAGTTTTCCTTTAACTGGAAAAGATAGCTCTTTCCTTTGGGAAGCTCGAGCGGAAGGGACTCTATCACTCGAGCGGCATTCTCAGCGGACCCACCCATCCAGTAGTGTTCACCGGGTGCTCTTGTTACGATACGTGTAACATCATCGAACTGCGCGCTCGTCGCTCCTCTCATACCCATCTCTCCACTTTATGGCCCGGGACCTCATGGGCCTTTAGTGTAGATATGCTATCTTTGCTATGTAGCCGCTAATTGATGTACCGATTAGCACAAATGTACAGTTATGCTGCACATAAAGCCACGCCGGCCGGCGGTCACCTGGTACAACCTCACGGCCATTAAGTTAAGCCGCAAACCACCTAAAACACGACCTTTCTCGCGAATTTTTGGAAGTGCAAACTCCTT
>JAULVA010000162.1:0-7260 GCA_032111275.1 Bdellovibrionota bacterium
GGTCGGTGTCCGAGTTGGGGTCGTAGTGGGTGTTGTCGTCGGGGTGCTCGTCATGGTGTGAGTCGGTGTCACCGTTGGAGTTTCAGTCGGTGTGGACGTTGGAGTTCGCGTTGGGGTCTCCGTGTTGGTCGGTGTCACGGTTGGAGTATCGGTCGGTGTCGATGTGGCAGTTCGGGTTGGCGTCATCGTCGGACTTGACGTCACGGTTGCCGTGTCCGTTGGGGTCACCGTCGGCGTCTCGGTCGGGGTGCTCGTCATCGTGTGAGTCGGAGTGACCGTTGGTGTCCAGGTCGGTGTATCGGTCGGAGTATGTGTCGCTGTTGGTGTCGGCGTTGGGGTACTCGTTGGCGTACTCGTAGGTGTCTCGGTATCGGTCGGCGTTGGAGTGACAGTTGGGCTTGCGGTTGCGGTATCAGTTGGTGTGTACGTCGGTGTCGGCGTAAGGGTTGGAGTCACGGTAGAAGATGGCGTCGCCGTCGGCGTCTGCGTTGGTAATGGGGTCGGGGAATCGGTTGGAGTCGGGGTCACGGTGTCCGTCGGCGTGTTGGTTGGCGTGAGCGTAGGTGTCTCTGTCGGCGTATAGGTGGGCGACTGAGTCGGTGTATTCGTCGGAGTATCGGTTGGTGTGTCGGTCGGTATCGCCGTTGGTGTCGCTGTTGGGGTTAAGGTCGGTGTCTCCGTTGGGGTCGGCGAATCGGTTGGGGTAGTAATCGGGGTCGTCGTTGGTGTTTCGGTCGGTGTCGTTGTCGGTGTCGCGGTTGCGGTATTCGTCGGTGTGCTTGTTGAGGTATCCATCGGCGTTTGAGTGGCCGTTGGCGTGGAGGTTGGGGTCGCGGTTGGCGTGTTTGTGGGTGTGTCAGTTGATGTCGGTGTCTCGGTTGGCGTCGCGGTCGGCGTGTTCGTTGGAGTGTGAGTCGGCGTATCCGTCGGCGTTGGTGTCTTAGTTGGCGTATTCGTTGGCGTTATAGTTGGCGTGTCGGTGGGTGTCGGGGTTTGCGTTACCGTTGGGGTAATTGTCGGCGTATCAGTTGGCGTGTTAGTCGGCGTTACGGTTGGCGTATCGGTTGATGTCGAGGTTGGCGTCGCTGTTCGGGTGTTGGTTGGTGTGCGAGTCGGGGTGTCCGTTGGTGTCGGTGTATCAGTTGGCGTGTTCGTCGGCGTTACGGTTGGCGTCTCGGTCGGTGATGAGGTTGGCGTTGCCGTTGGAGTATTGGTTGGTGTTTGAGTCGGGGTATCCGTCGGTGTGGGTGTATCAGTTGGCGTGTTGGTAGGCGTTACGGTTGGCGTAGCGGTCGGTGTCGATGTTGGCGTTGTCGTTGGAGTATTAGTTGGTGTGCGAGTCGGAGTTGCCGTCGGCGTCGGTGTATCCGTTGGTGTGCTTGTCGGTGTTACGGTTGGTGTCTCGGTCGGTGTCGAGGTTGGCGTTGCCGTTGGAGTATTAGTTGGCGTGTGAGTTGGGGTATCCGTCGGCGTCGGTGTATCAGTTGGCGTGCTGGTCGGCGTTACGGTTGGCGTCTGACTCGGCGTAGGGGTGGAAGTCGGGGTCTCTGTCGGCGTAGAGGTCGGCGTCAACGTTGGTGTCAGCGTCGGTGTGCTTGTCGGCGTATCTGTAGCCGTAGGCTTGCTGGTTGGAGTACTAGTCGGCGTTATGGTTGGTGTCGATGTAGGTGTATTTGTGGGTGTATGCGAGGATGTTGGCGAGCTAGTCGGGGTGCTGGTTGGAGTGACGGTTGAGGTGTGTGTCGCTGTTGAGGTGGCGGTTGGGGTAAGAGTCGGAGTTTGGGTTGAGGTGTTTGTCGGTATTGGCGTTGGCGTGGCGGTCGCAGCGGGTCCATTCGCGAGAATGGCGCCTACATAACCACCAGTTGCTCCTGATGGAAGGGTAAAGGTGTTCGAGTTGCCGTCCCCACCATTTTGCTTAACAAGGAGAAGATGGCGATAGGAGTATCCTCCGTTATTCGTGCTATAGACGGTCGTCCACCCACTGGGTGGGGTTATATCCACACCACTTCCACCGTAATACATCGATACATAGAGGTTACCTGCCCCTGAGAGCCCATTAACGGTAACGGAGGTGCCGGAGAACTTCTGAACGCTCGAATCCTGGACCGAAGTAACGCCCGATATCGCGTAGAGGTATCCTTGCGCATGTTGTGGCAATGAATAGGTTGCCGGCTCACTCGCAGCTATGCGATACCACAGCGAGGCATAATCCGCGGCAGAACCAACTGTGGCATCGGGCTCTGTCCAGCCACTGGTTACCGCCGAATCGTAATAATCGTAGTGAGCGAAGAACAAGAGGTCGCCGTCTTGAACGCCAGTAGGTGCGGATACAGTTGGGACGTTGAATGATTTCAACGATTGGGAGCGAAGGCTTGTATTAGGAGGGCCCGGAATTGGTGTCGCGGTGTTGGGAGGCACAGGCGTCGGAGTCGCACTCGGTGTTACAGTTGGTGTGTGCGTAGCAGTTGGAGTGGCAACTGAACAACTACTCGAACCACCCGCTATACACTCATAACCAGCCTCAACTAAGCTACAATCACCGGTACATCCATCGCTGGAGACCGTATTGCCGTCATCGCACACTTCGGGGCCTGCCACGATGCCGTCCCCGCACGTCGTTGTACAGGAGCTCGGAGCGTCAACACAGCTCCAGCCATCTTCAACCGCACAGGAAGAGTTACAACCATCATTGTCATCGGTGTGGCCATCATCACACGATTCGTTCCCGGTAACGAGGCCGTTGCCGCAGATACAGTAGGAGTTGCCGAAGCAGTCCGAGTCGTAGCAGTCAGTAGAGCCGTCGCCATCGTTGTCTCCACCGTCGACGCAGGAGCCGCTACCCTCATTTGCGCAGCCGAGAGCGTTAGCGTCGACGTTGCCATCGCTGTCGTTGTCGACGCCGTCGAAGCACTCACCGTTTTGGCCTCCAAAGTATTGGGCACGAGGAGTTACAGTAGTCGCTACCGGAGCACGCGGGAGGACAGTTGATGCCGTTGCAAGAGCACTCGTTGTACTCGGGACACGCAGAGTTACAGTAGTCACTACCACATTCCTGTGCTACTACGACCTCCGCGTTCACCAACACACCAAAAAGAACACACAACACGAGCACAGCGATGTTTTGGAGTTGCTCTCTGCGCAAACCTCCAGCTCGTTGTTCTGCTTCTGTTCGTCTGCGGTTTCGTCGCATGCGCCACACGAAGGCACTGAGAGCAAGTGCTAAAAACGTGGCTACACTCAGGAGGCTTGAGAAAAGAAGCGGTCCGACATTTGCTAGAGCGCTGACGTGGAGTTCGGAAGGTGTGAAGAACGTGCGCTCGCGTACTCCCTTATTGCGTCCCGTAGCAAGCTCTCGCTCAAAGGAGATTGATGGTGAAACTTTTGCGGAGGAAGGGACGTGAACGACACCACGAACGTCTGGAGTGGTCGCCGGTAGTGAGGAGCGTAAGATTTCAACAGAGAGAAGATAAAAGATAACCGCCATCGCGATCGCGATGATGTAACGCGTTGAGCGGCGGACGAATCCGCCAGTGCGTTGCGCATCTGTCAGCGGGGGCCCTGTGGGCCACTGAGGGTAGTCCATCTAAGGGTTTAGATCGTTTTTTATCTAAATAGCTGCCGCTTTCTGCTCTCTTTACCCTTATTCCCCATGTCCTTTTTTTTAGAAATTTTATTTCGCGTAGTTCCGGCGGGTTAGGAGATGCGTGTTTTTCCGACATGTGGTGGAAAAACGGGGTTTTTAGACCACCCATAGCCCGATTTCGGTACGAGGAAGCTCTATCCCGGGGGCCTTGTCGGGCGCCGGACTCCCTCATACCGAGCCATCTCGGAGCTCTCCTTTTTGAACTTTTCTCACCCTCACTCACGCGCATATGACTTTCGACAAACGCTGAAGAGAACGTTAGAAAATCTCTCTACTTATTTACCGAAAAAAAGTTTTTGCTGAATCCACTTAGAGAACTCTCCTCTTCCACTAGGTCGCTTATCGTAATTTTTGAATGCGTTGTCTCCGCGATCATAGTACGTGCGTTGCGTGGTTACGCGGATTCGGTAGGGAACGCACGGAACAGCGTCGGTCGACATTCGAATGTACACACCTGATCCTGACTTCGGTCCATACGGATGTAGTTGGACCTTAACTCCGTACACCTCAGCGACATCAACCGGAACAAATTCCTCAGGGAGATAGAGCTTGTCGAAGAGCACCCTCTCCTCCTCGTCGTTCGTTTTAAGGGGTTGCTCCTCCCGTTTGGTCTCTCCACGCTCACATCGTGGCGGCTTGGTGTACTGCGGCGCTGGAAGGTCCTCCACCATCCTGCTCTCAGGGCCTGGGGTTGAGATGGGTAGTGGCTCACGGTAGATCTCCTCCGGCTTGAGAAAGGGAATGCCATCTCCACCCCGGACGTGAGTTCTTACAACCTCATCGGTCGTTGGTGGCCGGGTTGGTGTCGGCCGCTTCGCGTCCATCGCCTGCTTCATCGCCTCAGCCTCAGCTCGCGCCTTGTCGAAGATGTGCTTCGTCTCTCGGCTACCATCGTTTTGTTGTTGGGAACGGAGCTGATCAACATGACGTTGAAGATCGGTGAGGGAATCGTCCGCGACCGCACACGGATAGTATGCGCCGAAAAAACTCGCTACGAGAGAAAAAGCTCCGACGATTAGATTTTTCCTTCCCATACTCAGAACCCCTTCACGCCGATAGTAGGGGTTGCGGGAGCTTCAAACATCGACCGTTCGGGGGGCCGATACTCCCCCTTTGCGGTAATACACTTGTCGATATCAAGGATTCCCTCAACGGTGTGGACGCTCTTTGTGAGGCCATCTCGCAAAACCCAGGCTGGAGAAACCTCAACATTTAGGTGGATTGGGGGGGAGTACATAGGGCTGATATATATCTGTCGAGCGGTCGCCTCATCCTTGATCGCCGCTGAAACGTTCCGTTCATCCCCGATGTGGTAGACCTCCGTTACGCGTACACCTCGATTTTGGACATTAAGGCTAAAGACCTTCCTCATGACCTGCTCAAAGTGTTGCTTATCGTGCGAGGCGACATAGAGCTTAACTATCATCCTATAGTGCGTTTGCTCTGACCCTTGCGCATGGGGCTCGCGCTTGACTCCGCTCACCTCCCGCTTCACCGATTCCTGGGCTGCTTCGGGGGTTGAGATGACACTATTGGGTAGAGGCGTGTACCGTTCAGAGACCGGCATCTCTCCACCTCCAACCCGGGGCGCCCCCGCGAATCCTTTTTCGTAAAACGCGCCGGGGGATTTGGATTGAGCGCAAGACACCGAGATGGGGGCGGATACGGCAAGCGCCAAAACGAAAAAATCTCCCATCCCTTTGACAAAACTTCTCACAGGAGCAACCTTCCCCAACTACTCCATCTTTCCACCGAAGTTCTCCTCGCCACACGCGCCTCCATAGTCCTCGGAGTGGGGCCCTCTCCAACGAACATACCCAGCTGGACAGGTGGCAAAAATTCGAAACGCCGCGCCGTAGTTAAGCACGCTCTCGTTGAAGTTTCGATTATGAAAATTCTCCGGCTGTTTATCAGCCCATTCGCGGTCGTACTTTTTAAATTCCTGTACCTGCTCCTGAGTGAAGGGCTTATGGTTCACATCGCTGATGAAGAGCTGATCTGGTTGATCCTTACCTCTATAATCCTCCCCCTCATAAGAACGGCATTCTTGGTTCAACTCATTGGTAAGACCGCCCGCCCACTTCTGACCGGTGAATATCTGAAACTGTTGAGAGTACGGCATAGGCTCAAATCGTTTGTAGATACTCTTCAAGCCGTCCGACATCTCACCCTTGTAGTAGCCCCCTGCGATAAGGAAGGGGATGGCGTGGTCTAGGGTGCGGGGATCGATCTTCGCGGTCGAGTGCAGGGTCACAGGAACCATACGCGTCGAGTACCCTCCCTCCTGCTGCGTTCCTGTGCGGCAGGTGTATCCGACGCTATCCTCTGAGAACATCCCCGAGCCCTGGTTTTTCAGAACACCCTCTTTGAGAAATTCACCGCCTATCGGGTTCGCTCGGACGTTCATCATTTGGCAGTAGAGCGGTTCCCTCTGATACGCAGACATACCCTTCTTGAAATCGGTCTTCGTCCCATCCGTATTCTCCACTTGGTTTGTTTCATCTGGGTTAGTCATGAGTTGAACGGCCTGAGGACAGTAGTTCGCCCAGATGGGGATCCTTTGGAGAGCTCCTAGGAGGCCGACCTCTTCTACAACCTTTATGTTGTACTCCTTTGAGCTGCGCTGTTTCTTGTCCTCTTCGGGATGCATCAGCTTGTGGAACTGCTTCGGATGCATGCAAAATTCCTCCGCAAGCGCTCGGCGCTCAGCTGGATCCATGTGGGCAAAGTTCACTCGCATGGTGAGCCCGCCTCCCTGGAGGCTATCGGTGAAGGTCAACGATGGATCCTTTTGGTTTTCCCTTATCCCCTGAATCGAATCCGCTATCTTCCCGCTGATGCCGCCATCGGAGCTTTCCGCGCCCTTTTGAATAGCGGTAGTAATCCAGTCGCTGTTCTCCATCATCTGTTTACTGGATTCCATGCACTGCTTGACCTGTTTGTCTGTCGCGATCATCGTCGTGCCACGTTGGGATTCCCAACCGATCGCGGTAGTGGGAAAGTAGTATTCGAAGAGACCTGCCCAGCCATCACCCTCATGGTGTTTGCAGGCGATGGCCTCAAGAGACAAGCCCTCCTCACCTTTACGCACACAGCATCCCTTAAAATTAGATGGGGTATTGAAATTCGCGTACACTTCTGTGCTAACCCCACAACAAAAAGGTGATCTATGGCTATCGAGACACGAACAGTCTGGGCAAGCTGAGTAGCACCCATACCCGGTATAAAGATGGCCCGCTTGCGCTCGGATACTCGCATGATTACCTCGAACGCCCTCAGATATATTGAGATCACGCAAATGCGGACTAAACCATTTATCCAGCTCTGGCTTATCTTCATTTTTTTTATCGGGATCGAGATAGATCTTCTCGAAGAGCTTCTTCATGTTCTCCAGCACATCTTTTTCACTGGAGACTCCCCCCGAGCCACTTTGTGGATCAACGCGAAAGGTGTTTTTGCCCCCCTTCTCCTGCTTAAGCTTATCAGCCGCCTCCTCTCCTGAGGCCGCAAGCCCTCCACCTCCACCGCCCGGTAAACCTTGAGCGAGTAGGTTGTTCGTGAAACAGAAGAGAAGCGCGAGCGCGCAGAGAGTTACACGTGATCGACTATGACGC
>JAULVA010000162.1:7270-12935 GCA_032111275.1 Bdellovibrionota bacterium
CGCGACCACCATACGTGAGCAAAACGGAAACCTTTCTTCACCACACCTCTCCCCATAGAGGCTCGTAGACACACCGAGACCCTTCGCGTTGGAAGGGGTCTCTAACACATACCTTGTATCGGCACTCCCGAGCGATCACCCTATCATTTGGCGTGGATTACACGGGAGACCCGTTTATCTCTGTTATGCGGGATCTTCGTAGGGGTGTGTGGTAGGGGGATGATCAATTAAGGCGGCAATAATTTCAAGACGTTGCGAAGCGAGCAAGACGGCGTTTCACCCGGAGGGCCTGTGTCCTCACAGGCCGGTGAGGCACGAATATTTCGTCGCGGGTTCCGGCCCGTCGGGAGACGGGCCCTCCGGTTTCATCCCATTCCATCAATCCCGATCGTCACCACGCAATCCCGACCCGGAGGGCCTGTCTCCTGACAGGCCGGGTATCTTCAAACGGATCGAATTGAATTGCGATGGATGATTCCACCCGAAACGGCGGCCGCCATTCCGGCCCGTCGGGAAACGGGACCTCCGGGCGCCCCCTACATCCTCTCCACCGTCTCAATACCCAGCATGGAAAGCCCATGCTGAATCACAAGGCCGGTCGCGCACACCAAACCGGCACGCGCGCGTTGCAGCTCTGGGGTTTCAGCGCGCAGCACGGAACAGTTCTGATACATGCGGCTAAAGTGTTTCGCGAGGTCGTACACGTACGCGCACACCATGTGCGGGCTGTATCGTTCGCACGCTGACTCAAGCACCGTGTGGTACTCGTTGATCAATCGAAGAACATCGATCTCGGTTTCATCGCTCAGGAGGTCCCACTGCACGTTATCGAGGTCGAGCTTTTCGATGCCGAGCTCGCGCAAGATCGATCGCGTTCTCGCGTAGGCGTACATCATGTACGGTCCCGTGTTGCCTGTCTTAGAGGTCCACGCCTCCATATCGAAGACAACGAGTGAGTTATTATCAACATTGAGCATCCCGTATCGCATCGTCGCGAGCGCGATGCGACGAGCCGCCTCGTGACGCTCGGCGTCCGGCCACTCACCGATGTACTTATCGAGGAACTCGGAGTTGATCTTGCTGAGAAGTCGCTCCTTGAGCGCCGACATCAGGATCACCGTCCCCTTACGGCTACTCATCTTCCCTTCCGGGGTCACAACCTGCGCGTAGGAGCAGTGGAAGCACTTCTTCACCTGCTCGTACCCCATAAGCTCCAAGCAGCGGAACACCTGCTGGAAGTGGAGCGTTTGCGCCGCGTCAACAACGTAGACCGAGCGGTCTACCTTGAACTCCTCAAACTTGCGCTGCGCGAGCGCGAGGTCTCTCGTCGCGTACAACGCCGTGCCGTCTCGCTTAATTAAGACGCAGAATCCGAGGCCATCCTTCGAGAGATCCGCACCAACGGCCCCTTGCGACTCAACGAACACACCCTTTTTCTGGAACTCGCGAACGAGCTCTTTACTCGTCTCACCGTACTCAGACTCGTAGAAGAAGTGATCAAATGAGCAGTTCAACCACGCGAAGGTCTCCTTCAACTCGTCGATCGACCACTGTCGGGTCTTCACCCAGAAATCCTTCATCTCAGGATCCTGAGACTCGAGCTTCTGGAGCACCGCGGAGACCTCTCCGTTCCACTTCTGCAACGTTGGCAGGATAAGTTGCCCCTCAGGAAGGGTGCCTGGAATCTTGTAGACCTCAATCAGGTCGATGCCGATGCCATCCTTGTTGAGCTGCAACAACTCAACCGGAACCTCAACGTTGAACACGGTCTTACCCTCGCCAACGCCGAGTTCATCCTCAGCGAGCATCAGTCCAACGCTCTGTACCCCTTTACGGTCAGCGACGGTAATCTGTCGAGAACCCAGCGCCACACCCGGCGCGGCGTAGGCGACGATCCACCCCGGCTGCACGGAACCGCCGGTCTTCTTCTGAGAAACCACTTGAACAGTACCATCCGCGGTTGTGAGCGTTACCACGAACCACTCACTCTCAGTCGGATGCGTTTCAACCTTCTCAACGCAAGCGGTCTTCACGCCCTTAATCTCACATCGAGAGTAGGTCGCGATATCGAGCTGCGAGGTCGCTGTAACGTACGCCTTCCCTAAGAACTCCAAGCGGTTCGTCTCGGGCATCTTGTTCTCAGGATGATTGAGGATGTACCAGATGCATTTAGCGACGTGCGTGCCCTCGTCACCGAGGTAATTAACGGGGAGTGTGTTAAAGCCGTTCCACTTAAATAATCGCACGACCGAATCACCGAGCGAGGCGTTTCGGATGTGACCAACGTGAAACGACTTGTGGGTGTTAACGTTACCGTACTCCACCATGACCCTATCCTGCTTAGCGGGACGGGTCTTTAAGAACTCACCGTTCACGATTGCGGGAACGAGCGCCTCGGCGAGCGACGCTTTGTTGAGGATAAAGTTAATATACGGGCCGATAGCGACGGCCTTCTGAATCTCCTTCTCGCCATCAAGGAGCGCGTTCAACTTCGCCACAAGGTCGGCGGCGATAGCGGGAGGAGCTTTTTTCAAAGCACGCGCTAACTGGAAGCACGGGAACGCGATATCTCCGTGGCTTGAATCCTTCGGGGTCTCTAGAAGGTTTTCGATGTCGGTCGCCGAGAGCGAAACACCCTCGATGCCACTAACAACCTGGGCGAGAACACGAGCTACCGTCGACTGACCGATCATACTATCTCCAAACTACTTTCCAGCTTTTCGCTCCTGAAGGAGCAGATTGTGCAGGTATTGTCCGTACGAACTCTTCTTTTGGCCCTCGATGATCTTCTCAAGCTGCGCCGTGGTAATGAACCCCATCGAGTAAGCGATCTCCTCAATACACGCCACCATCAACCCTTGTCGCTCTTGGAGCGTTTGGATGAAGTTGCACGCCTGCAGCAGCGACTCGTGCGTTCCGGTATCAAGCCACGCCATTCCACGACCAAGCACCTCAACGTTGAGCTTCTTATTCGCGAGGTAGATCGAGTTCACATCGGTGATCTCAAGCTCTCCACGAGCGGAGGGTTTGAGGTTAGCCGCGATATCAAGGACATCGTTGTCGTAAAAGTAGAGTCCGGTTACGGCGTACGAGGATTTCGGGTTCGTTGGCTTCTCAACGAGGCTCACAGCTCGTCCCTCCGCGTCGAACTCAACAACGCCGTACCGTTCCGGATCTCGAACTCGATATCCGAACACCGTCGCGCCCTCCGGTCGAGCAGCCGCCTTACGAAGAGCGTCAGGGAACCCGTGGCCGAAGAAGATGTTATCGCCAAGAGCGAGCGCCACAGAATCTTTGCCGACGAACTCACGACCGATGATGAACGCTTGTGCCAGACCATCCGGGCTTGGCTGTTCGGCGTACTGAAAGGAGACTCCCCATTGAGAGCCATCCCCGAGCAGACGTTGGAACCCGGGAAGGTCGTGTAGGGTAGAGATAACGAGGATCTCGCGAATGCCCGCGAGAAGGAGGGTCGACAACGGGTAGTACACCATCGGCTTGTCGTAAATCGGCAGGAGCTGCTTGCTCACGGCAAGCGTTACGGGATGGAGGCGAGTTCCGGACCCACCCGCTAAGATAATACCCTTCATGCGTCGACCTCTTGGGAAAAAGAACGCCCCCTGCCCCGAACCCTATGGCGTCGTGACCGAGCCTCCCTACCCTAGCAGGATCGACAGGCTTTTTCACCATATCGGACCGTTCAAAGCTGAGTCCTATAGGGCCGTTAGTTCACGCTGTAGATCCTTTGCGTACTTTGCGTCCTTTGTGGTCAAAATTGATGTTCCCATGCCGCGTCCCAGTTTCAAAAAAAGCAGGCATTTCCACCCCCTACCCCCCTCGAAATCCTTTCTCACCGCCCCGGATTGTGGTGAGATCGAGGGATGAGATCGTTTCGCACTATCGCAGCCCCCCTTCTCCTCGCCCTTATCCTTGGGTTTTCGGACCAAAGCTGCGCGCTCGATCTCAAGGCGCTCCTCAAGAATGGGGGCACTCGGGTAGAGCGGGAGGATGGAACCCCACTCATTCAGTACCGAGACACCGAGCCGTTTGTACCTGCCTCGATTCTCAAAGTAGCGACAACCTTCTGCGCGCTTGAGGCGCTCGGACGGGACTTTCGATTCACCACCACTTTCTATAGAGGCCCCGGAAGCACCCTCTACGTGCAGGGCTCTGGAGACCCATCGCTTGTGTCTGAGGAGCTCAACTCGATCGCGCAAAAACTCGCGGTCCTCATGCCCCGCATCAACACGATCGTTATCGATCCCTCCCTTTTTAGCCCAGAGATCGATATCGATGGGAGCTCCGCGAGCCTCAATCCATACGACTCAAAGGTCGCGGCGTTCGTCGGCAACTTCAGTAGCGCCGCGCTTACGCGACGTAAAGATGGCACGGTGGTGAGCGCTGAGCCGCAGACTCCGCTGACGCCACTCTCTCGCCAGGCAGGCTTGAAGCTTGGACGTGGCGCCTCCGAGCGCATTAACCTCGGACACACCTGGCAGGTGGGGACACAGTATGGCGGACAGCTCTTGGCTGAGTTCCTTAAACGGGCTGGAGCATCAGGGACGTTACAGGTATCGATCGGGAAGATCCCCGCTGACGCGACAAAGATCTATGGCCACCCCTCCTCAAAAGACCTCAGCGAGATCTCCCAAGGGTTACTCAAGTACTCAACCAACTTCACCGCTAATCAACTCTTCCTCACGCTCGGCATCAAAAAGTACGGAGCTCCGGCGACCGTTGAGAAGGGTCAACAGGCCATGGCCGCGTGTCTGATGAAGCAAGTTGGTTGGAACGACTTCCACGTCGAGGAAGGTTCAGGGCTCTCACGAAGAAACCGCGTAACTCCCGCCCAGATGACGCAGCTGCTCAAAAGTTTTGAACCGTACAAAGATCTCCTCAACGTCGAGGACGACTTCACGGCGAAGACCGGCAGCCTGCGGGGCGTGAACACCCTGGCCGGTTATTTCTACCTCTCGCCCTCCCAGCCC
The DNA here is from genome assembly GCA_032111275.1 of Bdellovibrionota bacterium. Lineage (GTDB taxonomy): Bacteria > Bdellovibrionota_C > UBA2361 > UBA2361 > OMII01 > OMII01. The sequence goes on from JAULVA010000162.1 coordinate 12,259, forward strand.
GTGCGGTTCGCGATCCTTGTGAACAGCAACGTGGAGCACGCCCACAAGTTCAAGGTCGCCCGAGCGCTCCGTGACTACCTTCTTGAGCAGCAATCTCGCCGATAAAGAGATGGTCGGGAGATAGTTGTACGTTTAGGCCTGGGGCACCAATCCAAAGAGTCGACGAATCCTCTCGCTCAGAGCGACCCTATCCATGGGACTTCCTGTAATCGCGCGATCAAGCTCTCCCCCCTCGACACGGGCGTTGTCGATCTCTTGAGAGCGCTCCGCGGTATACTGCGTGAAGCTCTCAAGGAGATCAGGTCGTGACGAGAGAAGATCGCTTAACGCCTCCTTCCCGACCCGCGCGGCAAGTACATCCGAAGCCGCCCGTACCGTCGCGGCCCGAGCCGCTCCCGCAAGAAGCGCCATCTCTCCAACGACGGCTCCCGCGCTGACCGCGGCGATGTTGATCGTTGAGCCGTTCGTTCCGGTAACCAACACGGAACACGTTCCCTCCATAATCAGAAAGAAGAAGTCCCCGTTATCTCCCTCTCGAAGCAGGTCCTCACCCTTGCCGAACCGCTCAATCGAGACAGCTCGCGCGAGCAGCAAGCCCTCCGTTTCGGAGAGGTCCTTAAAAAGCTCCGTCGCGGGAAGCAATCCTAAAAGCCGGGCCTCATCATCACGTTGCTCCT
>JAULVA010000162.1:12945-14358 GCA_032111275.1 Bdellovibrionota bacterium
GTACACCATTCGGATTGGGTATGGGATTTGGATGCCCACTCGTTTCGCGGCGTACCACACACGAGACATCAGGTCGTTTCTGACATCGGTCAATAGCTCGTAGTCGTCGATGAAGACGCGGAGTTCGTAGGTGATGGATGAGGCGGCGAACTCAATCGTTCGGGCATCGGGAGCTGGGGTACCGACGATGCCTGGTGTCTCGAGCGCTGTGGTTCGCAACATCTCCTTGACGATACTCGGCGGTGCGTCGTAGGCGAAATTGAGGTTTATCTTGAAACCATGTAACCGGGTCGGACTTGAGAAGTTCAGGATCCGGTCTTTGCCGATGGCGGAGTTTGGAATGGTGATCTCATTCAGCTCACGCGTGACGATGCGAACCGATCGCCACGTGATCTGCCTAACCTTACCGACCGTTTCCCCGATCTGAATCCAGTCCCCAACAGCGACAGGTCGCTCGAACACCAACGAGAGCCCGGAGAACAGGTTGCCTAACGTGTCTTGTAACGCGAGACCAACCACCAGCGAACCTACGCCGAAGGTGGTGAGAAGAGGGGATACGTCCTTCTGCCATACCCCGCTGTAGACCATCACCATACCGAGAATGACGAAACACAGGCGCACGATGTCGATGAGAAGCCGCGGAGTTCGTGAGCGAACGGTGCTGGAGCGGGCCTCAGCGAGAAAGATCGCCTGCAAGGTATTCGCGAAAAACCACACGAGAGCGAATCCGAGAACGGTGGCGACGAGCTTGAATTCACCGGACTCGCGGTCGTATCCACCGAAGGCTTGAACGGCCCACAGGGCGGCGAAACACGGCAATAAGAGCGCGCGAACCATGCGAGCGACGTCACGGAATCGGTCTCCGACTCGCCGCTCTAGGATCAACGACACCCCCCAAACACCAACGAACACACCAAGTGTGGCGAGGGTCGAGTACTGTGGAAACATTATTTCCGCTCCTCTGATGGAGCAGCCGGCTTCATCAAGGAGAGGGTTATTGACCCGATAATCAGCCCAAGAACAACGAGCAGCGAGATCTCCGTCGGAACATGGTAGTCGAGGATAACATCGAAGAGCGCCATCTTAAGCCCTATGAATACCAACACGAACGAAAGCCCGATACCGAGATAGTGGAAGCGCCCGATGAAGGCCAAGAGCAGGAAGTAGAGGTCCCGCAGGTCGATCACGCCTCGGGTGATGGAGTCGAAGCGCGAGCCGGACCCCAGGAGCCGCAGGATCTCGCCCCCCCGATGACCCAAGACCTGGGTCAGGGCGTCCGAGCCGGATGCCTCGGAATTGGCGCGGCAGCGGTCGGCAGCGTCCCGGTTCTTGCACACACCGCTCATCAGCATCGTCCTGCCGGTTTACAACGTGCCGTTGCCCTTCCTCGTCCGTACGATCGATTCGCTGGTC
>JAULVA010000162.1:14368-19866 GCA_032111275.1 Bdellovibrionota bacterium
GATCACCGCGAAGATGTTAGAGGTAAATACAACGAGCGGCTCCTTGGTGAGGCCGAAGATAGCCGGCACCGAATCGAACGCGAACATGATATCGGTAAACTCAACGAAGATAAGAGCGAGGAAGAGAGGAGTAGCAACCAGCTTCCCATCGATCCTAGTGAAGAATTTCTGCCCATCGAGTTTTGGGGAGAGGGGAATGAATCGACGAAGGATCTTCAGAAGACGATTGTTCTCTGGATGAATCTCGGGCTCCTTACCCTTGAGAACAGAGATCCCCTGGTAGATGAGAAAGATACCAAAAGCGACAACGACCCAATCGATACTCATCACGAAGGAACCCATCGCGATAAAGATGGCGCGAAGAACGAGGGCGCCGAAGAGTCCGTAAAAGAGCACTCGAAATTGATTCTCCTTCGGGATGGAGAAAAACTGGAAGATAACGATAAAGACGAAAAGGTTATCAACGGCGAGCGATTTCTCAAGGAGATACCCTGAGAGGAACTCAAGCGCGGTCTGTCGCGCCAACGAGTCCGCCGTTCCACCGAGAGCGGTGGCTACCTCAGGATTGTGCGAGAGGTGCCAATAGGTCAGGAAGTAGAGAATAACATTGAATACCAGCGATAACCCGAACCAGTTGAGCGCTGAGATCGACGCCTTACGGATCGAGATCTCCTCAGGTTGCCGATGGAAACCACGCAGGGAACCGAGGAGTATAGCAGCCACGACGAAGCTGAAGAGAACGTAGATCGGCCAAAATTCCGCGAAGGGGAAGATGTGTGTCATGAAGAGCTACTAACCTCGTTTACTACGTGATCCACTATGAGTTGTCCGATCGAAACCATGGTGAGGGGCGAATTACCCTCAGCCTTGTTATTAGCCGTTACGAAGGCCCGCTTACCCGTGGACAAAGCTCGACGCGCGAGTCGTATGATATCGCCCCGCATCTGAGCGTTCGGTGCCTGAACCCGATCGTACGGCTCGAATAACTCCTCGGCGTTTTGGTAACTGGTCCCAAGTGGTGTAAGCAGTCTCGCAATGTAAAAATCAGCCGTCAATCCGCCCGCTTCAGCGGCGGCTCGCATCTGGTGGTGGAGCGGTACCATGGCGTTCCAATGGTTGAAACAGTGAGCTATTCCCGATTCGTTCAGCGCCCGGAAATACCCAGCCTCAAGGAGCTCAGGGTTCCTCACCTCCACGGCGTACTGAAAATCGCGGGGAAGCTCTCTGAGGAACTCCGCTAACCGCTCCACAAATTCACCGTACCTCATCGTTCGCTCAGAGAACTGGGCGAACTGGAAGACGAAGGGGCCTGTGCGAGCCAAAACGGCGGGATCGCGGTAGGCCGATAGCACCGCGTCCTTAAAGAGATCAACACTAAGGAAATCGGGGTTCTCACGACCAGCATCCGCTCCATATCGGGGATGTTTCGGATAGGTTGCTATGGTCAAGCGCTCCCATACCTTAGAGACCCACCGAAAATTCTCCGGCACGAGGGAGGCGTAGTGCAGTAAGGTCTCAGCTTTTGGAGGATTGTAGAAGAAGCTGTCGATACACACCGTGCGGAACCACGGGACCGAGGCATACTCACCGAGGCTCGTGGCGGTGAACTCTTTCTGGCTTTTGTACACTCGCTTGTAGAGGAGCCCCTTCCACCCGGGGAATGCCCACGTGCTGGTGCCAAGGTAGATGTTCTCCGGCAGCCGCTTGGCCTCGGAGCTCCATATATCGTCGGCGGTGGCGGTTACGGCGAGATCCCTCATGAAGGGAACTGTCTCACAGGCGAGAGGCTGAGATCCATGAAAACCACCACTCATCGCAACGCACCTCATCGCAACGTACCCTGCACCTTCAAGGGCACCTTCAAGGGGCCAGAACCTCTAGGGTTGGCGAACTTTTCCTAGTCGACGGAGTAGCTCTATAGTATAGTGTTGTATGGCTCACGTAACCATCGAGCACCCCTTAGACTGGGGGTATCACTACCAGCTCATCTTCGTCTACACACCCGGAACACGACATTTCGCGGGAAGGATCATCGGGCCCGTCAACACCACTGGACGGGTCGAGCATCACCTCGTCACCCTCATCCACCTCAAGGTCGCCGGCGAGCCGCTCACCTTTACTCGTCGTCCCGATTCCTCTCCATCCCTCTCGGTCACACTACCGCCGAGCGCAAGCGCGGTGTTTGATATCGATATTAGACTTGGGGGCACAAAAACCGATGAAGGGGAGCTGTTTGGTCGTTATCGGGTGACCGCACGTGGAGTTGAATACGCCGAGGTGTTTCAAAAGCTCACCGTGTTCGAAACTCGAATGCTCGCGAACGAAAAGCTCTACCGATGGCTCCCCTATCCTCGCACCGCCTTAAAGCCCCCTGCCCTTCGCACCGATCTCCATACCCACAGCTCGGGACAGGTATCCGCCGAGGGGTTGATGCAGATAGCGGTCGAGAACCACGTTCCCTACCCTACCCGCCTCCTCGACGCGCTCGGAATCCCCTACTCACTTGAGGATGTGCAGGTCACGAAACGGTTCTTTTACCCCCCAACGGATGGCCCAGAGATCGGACGAATTCCGGCCGAGGAGGACGCTGTACCGATCGATACGCTCTCCCCACAGAGCCGAAAGATCCTCTCGGCTGCCATGTCCGTTCCAGCTGATAGGCAGGTTACCTTCGGTGACCTTGAGGTATCGGTCTATCGATTTCGAACTCCGATCACGAAGTCGCCCAAGATAGCGCTCAAGCTCTTACAAAAGTACGCTGAGGAATACGCGCAGCAAGGCGTACGGTACGCTGAGATCACCGCTACCACGAGCGGACTTCTCCTTCCCGAATACATGGCGATGGTTCACGAGCACATGCCAAAGCTTGAGGAGGAGACAGGGGTCAAGCTTCGATTCCTCGCCGGACTTCCCAGAAATCTTCCTGACGCGCTTCTCGCCCGAGAGGTTGAAAAGCTCAAAATTATGGGCGCGAGCCCGTATATTGTGGGGGTCGACTTCGTCGGTTTCGAGGACAACAAGATCGGAAACCTTGAACCTCACATACGAAGTATCGCCGACTGGGCGCGCGAACACGATCCCGAATTTACGCTGCGAATTCACGCCGGAGAGAATCGAAAGAACTTCGGTAACGTCCGAGAGTCCCTTCGCCTCGCGCAAAAGTACAAGATGCGGGTGCGCATCGGTCACGCGGCTCACGGGCTCGACAAGGACGCGCTCGATATCGCCGATGCGCTCGCCAAGGAGGACCTGGTCATTATTGAGTTCAATCCCGACTCGAACCTCGCGTTGAACAACATAGACACCGCGGAAGAGCTTGAGATGGTGAAGTGTCTCGACCGAGAGATCCCCTTTGTGCTCTGTTCCGATGGCGGAGGTCTCTTTCAAACTGATATCTGGCAACTTGATGACACCGCCTCCTTCGCCGGGCTGAAAGAGCATCATATCGATACGATCGTCAAACACGAGCAACACCACATGCGCCGTGAGGCGGCTCGATTCGCTCGCAAGCTCCTTCGATTACCGAAGGATTATAACGAACAAGTAGAGAAGGAATTCGCCGCCCTTCCTCCGCTCCATATCACCCCTCGGCGCGAGGACGACGCCACGGCGCAAGCCTTTGAGAGACACCTCACAAGCCACGGCATTCACTTTTCACCGGAGAGCATCAAGGAGGCGACCGAGGGCAAACGTCCAATTCTGATCCTTGGAGCATCGGGAACTCGCTGGTGGGATCGGATCTCTAAGCTCCAACAAGCGGTTATTACCGATATCTTGCAAGGGCTGGTGAGAGCTATCGATCCAAAGAGCTGCTATCTCCTGATCGGGCGTCCTAAGAACGCTGGCATTACCACGGTGCTGTCATCCGCGGTGATCGCTCGCAATACATCGAAACCTCCGTCTGAGCATCTCGCTCTTATCAGCGCCACGGTGCAAGCGGATCAAACCACACAGTCGTTTACTCCGGGGTTAACTCACGTCCTTCCACTTCGGGGAGGTCTCTTCACCGTTCCACACCAACTCGTCGATTATGTAGCCCACCATCAGGGACTCGTTGTGTTCATCGGTGGAGGCACCTTTGTACGAGACGCGGTCCTCGTCGCGCGTGAGCACGGCGTCGGGTTCGCTCTTATGAGAGGGCCTGAGGGAGCATCGACGGATAAATGCGTGATGTTTGATCCCTCACGTCAGTTCAGTGATCTTGATGGATTGCTCGGTATCGTTCAGCGCCACATACCGACGGCGCTTCGTCAGTCCAGGTAAGCTCAACGGTGGAAAGAGATTGAAGCGTCTCTCATCGTCACGGACATATCGTTATGAGTTACCGAGGGAACCTCTGGATAAGCGTCCCCAAACTAGAACTTCAGGCCAACAATAGCTGACGATCAGGACCGCGTGAGACGCGAAACGAGAACCGTCCAGGACTATCGGTTTGTTGTATACCGTAAAGGTGTTCGTCATCGTCAGCCTCAGCTTCGGCGATGTTTTGAAGTCCGTTTTGAGAGCGTTGATTCGACTACAGGCCCCCTCTGGCTAGTAAGCCCGCGACCATCCGGAGCCCCCAGACTTTCGGCGAAGTAGGCTAACACCGACCGCTATCTGTTCCCTCCAACCCCCTGAATTATCGGCCATCTGAGCGAGTGGCTTATTTCTAGTAAAGCGGAAGTCATCTTCTGACGAACATAGAGGTGTCTCAGTAAAGGTCGAAAAGGTCCATTAGGGAGGGTCTGTGACACGATTTCGAGAAGAGCCCCAAGTCCTCATCATCGATGATGTGTTAGCTACGCGTCTTGTGGTCCGAGATATGCTCACGGAGATGGGGATCTCCCGTGTTGTGGAGGTCGCGGACGGAATAGAAGCCCTCGATGTCTTACATCGAGTCGGAACCCAATTAATTATCTGCGATCTTTTTATGGACGACATGCACGGCGGGTCCCTCCTCTCGGTCGTCAAAAAGGATACCCGGCTTAGGAATATTCCCTTCATCATGATGAGCGCGAACGCGGATGCCTATATGGTCAAAGCCGCGCTTGAGATGGGGGCGTGGGACTTCTTGGTTAAACCCCTCGCCTTCCGGAGCTTTCGCGATCGAGTTTTGAAGGTCCTACGAACAAGGACCGCCGATAAGACGGTCCTCTCCTCCTCTTAGTGCGCTGACATCGTACGGCAGCTATCCGCGCATCGTTTACACACCTCAGAGCAGGAACCCTGTTTTCTATTCCTACATGAGGGGACCGATGGAGGGGCGGGACCAAAAAGCGAGGTGCTCGTGCTCGTTAGCGTAACGGTGCCCGGAACAATAAGCCCTCCCTTTTCGGGGACCTTCACGTTTACGAGCACGTCCACGTCAGGAGTTCAAAACTGAAACCACTAGTAGGTGCCGAGTAGACCAGGGGAACTTCCCCCCTAGTCCCTCACAGAACCGTACGTGATAGTCTCCCATCATACGGCTCGTCCAGGGAAGCGAAACATCCAGTGCACAAATGTCCTCGGCCCGC
>JAULVA010000163.1:0-3841 GCA_032111275.1 Bdellovibrionota bacterium
ATAAAGTTGTACGCAGATTTCCCGGTTTCCACTATTCTTCGAGAGCTTGAGCACGATGAGCTGCTTCCCGCGATTCTCTTTCGCACCGCCCGGAAGCAGTGCGATGCTGATGTCGAAACTCTTTCCCGAAACCCAAAGGCTCTGCTGCCTCTTCAGAAACAGCAGCAGCTTGAAGCTGAGATTCAGGCGGTCATAACGAAGTACAACTTTGATCCAGCCTTCATAACAGGGTATCCCCAGTATCAGCCGCTCATTCAAACCGGAGTGGGCGCCCATCACGCTGGGCAGCTTCTTATTTGGCGTTTGCTCCTCGAGGAGCTGATGTCTCGGAGCATGTTGCGCATGATGATAGCGACCGGTACGGTCGCTGCGGGAGTTGATTTCCCCGCGCGCACCGTTGTTGTGACGGCTCACAGTCGTCGTGGCTCCGAGGGCTTTAGCGTTCTCTCTTCCTCCGAGTTTCAGCAGATGGCAGGGCGCGCCGGACGTCGTGGAAAGGACGCCGTCGGAGTTTGTATTATTACGCCGAGTAAGTTCTCGGACGCTCGGGTACTTCTTGAGGTATCAAAGCGCCCCCCTGAGCCGCTACGCTCTTCGTATTTTGCGTCACCATCGACGGTGCTCAACCTGCTACGATATCGAAACGTGGACGATCTTCAGTTTACCGTTGAGCGAAGTCTCGCCGCGTTCTTGGACCGAAAGAACGCGAGCAGACTCCGTGAGGAGGCTATCACCGGACAGCAGAATCTGGAGGGCGATAGAGGCCTCAGTGGCGAGAAGCGCAAAAAGGCCGAAAAGCGAGTGCGTCGCACGCTGCGGGAAGCTGATGAGCTTGAGCAGAAACAGGAGACCTCTCTCTTTCAAAGTCTCGATGGCTTGCGAGCGCTTGGCTATGTTGAGGGGGGAAGTCTGACTGAGAAAGGGTATTGGGCAGCTGAGTTGTGTACGAGTTTGGTTCTCGAACTCTCCGAGGCGATCTCCGACAAGCTCTTCGATGACTGTGCCCTTTTTGAGCTTGTTGGTCTTGTCGCAAGCATCGCGGGAGATCCTCATCGTCCTTACTTTAGGTTAAAAGCCAATCCGATTAAAAACGAACTCTTTAAGCAGATGAGCGAGATCGTTGAGCGTGTAAAGGCGAAATACAAAGGCCCAGGTAGTAGTGAGGTTATGGTACTTCCGGACGCTGCTTTGACAGTTATTACCTGGATGGACTCTGAGACGTGGCAGGAATTTTCCGGTCTCTTGCGACTCTCCGGGATCGCGGATGGAGATGTCGCGAGACTTGTAAGTCAAACCGCCGACCACTTGAATCAGCTCTCCCGTTTGGAAAAGACGCACCCGGTCTTAGCGCAGGCCGCTAAGGTAGGCAGGGCCCGGCTTTTGCGCCCACCCTTCGCTGAGGCTTTAGTTGCTACCACGTAGCCTTTATCGAACGGACGGAAGGACGTTTCATTCCCGCGAAACTAATCCGTCGTGGGCGCATCCAAGATTATAAATCCCTGGTCCGAACATGGATAGATAGGGTAGAGTTAACGTTATGAAAATACTTGTTCCTGTTAAGCGGGTGCCAGATTGGCAGATCAAATTGAAGCTCCTTCCAGATGGTTCTGGGGTTCAAACTGATGGCATAAAGTGGATCCTCAACACCTTCGATGAGATCGCGGTCGAGGAAGCTATCCGACTCAAGGAGAAGGGTGGCGTTACCGAAATCGTTCTCGTAAGCATCGGGCCGGAAGATGTCCGCGCACGGCTTGAGTACGCACTCGCGATGGGGGCTGATTCCGCCATACTCATCAAGCACGAGGGTCCAGTCGATTCAGATCTCGCCTCACGAGCGATCGCGGAGGTTTTCAAGAAGGGTGACTACTCGATGATCATTCTTGGCAAGCAAGCGATCGACTCTGACGCTAACCAAACCGCTCAACTGGTCGCCGCGCGTCTCAACCTTCCCCAAGCGTGCTTCGCTTCGAAGGTTGTCGTAGATGGAGGGGCTGCCACCGTCACTCGCGAGGTGGACGGCGGGCTTGAGACCATCAAGATCCCTCTTCCATGCGTGGTTTCGACAGACCTGCGATTGAACGAGCCGCGCTACGCCGCGCTCCCAAATCTCATTAAGGCGAAGAAGAAGCCTTTTGAGGTGTTGTCGTTGGACTCGCTTGGAGTAACTCCGGACGTGAAGGTTAAGGTTCGCGGTCTCTCCCTACCGAGTGCACGTAAGGCAGGCCGGAAGGTTGGAAGTGTGCAGGAGCTGATCGACGCGCTGCAAAACGAGGCTAAGGTTCTCTAAAGGGCTACTAACGATGGCAAACATTCTTCTCTTTATTCAACATGTCGATGGAAGGGTTCTCAAGGGAACGTTGAGCGCTCTTTCCGCGGCTCGAGAGCTCAAAGGACCATGGCAAGGTGACCAGATCGTCGGTATCGCCCTCGGTTCCGGCGCTCAGAACGCCGCGAAGGAGATGCTCGGTTACGGTCTATCGAGCGTCAGATTCTCTGAGGATTCACTTTTCGAAAAGTATCGCGCCGAGCCATACGCGCGCGCGATAGCACTCGCCGCGAAGGAGCAGTCGGCGTCAACTGTCGTGGCGCTCGCGAGCAGCTCCGGCAAGGATGCCCTGCCACGTGTCGCTGTGCTCCTCGACGCTGCTCAAGCGTCGGATATCATCGGTGTTAACGCGGACGGCTCAGTCAAGCGACCGATGTATGCCGGTAATATCATCGCTGACGTTGAGCTTGCGGGGCCGAATCGTGTCGTGACGGTGCGCGCGACGGCGTTCGCGCCCGCTGGTCAGGAGAGCGGCGGGAGTGAGTGCGCGCTAATCAATCTCGCGGGTGACCCGGAGCTTCATGAGCAGCCTCGCTTCGGTGAGATCGTAGGATACGAGATATCGAAAGCTGACCGTCCCGAGCTGGCCGATGCCTCGGTGGTGGTGAGTGGAGGGCGGGCGCTTGGGTCCGCCGACAATTTCCAAAAGGTGATGTTCCCCCTCGCGGATGCTTTTGGCGCAGCTATTGGCGCTTCTCGGGCGGCGGTAGACTCGGGTTACGCCCCCAACGATTGGCAGGTAGGACAGACCGGAAAGGTCGTTGCTCCAAGCCTCTACATCTCCGTGGGCATATCAGGGGCGATTCAACACCTCGCCGGAATGAAGGACTCTAAGGTTATCGTAGCCATCAACAAAGATCCGGACGCGCCGATCTTCGAGGTCGCCGATTACGGCCTTGTTGCTGATCTCTTTGCCGTGGCTCCCGAGCTGACGGAGAAGGTGAGGGGACTACGCTCGTAATGTTCTTTGGGTCAGCGTGTCACTCCCTCGGTAAGGTGGGAAACTCCGTGGTTGCGTGCTTGGTTCTGGCCCTCACGGTCTTCTCGGCGTGCGCGCAGTCGCCCAAACTTCCAACGGTGGAGGCACACTTTCTCGCGTCCTCGGGTGTTGAAAGTCCGAGATTTCGCCTTGAGGTTTGCTCCAACGACGGTGAGCGAGCAAAGGGTTTGATGTACAGGCGTTCTCTCGCCGAGGATGCTGGCATGATCTTCGTGTTTCCGGAGGAGCGAAACCACTCCTTCTGGATGAAAAATACGTACATTGCCCTCGACATGGTCTTCGTAGACAAAGATATGAAGGTGGTCGGGGTGCTTGCAGATGTGCCACCTCTGAACCTCGCCCCACGAACGGTCGGGAAGCCGAGCTTGTATGTGCTCGAATTTGCCGCAGGGACGATGAAGCGGTACGGTGTGGTGGTGGGGGCAACGCTGAAAATCGTCGGCTCCATGCCTCGCGCTCGTTGAACGTCGCCTAACGGTCAGCAAGGCCTTCGTTCAAGCCTCGGTCCAAGGATG
>JAULVA010000163.1:3851-4647 GCA_032111275.1 Bdellovibrionota bacterium
CTTGGAGGCGGCGTGCCCACTGCTGGAGGGTGTGATATGTACTCCCTTGAGCCACCTCTGCTGTGTGACAACTGAGTGACTCCTATGATCCGTGTCAGGGTGAGCGACAGCCCTTGGAGGTGGACGTTTTTTGAAGTGGAACTCCTCGATATATCCGCTTATAGTGCGGTCCCGTCCGGTTTCTTGAGTCATCTAATTGTGGAGATTGACCTGTGGGCGATAGAGATCTTCCTCAGAGCTGGCACGACCTCCTCGTGAGCATTCATACGTTTCATCCCGTTATCGATGTCGCCATCGGTATCCTACTCGTCTTAGGAGGGGTTACACTTTTCGCCTTGTTGTCGCGACGTATTAGTCTCGGATACCCGGCGACTCGCTCCATTATATTCGTTGTGGGCTCCGGTCTCATCATCGGTGGTATAGATGAGTTGGCTTATTCCTTTTCCTTCGTCGGTAATCCCCCTGGGGATGAATTCGCCCTACTCGAGTATATGGCCGCGTTCGCTATCCTCTCATTCACCCTTGTGGGACTTCCCTGGCTCGTACTCCGCATGACTTTAGCGAGAAAGACGATTGAGTCACTTCGAGGGCAGATCGCCGATACGGGGCGTGTGGCCGATGAGGTTCGGGCCCAGCAGCGGGAGCTCTCCCAGCGATACGCCGCAAGGTCGAGCGCACTGTCGATGCGCTCAACCAGGAAAGCTGGGCCGAGATGAAGTCGAGCATACCGTGGATCACGAAATGCTGGCGCGGCTCCGACATCAAGCTGACCCTGTCTGTTCCAATGCTGCCCAAG
>JAULVA010000164.1:0-2791 GCA_032111275.1 Bdellovibrionota bacterium
ACCGTGCCCAATATTGAGGAGTGCGCTGTAGTTTTCTCCAACGAGCGTTTGATTGCTCACGTAGTTCTTGATGGCTTAAGCCTCGAGAGTGCGCGTCGAATAGTCGCGAAGCAGCTGCCTCCATGGATGCGCCCAACGGTGTATGTGCCACACACATCACTCCCACGAACGAATTCAGGCAAAATCGATAGAAATGGGCTTTCGCGTGGTATGTAAGAGCGACCTACTCATTGAGCATCGCTCAAAATATGCACTATACGGTACATTTCGATACCAATCCCCTGCTCCTCCTACACAACGACTGCTCGTTCTCTGTCATGGCTTCGCCGCTACATCTCGATGGGGATTTATTCCTGCACTATCAGAGGCGCTCGTCGACGCCACCACAGCAACACTAGCCCTCGACTTCTCACACAATGGAACAACCGGTAGTTCCGGCACTCTGCTTGATTATCAGGGTTTGCGCGATAATTGTTATCGAATTGAGGAGGACGACCTTGCCGCTACAGTCGATTCGTTTCATATCAACGGGACCTTGCATTCAAGCGCAAATCCGTCTGGCGCCGCCCCAGACCGATTCACGGAGATCTTCCTGTTTGGCCATAGTCGAGCGACTGATTCCATTCTTGGTTTTGCTAGTCGCTCTTCCCTCGTAAGTGGCGTTATAACGCTCAATGCCAAAAGCAGGGTTAGAGTCGTTCCGCCCGTCATCGCGGAGCGATGGCGCGCTCGAGGATATTGGGAGGAGATAGATTTCGGGTCCGGTAGGAGAATTCCACTTGGAATTGAATTTCTGACAGAGCTGGAAAGAAGTCCGAACCGAATAGAGCAAGCCACTCGCCGGCTTAGTTGTCCTCTTCTCGCCATACATGGGGGTCGCGACCGACATACTCCATCGTTTCACTCCACGTATTTAGCCCAGTGGGCTGCCAAGGGAGAGGTGAAATTAATTCCGGACGCGGACCATTTTTTAGGCGGCCCCTCCGATATAAGCTGGAAGTTGCATGTGGACCAAGCCGCGATGGCCATTAAAACATTCATGAATCGTGTCTCTGCTGAGTCGACAGGTAGTTTAGGCCGCCGCCCTGGCACTTTGTCAGGTATGAGACAAGAACCAGGGAGATCGTATAGTTGTTGCGTTAAAACGACCGATCCCCAAGGATCAGCGCGAAGAAGAGCGGAAGGTAGATGACCGACGCTCGCAGGAGCTTCTTAGCATCCTGAACGGAATGTGACCGGTAGAGATTAACTCCGATGCCAAGCATAACGAGCCCGAGGATGAAGATACCCCATCCATAGAATTGTCCAGCCATGCCGTAGAAGACCGGAAGAAGGGAAACGGGGAGGAGAACCACCGAGAACGCGATTACCTGGCGGAAGGTGCTCACGCCGTCCGGGTCAACAACGGGCAACATCTTGAAGCCACCACGGCGGTAGTCATCCTTGTACATCCACGCGATCGCGTAGAAGTGTGGGTGCTGCCATACGAAGAGGATAAGGAAGAGGATCCATGCGCCGGCATCCAGTTGCCCAGTCGCCGCTGTCCATCCACCCATCGGCGGAAGCGCGCCTGGGATAGCGCCCACAACGGTATTCCACCAGGTAACACGCTTGAGTGGTGTGTACACTAAGACATAGAGGAACACGGTCAGGAGCGAGAGGAACCCAGTGAGAAGATTTACCTGCCAGGCGAGAAGCCCCACGCCCATCAACACAAGTGTGATGCCGAACTCGAGCGCTTCAGCGGGTGTAATGATCCCTTGCGGGAGGGGGCGAGTCTTCGTTCGGTGCATCTTCTGGTCGACGTCACGCTCGATGTAGTGATTGAGAACAGCGGCACCGCCTGAGCTCAGCGCCGTTCCGAGGAGCATGATAATAAAGGTATCCAACGGCTGTAGGCTCTTAGCGCCAAGGAAAAATCCCGCCGCGCTCATCACGAGAACCATGGTCAAGATACGGGGCTTCGTCAGACAGACGTACGCCGAGACCTTCTCGTTTTTTGTTTGCATTACACGTGGCATAGAAGCACGGATCTTAGGCAGAGAGACGTTTCATGTCAACGTGCGGCGACTAAAAGAAACAGGGTCTAAAGAACCGTTCTGACTCGACTATCGTGGGCTGAAGACCAGTACACCATCACCGCCTTGCCCAAAACCTTAGAGAGCGAAACGAAGGGGTCTGCCCACACGCGGGAATCCTCGGAGTTATCCCGGTTATCCCCCAAAACGAACACCTTACCCGCGGGAACCTTTTGAGGCCCGAAGTGACACGGAGCTTCACCCGCCCCCCCACTCCACGGAACGTAGGGCTCTCGCAAGAGAGCGCCATTAACCAGTACCTCTCGACCTCGTATCTCCACGACGTCGTTCTCAAGGCCGATTACGCGCTTCACGACGGTCTCCGTTTCAGAGGTCGCTCCATCGACGCTCGGATGAGCCCTGTTGAAAACGATCACATCGCCACGCTCCGGTCTGGCCCACGAAACGACGACATCTTTGAACAATGGGAGCCGAAGCCCATACAGAAATTTCGGCACTAAAATGTAATCCCGGGCTCGAAGGGTCGGCGTCATCGATGAGGAAGGCACAAAAAAAGCCTCCACAAAGGAGACCTTAAAGATAACGACGATCACGACAACAAGGACGAGAACTCGAAGGGCGGACGCGAGAACCGCGCGAAATGGTCGGACAAGCACCGAGCAGAGCTCACGGCGCCGGATCTCCCTTCGAACGTGTCGACTGAGGTCAAACCAACCCTGATGATTGCGCGACGGTAGCTCCATGATTCATCC
>JAULVA010000164.1:2801-5909 GCA_032111275.1 Bdellovibrionota bacterium
TAGAAATGGTGGAGCAAAGAGCCCTCCTAATCAAGCTTGGAGAGCTCCTCCTGAATCCTCCGCTCCTGATCAGCTGAGAGCGCTGGTTTGCTTGAGGGAACCGGGGCCGATGCGGTCTTTTTTCGACTGATCGAGACACCTACGGCGACCGCCAATCCGATAGCGACAAAACCGATGGGAACGAGCCACACCAGGACCCCTACCCCCGAGAACTGGGGAACCGCGCGGTATTGGTCGCCGTATTTTTGAAAGACCTCGTTAAGGATAACCTCGGGCGATTTACCCGCCTCAAGCTCCGCACGCATCTCATCCTTCAGCTCACCAGCCTTTGAACTTGGGCAATCATTCAGCGAACGGCCCGGACAGAACGGACTGAACACCTGTTGATAGATGGTCGTCGCTTGTCGGTCGAGCGCCTCTGAGCGTTCATCAGCATGAACGGGAACAGCGCCGATCAAAATAGTCGCGGCAAGAGCAAGAAGTAGATTGGTTACGCTACGGTACATGGTGCTCCAAACTCCGCACGATAGGTTTCGATTCGCGCTTTCAGCTCATCATCGATCTGAAAACCTGATGAGTTAGCGCCCGAGAGGTACGAGATAATATCATGAATCGAGACGAGGGGGTGAATCTTAATACCGTGCTTCTCTTCAGCCTCCTGTACCGCTGAGCACGTTCTGGAGCCCTTCTCAGCGCGGTCAACCAAGATAACAACACCCGCGACCTCAACCCCTACCTTCTCGCGTAACACGGGGACCACCTCATTCAAGGTAGAACCCGCGGTCACAACATCCTCAACAAGAATGACCCGCGCTCCCTTAGTGAGCGCCTTGCCAACATACTCCCCACCATCACCGTGGGTCTTCGCCTCTTTTCGGTTAAAGCAGAAGCCGATGTTCTTTTTAAAGTTCTGCTGCAAGCTCATCGCGGTGGAAACACACAGAGGAATTCCCTTGTATGCTGGCCCGAATATCACATCGACGTTATCGAGCCCAAGCTCCACGATCTTTTGGGCGTAAAATGATGAGAGCTTCGTAATCTTCTCACCGTCGTCAAAGCCACCAGCGTTGATGAAATACGGGGCTTTCCGACCGGACTTGAGGGTGAACTCACCGAACTTAAGCACCTTGCTCTGAATCAGGAAGTCTACAACGGCGCCACGATCAAGCTTTGTGTTTGTCATACCTATTTATCCTCTGGTGAAAGAATGGTTCCGACTCGAGCCTCACACTGAACCTGATCGTGTGGGGCGCACGCTCCTGTTTTAAGGAGCGCGAAGGCGAGGGTCTTGTTGCTCGCAACGTCTGAGATGGTTGAGAGAATCTTGCCAATAGGCTTCGCATCTTTGCCGACAACGCTTGCCTGCGGCTGAGGGCTTTCCGTCCCTTCAAACACGATTCGCTCAAGATGACGTGGCAATTTGCCTATGGCGTCGCTGCGCTCGATAACCTCTTGGCCAACGTAGCACCCCTTTTGGAAGGATACGGCGTCACGTACTCGAGCTTCTGTGAGGATAATCGAATCGTTTATCTCCGTCGGATACTGCGCAAAGCCGTCGGCGAATCGCTTCAGGTCGTACTCAACACTTGAGAGGCTTTCGCCTAGTTGCTCCGTAATCTTCGCCAACATGGCCGCGGGATTTTCAGCAATGAGTAAGAAGTCCCGCCCCTCCGAACCGATTCGGCGTTGGGGATGCGTGAGACAAAGAACGCCCTCATCGCCCGCAAGTGGGTCGTGACCCGTAACGTGCCCTACCAGCGCCTCCGAGGAGCAATCGATAATCGAAACTCGATCGGCGACGATATATCGGCCGAGCGCCGCAAATAGTGGCTGACGCTCTCCGCCATCACTGGCGAGATAAAAGAGGTCGTCGCTCACAACATAGACCGTGTAGAGCCCCTCAACGCGCCCCTGCGGTGTGAGAGCTCCGGCGACCAGAGAAGCGCCCGCAGCTGCGGTACGGAGATCGTTCGAGAGCCTATTGTTGAGGTAGCGGCGAGCGTCCTTGCCCGTGACTTTAAAAACTACTGGTGAAGGCTGAAGGTACCACATCGCACTTATCGAATCAGATTTCCAATACGAGAGAGGCTATCGAAGGACCAGAAGACGATCACAGCTCTTCCCTTGATTCTTTCCTCATCGAGGAAGGGAACGGTCCAGAAACGTGAATCCTTCGACTCATCCCGGTTATCTCCGAGAAGTAATACGTGCCCCTCTGGAACGGTTTGCGGTCCGAAGTCCCCTTCAAGACCGCCGCCATGTACCCATCGAGCATAGGGCTCCTCAAGGGGTCTTGCGTTGATCAGCACCTGGGCTCCTCGAACCTCGACCGACTCACCGGGAAGCCCGACAACTCGTTTGATGATGTGAATCTGCGAGTCATCCTCATATGGAGTAGATGGGTCGTCGGGGCGAGTGAACACGACGACGTCTCCCCGCTTAGGATTTTGCCACGTCACGAACTGCTTCATGGAGATCCCGGAGTCCCGTATAATCGGATACGGAATCCCGTGCCAGGAGCCCATCCTGATATCAGGGGTATGAAATTCGGGACGTCGGAGCCCGTACCAAAACTTCAAAACAAGGATGTAATCCCCTATCTGTAAGGTTGGCTTCATTGAGCCCGAGGGGATTTTGAACGGCTCAACTATCTGTATGCGAATCAGAAGAGCGAGCCCGAGGATAATCACAAGGGTCTTCACGAAGGCGACGAGCTCTGCCCAAATCCCCGACGACTGTTGTTGTTCCGACATAGCAAACCTCGTGCCCCGTATGCGGGGTTCCTCGCAATCGGGGCCAAGGATAGCCGCCCGAGCGGTGAAGGGTCAATCTCATAGGAACGTCTAAGGGCATGAAAAAAGGCCCCCCTACGCCTGGTAGCCGGGGCCTTAGTAGTTGTGCTTGCGAGTACTCCCTTACGCGCTGAATCCTTGTCGCTTACCGAACACTACGGTGCTGCAATCTACCTCGATCTTAGGATCCTTCCTGGTTACCGTCGATACGAAGATACCTGGCTCAAACGCTCGCTCTTTCAAGAGCTCAATCTTCTCAGTCTCTGGAATCGACATATTTGCCTTGATTGAGAAGTTAATCTCAACCACAACGTTG
>JAULVA010000165.1:0-4692 GCA_032111275.1 Bdellovibrionota bacterium
TCACTTACCTGTGAGGAGTACCGAACGGAACACAATTAGAGCACCCAGCCGTAAACTCCATAGCGTCGTTACTTAGAATGACAACGGGGAACGTGATGGAGTAGTCACCGATCTCACCCGGCGTCAGTTGGGTCTTTCCCGGTATTTGGAGCGGGACTCCACGGAATGTGCCCATCACAACCACACTGTTCGCCGTGACATCTCCCCGATTTTTAATCTTGAGGTGCACACCTTTCAGACGAGTTGTGGACCCCTCCTCCCATGTTTTTACTGGTCCCATCACGACATCGAGATCAGCCATCGCCATGAGAGGCGGAGGTGCCTGCTCGGCTCGAAAGAGGGTTGAAAGGGCGAAGGCGAGAAGAAAGAAGAGGACTAAACCGGCAACGCTCACAAGTTGAAGGTTCTCCTCCACCCAAAGGGACCAGCCAGATCTCCCGCTTTTCGGCGCGTACGAATTCAACTTTTCACTCTCCCAACGATTGACCGTTCCATAAATAGTACAGTGATATCAAGCCCCCTGGAAGCCTTAAATCAATCGCTCCGTGGAAACTTCGTTCCATGGAAGGGTAGCGCCTACCGCTATCTTTTGGCGAATTCACTGATTTGAAAAAGGAAACTCAATCTGAGATAGTTCGCCAATACCGCAGACCGATACGATGAATACTAAAAGCCTGATCAAGTTCGCCCTCAGCATCCTCATGGTGGGTATCGTGCTACGATCCGTCGATTTCGAAAACCTCCGCGCTACCTTCCTCACGATGTCTCCTCTGAGCGTTCTGTTGGTGGTTGTCGGATACACGGCGGGACAACTTATCAGCTCACTCAAATGGTGGACGATCGCCCGCTCCGGCGGAATCACTACCCCCTATCCTTCCGCGCTCAAGGCTTACTTCATCGGGATGTTTCTTAATTGTTTTAGCTTCGGCATGCTCGGTGGCGATGCCGCTCGGGGAATTCTCGTCGCTCAAGGGCAACCCAAAAAGACTGAAGGCCTCGCCTCGGTCGTCGCGGACCGCATCCACGGCCTCATCGTACTAAGCTGCATCGCGTTGGTTACAAGCGCGATTATGGGAAGAGATCGCGTTGCCCCCGATCTTATTCAGCTTCTGTTGCTACTTGTGGTCGGATGCACCGGAGGATGGCTCATCGGACCGTGGCTCCTGCCCCGCCTTCCCTACATGAAGACAACTAAGATCGGGCACAAGCTTCAGCAGGTCATGGCGATCTTCCCAAGAGATCTCAAGACACTCTCGACGATCACGAGCCTCTCGATAGTGTTCCATCTTCTTCAGATCTCCCTCCACGCCGTCATGGCGTATGGCATGGGAATTACCATCTCCTTCACGACACTTCTCCTGGTCATCCCCTTCGTCAATATCGTCTGCAGCTTGCCGATTAGTTGGAACGGACTTGGTGTGCGAGAGAAGGCTTACACCTACTTCCTCACGACAGCCCCAGCGATCGTGACCTATGAGCAAGCCGTTGCGTTTGGCGCCATCTGGCTCCTAGCCGTGACGGTATCGAGCGCGATAGGCGGTATCGTAGCGATGATGTCAGAGGATCTCCGCAGCCTCAAAGCGCAGCCGACACGGGAACAGACGTCGCCACGAACGGTGGCGTAGACGACTCCCCCTAGGAGAGCCACACCCCTTCAAATACATCGCTATGGTCGAGGCATTTCCCAGCCCCCTCCGCGACAACGCCGAGCGGGTCAGCGGGAACCGTTACCTCTAATTCAAGCTCTTCTGAGAGCCGCTTTGCAAGTCCTCGCACCAAGGCGCCGCCTCCAGCGAGAGCCAACCCACGATGGATAATATCACCAGCGAGCTCTGGAGGGGTATTCTCAAGGGTCTGCCGAATGGCAAGGATAATTGAGCCAATCACCTCACCCATCGCCTCACGCACCTCTCGTCCACTAATCATAATAGCGGTAGGTGTGCCGTGAATGAGCGAGCGTCCCCGCACCTCCATCACCTCGTCGTCGTAATCCGGATGAGCGGTCCCTATCGACTTCTTGATCTGCTCAGCGGTCGCCTCGCCAATTAAGATGTGATGACGCCTACGCATGTAGTTCACTATCGCCTCATCAAGAGCATCTCCTCCCTGACGCAGGGAAGCGGAGCAAACCATATCTTTCATACTAATGATGGCGATGTCTGTGGTGCCACCGCCGATATCAACAACAAGGCTTCCGACCGGCTCTGTAACGGGAAGATCACATCCGATGGCCGCCGCCATCGCCTCATCGATCAATCGCACCTCCCGGGCTTGACCCTCGACCGCTTCACGTATCGCCCGTTTTTCAACCTCCGTGATTCCGCACGGAACTCCGACCATGATGCGCGGCTTCGAAATCGACCACCAGGTGGCTCGCACCCGAGAGATGAAGTGCCGCAACATTAAACTCGCCACCTCGAAATCGGCGATGACTCCGGTGCGCACAGGTCGAATAACAACCACACCCTCAGGGGTCTTTCCGAGCATCGTCTTGGCCTCAGAGCCATAGGCAACGGGTATCCGTTTTCCGTTTACCTCTTTCAACGCCACCATCGATGGCTCATTGAGGAGAATTCCTACGCCCTTTTCGTAGATAAGGGTATTGGCGGTTCCTAAATCAATGGCAAGGTCTCGACCAAAGACGCGCTTCATATCTTACACCGCCTAGTACAATGATTATTCTCTTGTCTTTAGCCCTTAGAGGGGCCGAATATTCAATATGGTGGCACATTTCATTTCCGATGTACAAATAGCCCCATCCCCCCGTTCGAGGGCGTCACTCAAGAGAGAAAAACTATGAAAGATATTAAAACTGTTGGTGTTGTTGGGGCCGGTCAGATGGGCGCGGGTATCGCGCAGGTTATCGCGAGCGCCGGCTACAAGACGGTAGTGTGGGACGCCGCTCCCCACGTGATCGACCGAGGGATCGCCGGGATAGATTCCCGCCTCTCAAAGGCGGTTGAGAAAGGGACGATCGACGCGACACATCGTGCCTCCACCTTGTCTCGTCTCTCTAAGGCAACGACCCTCTCAGATCTCTCCACGTGCGACCTCGTCATTGAGGCGGTCATCGAGCAATTCGAAGCCAAGGCATCTCTCTTCAAAGAGCTCGACAAAGTGCTCCAGAGCGGATCGCTCCTGGTGAGCAACACGTCATCGATATCAATAACCCGACTCGCCGCCTCGACCGGGCGACCAGAGCAGGTGATGGGAGTTCACTTTATGAATCCCGTTCCGGTCATGAAGCTCGTGGAGTTAATTCGAGGACTACAAACGAGTGACGAAACCTACAACGCTCTGCAATCCTTTTGCGCCGCTATTCAGAAAACAACCGTACTCGCCATCGACGCGCCAGGATTTGTCGTCAATCGAATTCTCTGTCCGATGTTGAACGAGGCTATATTCCTTGTACAGGAGGGGGTGAAAGCCGAGGATATCGATACTGCGATGAAGCTCGGCACCAATCAACCGATGGGCCCGCTTACGCTCGCCGACTTCGTCGGACTCGACACCCTGCTCTACATCTTACAGGTCTTGCACAGGGAGCTTGGAGAGGACAAATATCGTCCGTGTCCACTCCTGATCAAGTATGTCGAGGCTGGCTGGTACGGCAAAAAGAGCGGTCGAGGCTTTTATACCTACTAACCCACAGCCTTCAGACCCAACGCGTGCGACCTTTCCTTTTCAAGCTCAAGCACGGCGAGCCGAACTAAGGTCTCCTCCTTCACCGGAGACCTCACCTCCTGAATGACTTCAAGAGCCGCCGCTAAAAACGCTCCTTGAGGGTACCCTTGGCGGTGGGGTTTCTCTCTCATGAGCTCTTTATACACACTTCGAATATATTCTCTCGCCTGCATATCGTCTTGTCCTCACCAACTACGTTAATCACCTCTGACGCGCTCTAGGAAGCGAGATCGCGCGGAACAACCCTGAAGACCCCATAACTCTGAGTTGAACTGTCATGGAGAGCCATATCCATCATCTCCTCACTTAGGAGTATCAACGCTCTCTCATTTTCCTCCACTTGCGAGAGCATGCCATCCAACGTTTCCAACACCTCATCCTCTCCAAGCACATCGGCGAAGGACCGCGCCAATTCGTAACTACTCTTTTCAAAATATCCGACCTGACGAAGAGTTGAGAGGATCGCGAGATCGAGCACTCGATCGTCCCCCCTCAATTCGGAGAGGGCTCCAGCTTGACGAGTAAACGCTTCCATGACTCCACATCGTTCACCACCAAGGTTCTCAGTGAGTATCTTTGAAATCCCCTCGAGGCGCTCACATCGCTCCTCAACCTGAAGCTGATAATCACGAAGCAACGATTTGGTGTCCCCTGAGGAGATCCCCTGAAGAATCCTCGGTAAGGATTTGGAGAGTTGGTGCTCACCGGAGTACATCAATCGAAGTTGTTGCATGAAGAGCGCGCGTAGGGTTTGAAGAGCCATAGCCAGTACCTCGTGGAAAACCACTATCGACTACCGCCTCCCACGATTTGGAAGGGACGGTAGTAGTGGGATTTCAAAATCCTCGCGCAGCGAGTCAACCGAAACGGAAGAGCTCACCGGCGCCATCTTGAGAATCACGAGTCTGCATCCACTCTCCAGATCGGTGCATGAGCGGAGTCACCTTTTGACGTCAAAACGGTTTATTGCCGGCTTTGATGAGACCAATTAGACTTACGGCGATGGGC